>JAMDDR010000315.1:3413-19296 GCA_023488685.1 Chloroflexota bacterium | reverse complement strand
CAGCGGGAAATAATCCTCCGGCCAGAAGGCGTGGCGCACCAACGGGCGGTAGTCCGGATGGGCGACTGCCTTGATGCCGAACGTATCTTCGATCTCGCGCTCGAAACGCGAGGCCGGATAATAGAAGGTCGCCAACGAGGTGATGATGGGATCGTCGACGGGCACATCCTTGGTGGCGTGAGCGAACCAGCTCTCACGATCGTTTGCAAAGAGATAGTGAACTTCAAACACGCCCTTATCGGCGCGGCGGTCGTTGGCGACCATCAGGATCAACTCGGCCCCGAAGCCGGCGCGCAGGAATTCGGCCAGACACAGCACGTCACCCCGCACGATCTGAAAGTGCAATTCGTTGTCGCGCCGCACGCGGATATTCGTCGCGCGACCCTGGAGATTGTCCGCCAACGCGGCTCGCAGACGAGAAAAGTCAGTCATTTCGCAATAATCTCCACGCTCTGCTCGAGCAGGGCTGCCAATGGCACGGGCAGCGTCAGGCCTAACACCACCAGCACGCCGATCACCAGCAACAACGGCGCGATGTTCCACAGCCGATCGACCTGGCCGGCGATCACGCCCACGGGCGGCGGGCCATACAGCATCTTGTTGAGATGCACGATGAACGATACAAACACGACGCTCAACAAGACCAGGGTGGCGCCCATCAGCCAGGGTTGATTCAACGCGAATCCGGCACGGAACAGCGCAAACTCGGATACGAACAGGCCAAACGGCGGCAGACCAATCAGCGCCAGCAATCCTGCCGCGAACAGCCCGCCTGTCCACGGCAACACCTTCGACAGACCACGCACGCGTTCGATCAGCGGCGAGCCATAGACCTGCTCGATGTTGCCTACCAGGAAGAACATGAGCGACTTGGCCGCCGTATGATTGACGAGATGCAGCAGCGCGGCGAACGCGCCCAATGGTCCCAACCCCAACCCGAGACAGATCAACCCGGTATGCTCGATACTGGAGTAAGCCAGCATACGTTTGTAATTCGTCGCCAGCACCACGCTAAATGCGGCGACTAGCAGCGACAGCAGGCCGAGGGCCAGCAATAGATTGTCGGTATAACCGCGACCCAACGCCGCATCGGCCACCGCCTTCCAGCGCACGATCGTGTAAGTTGCCACGGCAAAGAGGGACGACGACATCAGTACGCCCAGCGGTGCAGGTGATTCGCCATACGCGTCTGGCTTCCACGTGTGCATCGGCGCGATGCCCGCTTTCGTCCCAAAGCCGATCAGAAGGAAGACGAACGCCAGCCGGATGACTTCGGCGTGTAGCGACGGCGCGGTCGCCATGAGCGTCGTCCAGTTCAGCGCATTTTCGATGCGACCCGAGCGCGCCACAAAGTCGAAGTAAGCCAACACTGTCCCGGCGAAGGCCAACCCGATGCCAACCGAACTGATCAGGATGTACTTCCAAGACGCCTCAATCGACGTCTTGCTGAGGGTGAGCGGGATGAGGAAGGCGGAGAAAATCGTCGTCGCCTCCACGGCGATCCACATCACGCCGACGTTGTTGGCCGATACGGCCAGCAGCATCGCGGCGATGAACAGGTTGATAAAGACCTGGTAACGGCGCAGTTGTGGCGCCGTGTAACGCAGCTCGCGCCCAACACCGGGGCTGAGAAACAGCGTGAGCGCCGCGACGGCGGTGATGCACACCATCAACAACGCCGAGAGACTATCGGCGCGCAGCACGTCTTCGAGGCCGAGTGAGTCGATCGTCAATCCCCAGGTCGGAACGTTCCCCGCGATGGTCTGCGCGGCGATGGTGATTGCGGCGCCGAGTGAGATCAGCGATAACAGCGCGCTGGCCCAGCCGACGAACGCGCGATAAGGCCGGACGAGGAACGCCAGCAGTGAGGCAACCAGGGGAGGCAGGAGCAAAAAGAAGAAAGTCATGGTGTTCTCTAATGTCGAAGTTCGTTCAACTGATCCACATCGATCGACTCGAACGTGCCGTGAATGTGATAGACGAAGACCTGCATGACGAGAAAGCCCATCAGCACGTCGAGGAACACACCCAGTTCGACAATGAGAGGGATGCCGTAGGTGCCCAGCGCAACCAGCAGCGCAATGCCGTTCTCCATTACCAGGAAGCCGACGATTTGTGCCAGTGCCTTCTTGCGTGTGATGACGACGAACAGCCCAACGAAGATCAGGCCGACGGCCAGTGGCAAGCCGCCGCGCGTCGGCAGGCTGCTCACCTGCACCAGCGGGCGCGTGACCGCATAAGCCAGCAGCACCAGCAAGCCCGAGGCGATCAGGGACGTGGCAACGTTGACATAGGGCTGCGACTCACGTTCTCCGCCGAAGCGCTGCTCCAATTTCCCCAGATAGCGCGGCAGGATCAAAACCTTCAAAACGAAGAGAATCACTGCGACGAAGTACAGTTCGACGTCATGACCGAAGTAGCCGATGACCAGCAACAGCCCGGCCAGCATCACCGACTGCCACTGAAAGACAACCGTGTAGGCATGCAGGCTCTTGCGCCACAACAAGGCGATGCCGAACAGCAAGACCACGCTGGAACCAAACGTCGACAGTTGAGAAAAGAGAATATCGTTCATGGTGTATCGCCGCAGAGCGAAAAGTAATCCCGCCCTACTTCAAAAGGAATGAAGACGTGACGGCCAGCAGCGCCAGCACGAATGACACGCCCAGCAACTCCGGCACGCGGAACAGCCGCAGTTTGGCGACGCGCGTCTCGACCACCGCGATGATCACGCCCAGCACGGCAAGTTTGACGATCAGGGATGCGACGGCGAGCGCCAGCGCGGCCGGATCGAACGTCGTCGCCACGCCCCACGGCACAAACAGGTTCGCCAGCAGCGTGAAGAAGATCGTCAGTTTCAGCCACGCCCCCCACTCAATCAGCGCCAGGTAACGGCCCGAATACTCCAGAATCATGGCTTCATGAATCATCGTCAATTCGAGATGTGTGGCCGGGTTATCCACCGGCAAGCGACCGGTTTCGGCCAGCGTCACGATGAACAACGCCGCGAAGGCGAGCAGACGGCCTGGGCTGACGGCCACCGCCGGATTTGCCAGCGTTTGTGTCACGATGCGCCCCAGGTTCGTCGAGCCTGCGCCCAGCGCAAGACCGAAGATGGCCAGCGCAATCGTCGGCTCGGCAATCGCGGCCACCGTCATCTCGCGGCTCGCCCCCATCCCGCCAAATGCCGTACCCACGTCGAGCCCTGCCAGGGCGAGGAAGAACGTTCCCAGCAGAAGCAGGTACACGACCATCAGCAGATCGCCCATGCCATCGAACGGCAACGGCGCAGCGATCAGCGGAACGAGCAACGTCACCGCGATCGCGCTGGCAAAGATGACGTACGGCGCGAAGCGGAACAGCCACGAGGCGTTGCTCGACACGATGACTTCCTTGCCAAACAACTTGCGAAGTTCAAAGTACGGCTGCCACGGCGGCGCGCCGCGGCGGTTCTGCAAGCGAGCCTTCACCCAGCGCACGAAGCCTGCCAAACCCGGCGCGAGCAATAACGCCAGCACTCCCTGCACCATTTCAAACACATACCCGGTCATAACCATCCCTCTTTGTACTTTTGCGCGTAACTGCGTGGATCAAAACCATCTGGCCGCAACGAGCAGCAGAATCAGTATGACGGCGATGTACATGAGATACAGGTGCACCGATCCGGCCTGCACCCGCCGCACTTGCCGAGACACGCGCCGCACCAGGCGCAGCAATGGATCGTACAAAACCCGCTCGAACAGCGGCATGATCTCGCTCTTGTATTCGATCGACTGGACAAAATACTTGGACTCCGGATGAAAGTCGATCGTCAGTTCCTTCGCAGGGCGATAGAGTTCGGCGAATACCCGGCGTAGCGGCTCGGCAAACGAGGTAGCCGTGTACTCCATGCGCGCCGTCTGCCCAATGCGCCCACAGCCCCAGGTGTCACCGACGCGCAACTTGCGATTGGCGCGTGCCAGCCGCATCACCAGCGGCACGAGCGCCAGCAGCACGAACAACCCCACCCCGATCCATGCCGGCGAAATTTGAGCGAAACCCGCCGGGGCCTGTACCGACAGATCGAGCGTGAAGACAGGCCGCGTGTCGGGCAGGCCACCGAGGCCGGCCAGCACACCGCCCAGCATCGGCACGACCGCAAACGGCGCAAGGCCTAGCGCGACGCACGCCAGCGCGAGGATCGCCATGCCCACCCGCATGGACAAAGGCGACTCGTGTGCGTGCTCGGCTTCGCGCGAACGCGGGAGGGCGAGGAATGAGATGCCAAAAGCTTTCACAAAGCATGCCGCCGCCAGACCGCTGGTCAGCGCCAGCATGCCGACCGCGATCGGAATGGCCAGCGCGATTTCGGGCATCGGGAGAGCGAGGCCGCCCAGTAACGACTGAAAAACCAGCCACTCCGACGCAAAGCCGTTGAGCGGCGGCAGCGCGGAAATGGCGGCTGAGCCGATCAGGAAGAACAGCGCCGTCCACGGCATCCGCTTGATCAGGCCGCCCATTTCTTCCATGTTGCGCGTGCCCGTCGCGTGCAGCACCGATCCCGCGCCGAGAAACAGCAGCCCTTTGAAGCTCGCGTGATTGATCGTGTGATACAGCCCGCCGATAAAGCCCAACACTGCCAGCGTCATCAATCCGGAACTGTGGAAGATCAGCCCAGCACCCAAGCCGATAAAAATGATGCCGATATTCTCGACCGAGTGATAGGCCAGCAGCCGCTTCAGGTCGTGCTCCATCAGCGCGTACAGCACGCCGAACAGCGCCGAAACTGCGCCGAGGCCCAGCACCAATGCCCCCCACCATGTCGGGCCGCCGCCCAGCAAGTCGAGCGCGACGCGCAACAGCCCATACACACCCAACTTAATCATCACTCCCGACATCAACGCTGAGACGTGACTCGGCGCAGCGGGATGGGCGCGTGGCAGCCACACATGCAGCGGCACGATGCCCGCCTTGGACCCAAAGCCGAACAGCGCCAGCACAAAAATGAGGTTGCGGACTTCCGGCGACAACGTGACTGCGCCGGCGCGCAGATCGGAGAACGCGCCCGTTCCGCCGTTCATCAACAGCACGAACGCGGCCAGCAACAACGCCAGCCCTGCATGCGTCATGGCTGCATACCAGTTGCCCGAACGCAACGTGCTGTCTTCGCTCGACTCTGTGATCACAAGGAAGTACGAGGTCAGCGACATGCCTTCCCACATCAGCAGGAAGGTGAACACGTTATCCGCCAGCGTGACGAGACTCATCGCCAGCAGGAACAGGTTAAACATCACGCCGAGCAGGCGTAGCGATGCGTGTCCGTCCTCGTAGGCCTTCGAGTAGCCCGCGCCGTAGATCGCCGCCGGGATCGCGCCGGCGCCGATCACGATCAGAAAGAATGCGCCGAGTGGATCGAGCCGCAGCGCGAGACCGCCGGCAATCGGGAGCAGTTCGGGGATCAATAGCGCGAATGGCTGGCCCGATGCGATCACCACGGCGCCGAGTGCGAGACCCGCGCCCGCGCCGGTCGCCGCACCGGCAGCCACCAGCCGCGCCCGATCGAGCCCCGCCCCCCCCAACAACGCCACGCACGCACCAAAGCCGTAAGCTGCAATCATCACAAGAAACAAAACGGTCATCATGGTTTATTGCTTTTTGTTTCAAAACAGTTTTCAAAACAACCCATATCGCCACACCAGTGCCTTCGCGCTCGATGGCGGAAGCCGGTCGAACCAACGCGCGGGAAACTCCAGAATGGTCATGCGCGTTGCGCCGACACCCGATCCAGCGCAGCCAGAATCCCGCGCAGAATGTCGGCGGGTTCGGGCGGGCAGCCCGGCACAAACACATCGACGGGAATCACCTTGTCCACGCTGCCGATAACCGCATAACTGCCCCTGAATACGCCACATGTTTGGGCACAGTCGCCGACGGCGACCACCAGTTTCGGGTCCGGCGTGGCTTCGTAGGTCTTGCGGAGCGGCACCTCCATATTGCGCGTCACCGGGCCAGTGACCAGCAGCAAATCGGCATGACGTGGCGATGCCACGAATTGAATCCCGAAGCGCTCGCTGTCATACACCGGGCCGGTAAGGCCCGTAATCTCGATCTCGCAACCATTGCACGATCCGGCATCCACCTCGCGGATGGCAAGGGCGCGGCCCAGCAGCCGTTGTGCCTGCCGATCAACCTGAGCGACCAACTGGACAATCTCAGCCTCAGCGGGGCCGAGAGGTTCTGTCACAAGCCCGGTTTGAAGAATTTTACGAAAGAGAGCAGGCATGATCATCCTTTTGATCTAAACGACAAGACCCGCCAGCCTCGATTGAGGCTACGGGTCTTTTGGCACGCTGGCGAGGTTAGCTGACGGGTTCGGATCCCAAAAGTGATCCTACCGGGCAAGCCCGGATTCACCCCACAGTCGATTGGTTCCCCCGCGTCTGTCAATCAGACTTTAGCGCTATGTCCTGTTAGCGTTTTCGATTCGTTTTCAGTTCTTAGCGTGTGCGGCCAGCCACACGCCTGGTGGTGCGCCTGGGCGAAACCTCAGACACACCTTCTTCTTCCAGTTGCTCCAACATCGATTGCGTATTGATGAGATCCGCATTGAAGATGCGGCGCGCGACATCGAGCAACTCAAACACCTGGGGATCGCGCACACGATAATGCACGGTGGTCCCCTCCTTACGCGTCTCGACGATGTTCCGGCTGCGCAAAACGGCCAACTGCTGCGAAACACTGGATGATTCGATCTCCAGTTTCGTCTGCAGTTCGTTGACGCTCATTTCGCCCGCCCGCAGGAGTTCCAGGATGGCGATGCGGATCGGATGAGCTAACGCCTTGAAAAACTCGGCTTTGAACCGGCGCAGGGAATCAGGCATAGCCACTCACTATCTTTGAATATTTATAGATTTGATTATAGTCAAATGTGGGCGCTGTGTCAAATACGCAGAAGTGGCAGGGTGCGCGTTAACGTTTTGCGCGACCTCGTTGCGCTGGCACACTGGCAACCGCAAGGGTGACGGCTACGGCGCGTACAGATGTCGCTGCGGATGGCAGGTTGCACGGGTGCGGGCGAGCCGCTCCACTACTGAGCATCATGCCGGGCAGGATGGGAGCTGGTGTCGATCAGAGGTGCAACGGGATGCCGCCGGCTGAGCCACTCTTCCATGCGCGCAGAGTGAATCCATCCCACCGGCTGGATGCCATCCCAGCCAACCAGCGTGAAGCGCCATTGCCCATTCTGCAACACATGCTCCATTTTCACTTCTGAAAGTGGGATGGGCTATAATCCCCTATCCCCCCATGGGGGATATCCTCAACTGAAGGCGAGTGAATATGGCAAATGTGACCACTGTCGATCAGGCCGATTGCGCTGACTGCCGCGCCGTGCGGCCAGGCGTTTTCACCCGTTACCGCGAGTTACTGCTCTCGAAAGAGACGATCATTGCCTGCGTGAACGGCGGATTGCTGCTGGCTGGATTTTTGGCCGGGCTCGGCGGTTTGCCCGATCTCAGCCGGTGGCTCTACTTCGCTTCAGCCGTGATCGGTGGCATGCCGCTGTTCGCGCTGGCGGCACGCAACGTCTTCGTCCACCATGACATCACCGCCGGGGTGATGTCTTCCGTCGCGATGCTTGCCGCCATCGCCGTGGGTGAATACAGCGCCGCCGCGCTCGTGGTATTCATGTTCGCCATCGGTGACTGGCTGGAGAACCTGACCATTGCCCGCGCCAACAATGCCCTGAAGGGCCTGGCACAGTTAGTGCCCGCCATGGTGACTGTTCGCCAGGGCAGTGCGGAGCGGCAAATCCCCATCGAGCAAGTGCGGAAAGGGGATGTCGTATTGGTGCGCAGTGGAGAGAGGGTTGGCGTGGACGGGCGCGTGCTCCAGGGATCCGCCTCCGTGACACAGGCAGCCATCACCGGCGAGTCCATGCCGGTCGAGAAGCGGGCCGGCGACGACGTGTTCGCCGGGACGCTGAATGAGGTGGGAGCGCTCGAAGTTGAAACCACGCGGACCGGCTCGGAGACGACCCTGGGCCACATCGTCCAATTGGTGAAGGATGCCCAGGTAGCACAAGCGCCGGTCCAGCGTGTGGCCAACCAATACGCCCGCGTCCTGGTGCCGGTCACCTTCGCGATTGCCGCCGCGGTTTATCTCCTCAGTGGTGACATCTTGCGCTCAATCACCGTACTGGTCGTGGTTTGTCCGTGCGCGCTGGTCCTGGCGACACCCACTGCTGTGATGGCCGCCGCCGGCAACGCCGCCAGGCGCGGCATGCTGGTCAAGACGGGCGCAGCCCTCGAACAGATTGGCCAGGTGAACGTGGTCGCACTCGACAAAACGGGCACGCTTACGCGGGGGCAGCCCGTCGTGCAGACCATCCTGACACTGAACGGAATGGGCGAACAACAAATCCTGGCCCTGGCCGCCGCCACCGAGCAGTACAGCGAGCACCCCATCGGCCGGTCCATTGTGCGTGCGGCCCGCGAGCGCCAGGTGCCGGTTGGACAGGCGACCGATTTTGTGACGCTTCCGGGCTATGGAGTGACGGCACAGGTCGACCGGTACGACGTGATGATTGGTAATCGCTCCCTCCTCGCTGCCCGCGGTGTCACGTGGCCCGGGAATGCGGATCGTCCGCTCCAATCTTTCGAGCAGGAAGGGTACACGGTCATCCCGGTGGCGGTGAACGGCCAGGTGGCCGGGCTGGTGACGCTGGCCGACACGCCCCGCGAGGAGGCGAAAGCGACCGTCGCCGATCTGAAGCGGCTGGGCGTTGAGGTCGTCATGCTGACCGGGGACAACCGGATCACCGCCGAGCGCATCGCGGCGTATCTGGGCATCGAGCGTGTCTACGCCCAGGTGCTCCCCCAGGATAAGCTGCGCATCATCCGCGACCTGCAAGCCGGGGGGAAGAAGGTAGCCTTTGTCGGCGACGGCGTCAACGACGCCCCGGCGCTGGCCGCGGCCGATATCGGTGTGGCGATGGGGTTGATCGGAACTGACGTGGCGGTGGAAACCGCCGGTATCGGCCTGATGGCGGATGATCTGGCACGATTGCCGCAGTTAATCGACCTGTCGCGCAGAACCTTGCGGGTCATTCGTCAGAACGTCATTTTCTCCATGTCCATGAACGTGCTCTCTGTCGTGCTGGGTGGAGTGGGCATCATTGGCCCGGTGGCCGGTGCGCTGATGCACGAGCTGTCCGCGCTGCCGGTGCTGGCCAATGCGGCACGATTGATCCAAGGCGCTGGACCTTTGCGCAGGTGAGAGTTCGCTGGTGCCTGCCACGTGTTAGAGTTGAAGCGATATGGCCAACAAATCATCCGGCACCGCAAAGCCAGGGCCGGTTTCCAACGCCAATACGACCCCACACCATCACGAGCATCACCAGGCTGTTTTGAACCGCCTGGCGCGAATCGAAGGGCACGTGAGGGCCGTCCGGCGCATGGTGGAGCAGGACACCCCATGCCCGGAGGTACTTGTGCAGCTTGCCGCCGTCCGGTCAGCACTCAACAGCGTAGGCCGGGTCATTCTGGAGGATCACCTGCAGAGTTGCATGGTCGAGGCAGCGCAGGAGGGCGATTATCACGAGGCACTGCGCGACCTGAAGAACTCTCTGGACAAGTTTATAGGCTAAGCCAATCGACCGCATCCTATTGACTGCTTACTTGTGCCGGGGCGGCAACGTCTTGCGGATGCGCCTCATCCGGGGCAGCAGCCTCGTTTACCAGATTGGCAGGCGCCGGCGGAGCGCCATCTTCTGGCGGAGGAGCATTCTCCATCGCTGCGAGCGCAACCGGGTACTGCTGGCTTAGCCAGATCTCCATGCGGGCAGAGTGCACCCACCCAATCGGCCAACTGCCATCCCGGCCGACGAGTGTGAAACGCCCCTGCCCATTCTGCAACCCGTGGTGCAGAATCATCTCCGACAGCGGCTTCGGCTCGCGTCCCCACCACACATTTTGATGCACGATCCGGACCGAACTGCCATCGACGCGATCCACGATGGCCACGTGCCCCGTTCCACCGTTGTACCACCAGGGCCACACCACAATGTCGCCCTGGCGCGGTGGCACCGGGCCACCGTTCTGTAGAAACATCCAATCCGGGAATTCTCGTCTGCCCGGCAAGCCAGCAACCTGATAGGCCCAGTTGATCGGCCAGCGTCTGGTATACCCCAGCTTGGCATACAAACGCACCGCCAGTTCCACGCATTCGTATTGGATGGTGCCATCCTCGTTCATTGGGTGATCGTCATACGGCGTGGCGGTGTAATACACCCCAACCCCTTGACCCTCGAGCCAGTCCGAGGCGGTGACGAGCACGCGCTCGTCTGATGGCTGGGAGTTGCCGGCGCTGACTCGCACTGGGATTGGGGCAAGTATGGCTAGAGCCAGTAGTGATGCGGTACCGATCCATCGTTGTGTGCGCATGTTTCGTTTCAAGGCATCCTCTCTGTCACAAGCAGTCGTAGACACTCGGCTGTGATGGCGAGTGCACGCCAGGGCGTATGCAAGCGTTCGGATCAAGGGATCGGGATCGTGCCAGGCCGGCGGGCGCAAGGCGCATCACCAGCCCAGTGCAATAGATGGAAGGGCCTCAAGGGCCTCAGTGATCGGCGCAAGGCCTTCCAATCGCGCAATTCCCGCATTCTATAACAGAAATGTAAAGAGGCGACGACAACACAAGTCGGAAACGCCGGCGGCATTGGTCGCGCTACGGGAGGTGGGGCAAGCTGGCAGCTTGCCCTACAACACAGCCGGATACGCCAAGGGCGTCGAGGCCGCGCTACGGGAGGTGGGGCAAGCTGGCAGCTTGCCCTACAGCACGGCCGGAAACGCCGATGGCGTCGAGGTCGCGCTGCGAGGTGCCGGCGGGGACGACGGTCACAGCCTGCCCGGCGCGCAGCGACAGCACGACGCTGCCCGCCTCGACCTGAGCGCTCCCGGCGGGGACCAATCCATCTTTATTGATGTCATACAGGTCCACGGCGTGCACAGCGCGCCAATCGGACGGGAGTTCCCAACGCCGCGCGGTATAGCCGCTGCCGCTATAGGCGATGACCTCGCGCGCCAGCCGCCACAGCGCCGGCACGAACACGTCCTCGCCGTCGACGATCAAGCGTGTGCCGTGATGGACGCTGCGGTGCCCGTCCACCACACGCGACACAACGCCGCCGGAGAGATAGAGCGTCCGGGTGGCCCCATCTTTGACCAGGCGCTGGCGTTCGAAGCGGTTGAGGAAATACCACGGCAGGGTCTGCAGGCAGAACGGCCTGCGGAAATCATCCGCATCGGCGATGCCTTCGCCCTCCATGCTGGTGCCGAAGAGCTGGCCGGTCTGCAGATCGATCCAGTCCACGCCACCGCAGCACAGCGAAGGCGGAATCTCCATCCAGGTTTCCTCGCGCACCTCAGGATGCTCGACCGTGTACTTCCAACCGCCGAAGTTGGGGTTCAGGTGCCATGCCATCGGCTGCAAACCGATGAAGCCGTCGCCGACACGGCTATCCCACTGGTTCTCGCAGGTGACGTCCACACCCTTGTCGCGCCAGTAGCGGAAGATGCGCCGCATGGCCGCGTTGAGTCGCTCGGGCTGGTCGTAATCGTAGGGGAACTGGAAGGCATCGATGTGAATCGTGCCCTGCTGTTGGATCGGCAACATGGATAACAAGTTGTCGATGCGCTGTTGGGCCAGGCCGGTCTCCCACTCCCTGGCGTAGTCCACCCAATAGGCCTGCTGGCCGCCCCACACGGCGCGCGGGTGGGCGCGCAGGACGCCATCCTTCTTCACCAGCACGTCGTTCTCGACATAGGTATTCCACAGCGGCGAATCCTGGTACGCGTCGAGCATGTTGATGTGCAGGCTGACTGCGGTGTTGTAGGCGGCACCTGCCTGCATCAGCCAGAGCAGGCTGTCCAGCGCGCTGCGGTCCTGCGGTCGCTTCAGCCGTGGGTTGACCGTGCCCCAGTCGGGGTACTTGGAGTCGTGACCATCGTGCTGCCAGCCCACCAGGTAGGCGATCTTCGGGATGCCGCGGGTGACTGTGTTGACCTGTTGGATACGCGCCAGGGCCTGTTCAAACGTGAACGATACCCTGGCGGGTTCGCCGGTCATTGGGTTTGGTTTGCTGGCCAGGAAAATTTTGTCGACGAAGGTTTGATGATAGTGATGGATCCAGGGGCGCTCGGGGCGCCGGGTGTGCGTCCAGTCGTAGTAGTCGCCGGAAATAGAGTGTGTTGTCATGACTGTTCGATTATCCGCCAATGGCTGCTCTATCGGATAAACGAGAGTCGCTCGCAAAGATGCAAAGGGATTTCTTTGCACCTTTGCGAGAGCTATAAGAAAGTCAGCAACCATGCTCATTATGACAATATATGCTTGACATATGCGATACTGTTTCCTATACTAAACCTGTACTACAGCTCAACATCCCTACAGCCATACAGCAAGGCCGGATGCCATGTTCAAAAAAGTAACGAAAACCCGTTTGTACGAACTCATCGCGGATGAGATCCAAAATGCCATCCTCTCCGGCGCGTTTTCGGTCGGCGACAGGTTGCCGTCGGAGCAGAGTTTCGCCACACAATTTGACGTCAGCCGCAACGTCATCCGTGAGGCGTTGAAAGTGCTACAGACCAGGGGCATCATTGACATCCTGGATGGCAGTGGAGCATATGTCACTCAACCCAACGTAGGTTCCGTCACCAATGCGCTGGGCCACTACATCAAGCGCATTGGCGCTGATTCCTCGCTGAAATCGTTATATGAGGTGCGGCAAATCCTGGAAGGTTGGACCGTGCGCCTGGCCGCCGAACGCGCCGACAGCCATGATCTTGAGAACCTGCGCGACTACCTCACCGTGATGCAGGACAACATGACCAAATCGATCGACCTGTGGACTGACGCCGACCTGAACTTCCACATTGCGATCGCAAAAGCCACGCACAACGTCTTCCTGCCCCTTCTGCTGGAGCCCTTGGTCGATCAGCTCAGGACGGTGATCGCCGAAGGCTTTCTGTCGCCGGGGGCCGTTGTGACAGGTGACTTGAGGCGCACCAACAGGTATATGAGTGCATTTCGCGCCGAGATGCAGAAGGCGCGTATACAGCCATACTCGCCCACCTGCGTGACTCCGAAGAGCGGGTAGACAAAGTGATGGCGCGTGTGCGGCGGGATAAGGTCGAACCTGCCACACCATGAATTGAAGAGAAATATACCCCGTCGCCCGTGAAGAGAATCCAAGGAGGCATGCCTACTGATTGTATGCTCATCAGCAATCAAACAATCACTAGCGAATCCAGTGTCGAGTGACCAGAGCAATCTGCTCATTTCCACGTATGAGCACTTTCACAGTCCGTATGAGAGGACAAGTGAGGGGAAACCATGTCAAAGAAGTCTGGGATTACGCGACGTAACTTCCTTAAATTGACTGCTACTACTACCGCCGGCGCCGTATTGACTGCGTGTACAGGAGCCCCACCCCAATCCGGGCAACCCTCGCAGACACAGCCCACCGCAGTGTCTTCAGATGCAACCGCTACCGCCGGATTGCCCAAGAGCGGTGCAACGCAGGTTTTTAAAGAACTTGAGCCACCCCCTGAACCTCCGAAGTTCGAAGGTGGACCCAAGTGGACCCCACGTGATCTCAGTGGCAAGACCATTGTCTTGTGGGGCATTCAGTACGATCCACATGTAGAGCGATATAAGCTGCTTGGCCAGACCTTCGAGAAGCGCACAGGTGCAAAAGTAGACGTGCAACCACAAGAAGGCGACCTGGGAGCGAAGTTCATGTCTGCCTCCGCGGCAGGTACGGCGCCAGACGTGGTGTGCTACATGGGGATCAGTACACCGCCGCTCGTGCGCCAAAAAGCCATCCTGCCCATCAACACCGAGGTGTTCGCGCCACTGGGTATTGACGTCGAGAAATGGTGGCGACCTGGCGCTATTGGCGCTTACACCGGCGACGGTGAATATTGGGGAGTCCCGCACGAGGACAACTGGGATGGCTATACCGTCACCACCCGCTCGGATCTCGTCGAAGCGGCAGGTGATGATGCGAAGGCCCTGTGGCCCGGCTCACAAGGCGAAGAAGGCGTTTGGTTCAAGAGTTACGACGACATGTTTGCCCTGGCCGAGATGTTGCAGCAGAAGGATGATAAGGGCAATGTGAAGCTCTGGGGCCTAAATAGCAGCGGCTGGGATCCTCACAGTCTGTTCAGCATCATGCGCAGCCTGGACACCTTCTGGTGGGACCCTGAGAATCAGAAGTTCAACATGGACAGCGACGCCGCCGTGAAAGCCATCGAACTCCTGGTCGAAAAGCCTTTCAAGCTAGGCATCGAAGGTGTGTTGGGCATGTCCCAGATCAATGCTTTTGTCGGCGGGCAAGTGGCGATGGCACGTGGCAACGGAACGGCCGCCGGCGAGGCGTGGAAGCTGGGCATCGAGGGCGAGAATGTGATCGCTCCGCCACCGGTCGAAGGCAAGACGCCGTTGTTCGTCGGCGAAGGTGGCTGGGGCTGGGTGTTGCCCTCACAAGCCAAGGACAAAGATGCTTCCGCAGAGTTCCTGCGCTTCGCCTGCACTTACGAAGCTCAGTACATCTTCTCGCAGATCTACGGAGGTTCGCCGCCTGCGACCCGGGGCATCCTGGACTCCGACATCTACACAGGCGATCATCCCGTCAAGATTGGCCTGCGCCGTATCGTGAAGGCGCTGGAGAACTGTGTTTTCTTCGGCTGGGGCTTTGGCACCTGGGGCACCGTCTCCCAGGTCACCCAAGAGGCTCTAACGGCTGTGCGCGAGGGCAAGTTGAAAGGCCCCGAGGCAGCCAAGCAGATGCAGGATGGCTTTACTGAGCAGTTGAAGCTATGGCAGAGCGAGGCGTAGTGCCTTAGCGTTCGTGTTGCGCATGTGGGAGGGCCCTATCCCTTGTGGCATAAGGCCCTCCCGGCATGAGGAGCAAAGACAATGACGAGCATGGTGCAGACTCGCGGCACACGCCGGCCTCTAGACGCACAGATCCGGCGGGTACTGGCACGGCCACAGTTCTGGTTCGGCCTGGCTGTTTTAGTGCCCTGGTTCATCTGGTATTGCATCTTTCTGTACAGACCCATCTTGATGGGATTCCAGATTTCATTCCTGAAGTACAACTTGCTGGATCCCGGCTCAAGCGTTTTCATCGGCTTGCGCAACTTCGAAAGTGTGCTGTCGTATGACCGGTTCTGGATTGCTCTCAAGAACTCCTTCCTGTACGGGGCGTTATCGTACGTGATCAGTATGCCCATCTCCTTGCTGGTCGCCTGGTGCCTGGTCAGTGTGAGTCGAGGGAGAGGGATCTATCAATTCGTTCTTTTCCTGCCGGTCGTGGTCTCCATGGTCGCCATTTCCATGCTCTTCCGAATGCTGATGGATCCCCAAATGGGCACGTTCAATCACATCTTGCGTTCCCTGGGATTGCCCACCAGCCAGTTCATCGCAAGCTCAGATTCAGCGTTGCTCAGCATCGTATTAGTCGACGTGTGGAAGGGTCTGGGCTTCAACGTGCTTATCCTATCGACAGCCATGCTCAATGTCCCTGAGTCATTGTACGATGCCGCAACCGTGGATGGCGCAACGGGGTGGCAAGCGTTTCGCCGCGTGACACTGCCTTTGATTACCCGCACACGCGCCATCACTTTGTCTACCCGCTCTTCGGAGTCACGCAGGTGGGCGAGTATGGCTGTATACGCGCCTTCTGCATCTCGGCGCGAAATGCACTCATATACCTGTTGGTGCGCCTCAAGACCTGTCACAACGGCCCCCGGCGACAGAAAGCCTTCGGCGATCACCGTCCTGAGCTGATCGACCAAGGGCTCCAGCAGAAGGGGCAGGAAGACGTTGTGCGTGGCTT
>JAMDDR010000315.1:0-3403 GCA_023488685.1 Chloroflexota bacterium | reverse complement strand
CGTCCCTGAGTCATTGTACGATGCCGCAACCGTGGATGGCGCAACGGGGTGGCAAGCGTTTCGCCGCGTGACACTGCCTTTGATTACCCGCACCTTCGCATTGGTGTCAGTGCTTTCCGTCATGGGGGGATTACAGGTGTACGTATCGGTAACGGTGCTCGGACCCGGCCCCGGAACATCGACATTGGTCGTCAACCAGTTGCTCGTGAGCGAGGCATTTAGCGCATGGCGGTTTGGTTTCGCAGCAGCCCTCGCACTGATTCTCTTTGTCATCATTCTTGGGCTCACCGTCGTCCAGTTGCGTGTGTTACAACCCCGCTGGGATTACTAAATCAGCCTGGAGGTCCAGTCAGAGATGAGCGCACAGATCGCGAAGACCAATGTGCAGACACGTTCCTTGCCCGCACGCAAGCCGCGTATCGATTTTGGCCAGACCGTGGCACACGGGGTTTTGATTCTGTTCTCGCTTGCGGCGGTGATGCCGTTTGTGTGGATGTTTCTCGGTTCCTTCAAGACCTATACCGACCTGGCCTCAAACTCCGGCTTACCCAATCCATGGATTTGGGATAACTATGTCACCATCATGTCGCGTGCATCGTTCCCACAAGCTTTTTTGAACAGCGTATTGGTTGCGGTGCCACGCGTCGTGTTAGGTTGCTTTACCTCTGTGGCAGTCGCCTACGTGTTTGCCAAGTATAAGTTCCCTGGCCAGAACGTTTTATTCACCCTGTTGTTGTCGACCATGATGGTGCCGTTCGTCGTGGTTTTGATCCCGCTGTACATCACACTGAGCGACCTCGGTATGGTGAATCAGCTCACCTCGCTGATCATCATCGCCGTTTTCTCCACGTTCGGCACATTTCTGCTGCGCCAGAGTATCCGCGATATCCCGAATGAACTGATCGAGGCAGCACGTATCGACGGCGCGGGCGAGATATGGATCTTCTCCCAAGTGATCCTGCCACTTTCGACTTCACCACTTGCGGCCCTGGCTATTTTTACGTTCCTGGGCTCCTGGGATGATTTCTTGTTCCCTGGCATTATCCTGACGACACCTACCGTGAAAACACTTCCGCTCGTTCTCGCGGGTCTGCGCGGTCTCTTCTGGGATCGCTATGAGCTTTTCGCGGCTGGTTCCATGATGACGGTCGCACCCGTCATGCTGCTGTATGCCATTATGCAGAAGCAGTTTGTGCGTGGCATCGCATTAACAGGCATGAAATAGCTCTGTCACCTGCCAGCCCTCATAGCAGGATGCATTGCCAGTGACATATGGACGGAAAAAAATCATGAATATCGCCGATGGCACTCATAAAGGATTTCACGTCATTGAATCGTTATCGCCACACCAGCTTGAAAGCGGCATGGTGACACAACACGAGTTGGACATGGCGCGGCGCTGGTCTGACAGTATTACGGCGCCGGAAGACACGGGATGGCTGGACGGCTGGCTTGGCCAGGATTATCCCTTCAGCTTCAAGTACGCTGAAAGTGCAAACACCGACCAGGTGTTCACAAGTGACTCACTCGCACAGGGGATCACCATTGCGATCAACAGCGCCCCTGGGGCAGAGCTGATCCAGTATGAACGTATCCATTAGGAGCATGGCATGGACATTTCGATCACCCACAAGGCACCTGCAGCTACCGCAGCGGCTGTCCCCGACTTCCCACTCGTTCGCTTCGACACCGGACTGGTGGTGTACCAGGAGGCGCTCGTCAACGGGCAGTACCTGGTCGCCAACACCTCGGCCATGGGACGCCCCAAGCCGCGCGAGTGGGTCTGGAAGGCGTTGAACGGTGGCGCCGACCAAACCCGCCCGCTGCGCACACGCCAGCACGCGTTCCAGCTTGAGGTGGACGGCCAGCTCCTGGCGGACCGTTGGGCCTGGGCGGATGCCGGGGAAGCGGAATCGGCCCGGCCAGGGTGCCGCGAGTCCGTGGTCACCCTGCGCCACACGCTACGCCCGGTCGCCGTCCAGGTCCATACGCGGCTCGACGACACGCCTTTCCTGGCCCGCTGGCTCACCATCACCAACACGGGCGACCACCCTGCCGCGCTGGCACAGGTTTGCCCGTGGTCCGGGCAGGTCTGGGACGCCGTGGGCGGCCCGTGGAACAGTATCGAGTTGGTCGATCTTGAGCACGCACCGTTTCGGCTCGGCCGGTTTACGGACAGCACGGCCGGCACCGAAGGGTCTTTCGATTGGGCCAGCGTGCCCGACGGTCTGTATGGATTCGAGACGCTGAATGGCCGCTCCGGCTGGGGCGCGCCCTTCTTCATCCTACGCAACGACGTGACGGGCGAAACGATGCTGGGCCACTTCGCGTACTCGGGCAACTGGCGCGTCGAGTTGTTCAACGACCACGAACCCGCGCGCCGGCCCATCAGCGACGCCCGCCTGTACGCGCAGGTGGGATTCGCCGGCCCGGCCCCGCTGCGGGTGTTGGGACCGGGCGAAAGCACCACCACCCCGGAAGTGCACCTCGGCTTCCTGTACGGCGACCTGGACACCTGTATCCAGGCGCTGCACGCCCACGAGCGGCGCAGCGTGATCCTGCCACAACCGGAGGGGAAAGAGCATCGCGTCGAGGTCAATCACACCGGCTATACGCGCAACGACCAGATCACCGAGTCAC
This sequence comes from Chloroflexota bacterium, assembly GCA_023488685.1. GTDB lineage: Bacteria > Chloroflexota > Anaerolineae > J036 > Brachytrichaceae > CAIXPS01. Next base: position 763 of record JAMDDR010000315.1, on the reverse strand, counting down.
AGCTCTACGAGGAAATTGACGTCGCCGCCGACGTGGGTGTGGAGTTGTTCATGCTGGACGCGGGCTGGTTCGGCGGCGGTGCAGAGGCCTGGTGGGAGACGGTGGGCGACTGGGACCGCGAGAGCCCGTTGCTGACGAAAGGCGTCAGGGCCGCGTTTGACTACGCACATGCCAGGGGCATGCTATGCGGCCTGTGGGTCGAGGCCGAGCGCATGGGACCCAAGAGCCGCCTGCTGCGCGATCACCCCGATTGGCAGATGAATCACCGCGGGCAGATGATCCCCAACGTCGACCTGTCCAAACCCGAGGTGGCCCGCTATGTGGAGGACACCATCACCGGCCTGGTCGAGAAGTACCAGCTCGACTGCTTCCGCCTCGACTACAACATCAGCATGGGCGAGGGCGGCGAGAGGGAACGGGGCGGCTATACGGAGAACGTGCTGTGGCGCTACTATGACGCGCTGTACGGCATCTTTGATCGCGTGCACCAGCGCTTCCCCACCCTGTTGCTGGAGAACTGCTCGTCCGGCGGCGGGCGCACCGACCTGGGCATCATGTCGCGTTTCCATTGGACGCAGGTGACCGACCGCTGGTCGCCCGGACCGACGCTCAAGATCATCAATGGCATGACGTTGTCGCTGCCGCCGGAGCTGTGCGAGACCCTGTTGGGCGCCATCACGGATGGCGTGGCGGACATCGACTTCCTGCTGCGCATCGGGCTGTTCGGCCATTTCTGCGCCAGCGGCATCTTCCCAGGGTTTGA
>JAMDDR010000104.1 GCA_023488685.1 Chloroflexota bacterium | reverse complement strand
CGCAGGCCGGTCATGGCGCCCAGCCAGGCGATAGTCGTCACCAGGCTGCCGATGGCGACGCCGACCGCCGCTGACATGCTGAAGGACAGCCCGCGACCGGGCAGCTCGACGGCGTGCAGCAGGAGCAGCATGGGCACCAACCCCGCGCCGTCGACGGCGAGCCAGAGCAGGTCGAGCGGGCGTTGTGCCGCCCACGCCCCTGGCCACAGCGCGAGGGCCAGCCCCAGCAGGGTCGCCGCGGTGCACGCAGCGGCCAGCGCGGGCGGCAGGGTGGGCATGTTGACGCTCATGGTGATGGCGGGGATGCCGACGAGCAGCGGAACGGCGCACAGCAGCCAGACCTGCCACCAGGGTGGGGGGCAGTAGGGATGCTGGCGCCGCGCGCCGAGCCGGCCCAGCAGCACATTCAGCCCCGTGTACAGCAGCAGCACTGCGCCTGCGACGACCAGCCCGGCCATCCAGTACCGGCTGCTGGTCAGCTCGTCGAAGGGCTCGGTTTTTGGAATGCCTTGCGCGACGTGACCGTACAGGAAGATCACGTAGCGGTCGGCCAGGGCGAACCAGTAGTAGAAGGCCGCCAGGACGAACAGCGCGATGGGGACGGCCAGCCCCAGCGCCAGGCGCCACGTGGTGCGAGCGTGCGAATCGGTGTGTGTGTCCATGTGCGTTTAGTTTAGTGTTTAGAATAGCACGAAAAAGACCCGAGGGTGAACCCGTCGGGCTGAAAGAGCAGGCAGTGGTTACGGGTGAGTAACCCATTTAGGATCGACGTGGGTCAGGCGAGATGTGGCGGCGCCTGTTCTCTCAGGGCGGGGATTCATTCCCGCATCACTCACCCACGAAGGATCGATGTGGGTCAGGCGAGATGTGAAGACGCCTGTTCTTTCAGGGCGGGGATTCATTCCCGCATCACGAATAGCGCGGGACAACAACGAGGGACATCATGGCCTATTGGCGTTTGTTCTATCACATCGTGTGGAGTACCAAGAATCGCCATCCGCTCATCCAGGCTGAGTTTGAAGGGTCGTTGCACAACGTCATTGCAGCGAAGGCAAAGCAATTGGGGGCGATGGTTCATGCCGTCGGCGGGATTGAGGATCATGTTCATCTGGCAGCCTCGGTGCCGCCGAAGATATCGCTGTCCGTTTTCATCAGCCAGGTGAAGGGCAATAGCTCCCATTTTGTCAATCAATCGCTGGGCATTCCGTTTGCCTGGCAGTCTGAATACGGCGTCGTGTCTTTTGGCGGTAAGAACCTGGATTTGGTGGTGAAGTATGTCAAGTCCCAGCACCAACATCACGCCGAGCAAACGCTGCTTGCATTCCTGGAGCACACCTACGTAAAGGGCGAGTCGGCGCGTTGATCATTTCTATGTCAGAGATGGTTCTGGCTGTTACTTGATACTGGCTTGACATTATTAACCCCATGGGTTAATATTATCGGTGAGAGGCACTGTGGACATCGCATTTGCGTCGCGACAACTGGAGAAGGATTGCAATGACGACAAGCGGCTGACACGGGCATATGGCGCTGAGAATGCCAGGCGCATCCGCAGGCGCCTGGATGAACTGCGCGCGGCGGCAAGCCTGGAGGATCTGCGCACGTTACCCCAATGCCGCTGTCACGAGTTGATTGGCGACCGCAAGGGCCAGTTCTCAGTCGATGTCAAACACCCGTACCGGCTCATCTTTGTGCCCGCGCACGGCCCACTGCCGGCGAGAGAGGATGGCGGGATCGACTGGACAGGTGTCACGGCGGTGCTGATCCTGGAGATAACTGACACGCATGGCTAAGACCATTCGCAACCAATACCAACCCAACACCGTTTCGGCACCGGGGGAAACGCTATTGGAGACCATTGAGGCGCTGGGGTTGACCCAGGCCGCGCTGGCTGAACGCACCGGGCGACCGTTGAAGACGATCAACGAAATCATCAAGGGCAAGGCTGCCATCACCCCCGAGACCGCGTTGCAATTCGAGCGCGTGCTCGGTGTGCCGGCGCATTTCTGGAACAACCGCGAAGCCCAATATCGCGAAAGCCTGGCCCGGCAGGAGGAACTGCAGCGGCTGATGCAGCACGTGGCGTGGCTGGACCAGTTCCCGCTGCGCGAGATGATCAGGCTGGGCTGGGTCGAGCAGGCAACCGACAAGGTTCGCCAGGTGCAAGTGCTGCTTAACTACTTTGGCGTAGCATCGCCGGAGCGCTGGCACGAACTGTGGACAAGGCCCGATGTGGCATTCCGCAAGTCGCTGACGTTCGAGAGCGATATCGGCGCAACCTCGGCCTGGTTGCGCAAAGGCGAATTGGACGCGGCGCGGGTCGAGTGCGAACCGTTTGACGCAAGTGCCTTCATCGAAGCGCTCGAAGCCGTGCGCAGGCTGACGATAAAACCGCCGGAGGCGTTTGTGCCAGAGATGCAGGCATTGTGTGCGCGGGCAGGTGTGGCGGTGGTCTTCGTGCCGGAGTTGCCGAGGATGCGCGCAAACGGCGCGTGCCGTTGGATGACGCCGTATAAGGCGCTTATCCAGCTCAGTCTGCGCTACAAGACTGATGATCATCTATGGTTCGCGTTCTTCCATGAGGGTGGGCACATTCTCAAGCATGGCAAGAAGGACTTTTTCATCGAGGACGAACAATATGGACGTGACCCGAAGGAAGAGGAAGCCAATCGCTTTGCGGAGGAGGTGTTGATCCCGCGCAAGCAATTGAACGATTTCATGGCGCGCGGCAGGAAGAGCCGTGAGGCGGTCGAGGGATTTGCCCGCGAGTTGGGCATTGCGCCAGGCATTGTGGTCGGGCGTCTGAAGTATGAGGGCTATCTGCCGCAGACTCATCTTAATGATCTCAGACGGAAGCTGGCATGGGTAAGCGTATAAGTGAGCAGAATCCCAGGGTGCAAGCGAAAGCATGTCTGAACCAGGAGCCCAGCGATGAGACGACACAAGCTGTCCAGAGGGCGTTCACATACGTCTTTCTCTCGCTTTCGTGCTTCATCATGGCCTACCCGATCCTGTTCATGGTGCTGGGGGCGTTTACCACCAACGACCAGTTCCTGAACGTCACCATCCTGTCCATCCCGAACACATTGAACCTGGAGATGATCAAGCGCGCCCTGGGAGGCGGAGTGTGGGAGGCGTATATATTCACCTTCCAAAGGGTTGCCTTCTACGTGGTCGTCAACGTCGCGGTGGGCCTGGTCGGCGGGTACATCTTCTCCAAGCTGCGCTTCCCAGGCAGAAATAAGGTGTTTCTGCTGTTCCTCTCCGGCATGGTGATGCCCGGGATCCTGATGATCGTCCCGCAGTATCTGCTGGCGGCCTGGTTCCCCCTGGTGGGTGGGAACAATATCGTTGGGCAAGGTGGGCACGGGTTCATTGGGGATTGGCCGGTCCTGTTCATCTACGGCTGGGTGCCGCCGTTCGCGATCTTCCTGCTGAAGCAGAGTTTCGACATGCTGCCCGACGAGTACCAGGACGCGGCCAAGATGGACGGGGCCGGACTGTTCACCATCGTCTTCCGCGTCTATGGGCCACTGCTGAGGCCGCCCATCGTCGCGCTGGTCACGCTCACCTTCCTGGGCGTCTGGAACGATTACCTCTGGCCCAGCCTGACGATCTCCGGCCACCCGCAGTGGTACCCAATCACCCTGCGCATCCGCGACATCGTGCTCTCGTACTACTCGCCCGTCGGCACCGCCGACTACCCTGCCGTGTTGATGCGCACCTTCCTGGCCTCCTGGCCCCCTGCCCTGGTCTACTTACTGCTGCAACGCTACCTGGTGCAGGGCTTTGTGGCCTCGGGCCTGAAGGGTTAGCCGCATGCCCGAGGGTGAACCCGTAACCCATGGGTGAACCCGTACCCCGAGGGTAAACCCGTCGGGCTGAAAGAGCAGGCAGTGGTTACGGGTAGGTGACCCATGAAGGATCGATGTGGGTCAGGCGAGATGTGGCGACGCCTGTTCTTTCAGGGCGGGGATTC
>JAMDDR010000502.1 GCA_023488685.1 Chloroflexota bacterium | reverse complement strand
AGCAGGCGTGTCGCGCCACAGTTCAGTTATCTCGATGCGCGCCACCTGCGCATGGTGTTCGACCCACGCAGCCCGGAGACCGGCGAGGTGAGCTCAAATGAGCCACTGAGCCAACCGGATGCAGACGGAAAATTTCCAGTGGAGTTGAGTCTGAAGGATCTGCTTGCCCTGCACGACTGGCAGCATGGCTCGTCATCCGATAAGCCCATCTTGCCTGATGCTGCCGAAGCGTTGCTCAGGGTCTGCTGCAATGTTGATGCTGCCGAGGAGTGGGCAAGCTGGAAACGGGAAAAGCTCGATCCGTTGAAAGATAGGCAATCCGGGACGGGCTGGAAGGATGACAGTATTTTGCGCAACGTGTGCCTCGACCTGCCATCGGCGCAAAATTTGGAGACTGCCGTCGAGGTATTGCTGATCGCTTTGAAGCTTCCGGCAAAGACAGGTTGCATCCCGCTCGGTAAAGCGGCGTTGAATGCGGGCTTTGTATTGATCAGCGATTTGTGCCAATGGCTTGATGGCGGTTGGCTAGAGTCGGCGGTGCTACAGCGGCTGATTTGTCTACGGAAAACGCATCATCTGCAGAGTCCCCTCATCAACGTGATTCCCAAAAAGGGCGGCACGCGATTTGAGGTCGATGTTGTTGCCACGCGTGGCTACCAACTCTTCGCAGTGTCATGTTCGACTGACGCGGGACACTTTCTGCTTAAGCACAAACTGTTTGAGGCGACCGTGCGAGCGAGGCAGATTGGCGGTGATGAAGCGCGCATCGCGCTGGTCTGCTGCAGCGACCACCCCGAATGGGTGCAAGCCGAGATGCGTCGTGATCTTGATCCGCACGTAACGGTCTTCGGCCGCGATCATCTATTGGAGCTGTGTAAAAAGCTATCCGACTGGATTGCAGAACCAACAGGAGCAGGCGTATGAAACTGGTGATTGTCGATACAGCGCAGATCCAACCTTATATCTTCGGCAGCAACCGGCTGCGCGAGAACGTCGGCGCGTCCTATCTCGTTGCTGCTGCGACAGGCGAATGGGCATTGCAGTCCATCCGGAAAGTGGCGCAGCGCCACAATGTAAAAGATGATCGTGCCGGCGACCGGGACGACCCGAACAATATGCTCATTGACACGCAGCAAATCGAACGGGATCATCTCGATGGGGAGGTCATGTACGCCGGCGGCGGTAATTTCGTCGCCCTCTTTCGAGAAGATGAGGTGGCGCGTCGTTTCGCCAGCCACCTGTCGCGCCGGGTCCTGGAGGATGCGCCCGATCTGCAATTGGTGATCGCACAACAATCTTTTGACTGGAGCGAATCGCTCTATATGGCAGTGCAGCGGGCATTCATGGCGCTAAACCAGCAGAAGCGCACTGGTCAAGTCTCGGCGCCGTTGTTGGGATTGGGTGTTACTGCCGTGTGTCGTTCGACCGGCTTACCCGCGACAGGTTTTGCGCCCAAAGTCGGCGCGGATGATGGCTCGCGTTATCCTGCATCGGCGCAGATTCTGGCTAAACACGCTATGCTGGGTGAGGCCAAGGATAAACTGCGGCACGTGTTCAAACCGCCGGCGGGGTACGATTATCCAGACGATTTGGAGAATATGGGCGGAAGCGCCGGTGAGTTCAGCTATATCGCCCTGGCCCACGCCGACGGCAATGGCATGGGCGAACGCGTCCGCGACATCGGCAAGCATACGAATGACAATCGTGATTACATCATCGCCCTGCGCAGTTTCTCACGCACCTTGAACAAGGCGGCACAGACAGCGTTGCGCGAGACGCTTGAATTGCTAAACACACGCATCTGGCGTGACGGCGGGCAACGCATCGGCCACTATTCCCTCGCTACTAACGACAGCCAACCAAAGGAAATCGCCCACATCACCTTGGCTAAGGCGGATAACGTCTACTATCTGCCGTTTCGCCCCATCGTCTTTGGTGGCGACGATTTGACGTTCGTCGCCGATGGTCGCATCGGACTGTCCCTGCTGGTCGATTACCTGACCCGCTTCGAGGATCAAACACGGCGACTGAACCTGCCAGGTGGCAAAGCGACGGCATGTGGTGGTGTCGCCATCCTCAAGTCACATTACCCGTTTGCGCAGGCGTATCAACTTGCCGAGCAACTGTGCAAATCGGCCAAGATCTACCGGCGTGACGCAATGCTGGGCAACGTGTCATGCCTGGACTGGTACTTCACCACCACGGGGCTGTCAGGTGGGTTGGGCGAGATTCGCCGCATCGAACGCGAGACAGCGGAGGGTAAACTCACACTGTGTCCAATCAGTCTTGAGGAAAACCAAAAAGAGGCTCATCGCTCGTGGCAGCAGATGTACCGCCTGGTGTGTGAGTTTCAGGGCAAGAATTGGGCTGGGCGACGAAACAAACAGAAGGCACTACGCGAAGCCTTACGTCTGGGCAAAACATCAACCCAGCATTTCCTCACACGATATGGCATCAAGGAATTGCTGCCGCTGCCGGGCAGCGATGATTTCCAGATCAACGGTTGGGCTTTCAACCGTTGCGGCTATTTCGATGCCCTGGAACTGGCTGACTGGTATATCCCACTGGTTGAGGGACCGGAGGTGCATGCATGATGGACCTGGATCTGTGGATTACATTGAAGAGTGATGCTACCTTTGGCCGTGGCGATGGCGTGGCAGGGCTGATTGACGAAGAGGTGGAATATGATCGCACCACCGGCCTGCCTTTCATTCGTGGTCGTGTCGTCAAAGGGCTGCTATGGGATGAGTGTGCGAACCTGTTGGCGCTATTTCCGGGTTCAACCACGCTCGCGGATGCAGCGCGTTTTTTGTTTGGGCGGTCAGGTAGCTCGCCTGGCGATGCTGGCCTGATGCATGTCAGCCCTGCGCGGCTGCCGGCAGACCTGTGTGCCGTCGTGCAGAATGGCCTTAACGATGGCGCGTTGACGCCCGACCAGGTGTTGCAGTCGCTCACTGATGTTCGCCGTCAGACATCTGTTGATGAACGAACCGGCGCACCGGAAGAGAACAGCCTGCGCTCGATGCGGGTGGTAGTGCGCAACACCGCCTTTGTGTCGCGGCTGAATTTCAGACGTGATCCTGATGGCGCTGCGCTTGCATTGCTGGCTGCCTGTGTGCTGGCGGTGCGGCGCGGCGGCACGGGGAGAAATCGAGGGCGAGGACGACTATCGGCTGTGTTGGTGGATGACGCGTTCACGGCCGGTCAGTTCAAGCGTTTCCAGCAGTTGCTCAAGGGAGGAGCCGCATGAAGACCCAAGTCATCACCTATCAAATCACGCTCCTCGAGCCTGCATTGGTAACCGCGCTGGATGGCGACTCCAATAGCGCGGTGGCATACCCGTATCTGCCGGGCAGCGTCTTGCGCGGCGCATTGATTGCCAGCTACCTGGCAGATAAGGGCACATTGGCTGATCAGTTGCTTGATGATGGCGATGCCACCCGGATGTTCTTTGGCGGTTCAGTGTGCTATCTGAACGGCTATCCGTGGGATGGCCGATTTCGCTCATTGCCCACGCCGCGATCCTGGCAACAGGATAAACGTGAAGCTTCGGCCGAAGATATGTCCGTATCTGATTTCATCTTGCGCACAGATGACCCTGACGATGAAACACCCTGGGTCGGCGTCGAACAGCCTTTTACTGTATTGGATCTTGCGGAGAGACGGGCAGCGCTGATGAAACCCATCCGGCAGGTTGCCGTGCATACCCAACGCGATCCGGTGTATGGACGCCCGCGTTCGAATGAGGGCCAAATTTACCGCTACGACGCGCTGGCTGCTGGTCAGGTTTTTAGCGCAGCCATCGTCATCAATGCGGACGCAAACCCGCAGGCTGCCGGCGACTCAAAGTTGCTGCTGCATCTCCTGGATAGGGAAACGGCTATTGGCGGATCACGCACGGGTGGCTACGGGCGCGTGAAGTTCACCGGCGCACGGCTGGTTGATAACAGTGATCGCTGGCGTGAGATCGGCCGGCACAATATCGAC
>JAMDDR010000388.1 GCA_023488685.1 Chloroflexota bacterium | reverse complement strand
ATAATCCTCGCGGCACATGAAGCCGGTCAGTGGCGATGCGATGCCGCTGGCGATGATCTCCAGGTCGGCCAGGTTGACCGGTGCGAGGACGATTTGGGGCAGGCCGGCGGCGCGGGCAATGGCTTCATCGCGCGCATCGGCAGACAGGACACGATCAACGAGCGTTCCACCATGTGGGGGAATGGCAATAGTAGATGAAAGGATGGAATCCATGTTGCAGACTTATGAAGTTAATTTTGCAGGATTGGCTTGTAGTGGCAGGGAGCTTTGAACTGCACCCTTAGGCACCACATGCCTGGACAATATGAGTTGATAGAATATCATAAATCAATGTTAACAGATGCACTGAAAACCGTCCCGGCCATTCTCCTTGCCTTTAGCATCGCCTTACTCCCTGGTTTTGCAGTACTCAATTGGTTCAAGGCGTTCCACAAGTTGGATGTGGTATCGCGGCTATGCATCTCCGCAGGTGTCAGCGTCGGGTTGTACGTGATCCTGTTCGAGGCATGCTACGAATTCGGCATCAAGCTCGGCGCATTCACCCCGTGGGCCATTGTATCGATCTCACTCGCCAGCCTGATCTATCGGCGGCAATGGTGGTTCGAATTCCGGACCGAAGCGAGTGGTAAGGCCAACCGGTTGGCCTATCTGATGCTGATAATAACGTTTCTGGTAATCCTCGTCACACGCCTGTGGGCAGTACGGGGCCTTGTGGCGGGTATGTGGGGCGACTCAGTGCACCACACGCTCATCGTGCAACTGCTGCTGGAAAACCAGGGCCTATTTAACTCCTGGCAGCCCTACATTGACGTCCCCAAATTCACCTATCACTTCGGCTTCCATGCGATTACAGCGCTGTATGCCTGGATGAGAGGTACATCCGCCGAATTCGCTGTGCTCATGATGGGCCAGGTGGTAAACGTCTGCGCCGTGATAGGGTTGTATGCCCTGGTGCGCTTATGGAGCAAGACCGTATGGGGTGGTCTGTTCGCCGTTATCGCTGGTGGTCTCATTTCCACCATGCCATATTACTACGTCATCTGGGGACGTTACACGCAGTTGGCGGGGCAAGCCGCGTTGTTGGCAGGATTGGTGCTCCTATCATCTTATCTGGCACAAGGCCGCTCGCGCGACAATCGCGCTTACCTGCTCACATTACCCACGATCATCGCTGGCTTGGTGCTGGCGCAGTATAAAGTCGCTGCACTCTTCGCTGCGCTGGCGGGATCACTGGTCGTCTATCATTGCATCGCTTGGTACCGTACACACCGTGACCTTGGCAACGCTGTAAAGGCCTCGTTTGGCCGAGCAGCTATCGTCGGAGGAATCGCGCTGCTCCTCTTCCTGCCTCGCGGTATCTACATCCTTCAAAACGAAGTTGGCAGGACCATTGGCAGACAATTGGCCCCAGAGATTATTCCATCCGCGAGCCCTGCTGAAACGTTCGATCCGATTGTGGTATCCCGCTACGGCCTTACAGAGAGCAGATTATGGTTGTGGTGGCTTGCGTTGGGGGGAATTGCCATTGCTCTGATCGAGCGTCGCAACGCACTTTGGTTTGTGGGTGGCCTCATTCTCTGTGCGCTGGTGACAAATCCTCGATCATTCGGTATCAATAGAGGAGGGGTGGTTGACGCGTTTCACCTGAGCATATCCAGCTACATCGCGGTGGCGGCTCTATCCGGGTTACTGTTTGACGCGATAGTTGCAGCCTTACACACACACCAGTCAGCATATAAGTTTGTTACAGCACTTGTTTGCGCGGCATTATTATGGGGGGGCGCAAGCAATCTGCCGACACCACCCTCAGAGGCCATCTTTGTGACACCTGCAGACATCCAAATGATGGCCTGGATTAAGGCGAACGTACCAAGTAGTGACAAGATTCTGACGCGAGGATTTATATACGAGAGAACGATCCCGGTGGGCTATGATGCCGGCTGGTGGATCCCTTATTACACCCAACACCACATCAACTTAATGCCAATGGCGGCTGCACAGGAATTGGTCGGCACAGTGAACCGGCAGCGGGAAGAATTTGTCGCCACTCAGCAAATGTACCAACAAGATATGGCTCTACCAGAGACAACAGATCGGCTAGCAGAACAAGGTTTCCGCTACCTGTATGTGGGTGATAAACCTTTGTCAGGGCCTATCCTGGCTCCCTCCGACCAGATTGAGAAGGATGGATTACTACTTGAACAACTGAGCCACAATCCTGACGTGCAACTCATACAGCAAGTCGGCGAAGCCAAGCTGTTCATGTTCCGCTGAAATGTTCAGTGTGCCATCCACATGGTCCCGGCTAGAGATAGCCAAGTTGTTGTAAGCGCCGGGTAATTTCCTCTGTTTCGGCGGGTGAGTACGGCGATGCGATCAAGGATTCATTCGTAGTCACTGGCGGGTGACCAGTGGCGCTGGCACCCGTCAGGTCATGCCCATCCATCGGCGGTGCGGCCACCCCCAACAGGCTCAATACCGTTGGGGCGATATCCAACACGCTCGGCGACGTGACCTCAAGCTGGTGATCACTCAACAAAACACCGCTAGCCCGATGCGTGCCTGTGAGACCTCCTGATGGCAGCGCAACCAGACCTTGATGCCGGAAACGGCTGTCGATGAGAAAACCTTCCATGGGCTTAACGATGAGCAGATCCGCCAGTTGGTCGACACAGGGACCGGTGAAAATCTGCTCGGCGGAATAAACGTCCTCAATCACCGGCTTCCTGGTCTTGGGGTGGGACATCGCCATGAGCGTATTGCGAACGCGTGCGGCGAGTGCCTGATCTGCGCGCTGCAACTGCACAATCCCGCAGTACCCGCCGGACACATTGACGGCGAGCGAAGATTGCCTATCGATCAGATCATCCTTGAACGTCTTGTCAAGCCGGCCCATGATGGGGTCGTTCATCGCTGCATAGCGCAACCGAGATCGCAGGTTCAGTACATCGAGACGTTTCAACGTCTTCTGCGCCCACAGCAGCGACTTGAAACGTGCGGTTGACGTCGACAATTGAAGCAACCCAGCGTCCAGCAAATGCTGGTTCAGTGAGAGAGCCTCATACACAGGGCCGAAACCGTGATCGGAAATCACCAACACACCATCAGGCTGCAACGTCTCCAGCAGCCTGTGGATGCACGTGTCGACCACACGGTAGAACGCCAACGCGCGCGCCCGTTCGGCTGCGGGGTGAGTGTCGAAGCGGGCGTCTGCGGGATCCACCCACGACCAGAATAGATGCTGGAAGTTATCTACAGCCTGAAACTGCACACCGAACAAATCCCAACCCTGGTCGCGATTGCAATGACGGTGCGCCGCCAATGCGGCGGTAGTGATCGTCTCCACGTGCCGCTCCAGGTTCACTACAGCCGACTCGAAACCGGCGGCAGGGGATAGAAATAACGGTTCCGGCGCAAACCCCGGGATATCCGCGATAACTTTCTGAAGATCGGCAGGGAACGCAAACGGCGAGGTGACAGAAGGCGTCAACAAACCGCTGATCATAAAGCCGTTGACAGGTGGTGGCGGATACGTGATGGGAAACCCTACCAACCCAACGCGTTGGCCGGATTGCGACAGCACCGACCAGAATGCTGGTGATTGAATCGACGAGCTGTCGATCAATACCGAACCTGTTTTGCCTCGCACATAGTCCGTGAAATCTACAATCCCATGGCGCCCCGGATTCACCCCGGTGTAAATGCTGGCCCACGCCGCTGGCGTCGCAATGGGTAAGATCGAGCTAAGAGTGGTATTTGTGCCGTTAGCACATAGGCCTGCCAACGCAGGCATATGTGCTTGATCGAGCAGTCGTCTCAAAAGAGTGGGACTCGCACCATCCAGACCGATAAGCAGCAAGCGAGTGGGTAGAGCCATTGGCTCGTGATTATAATAGCACACCGATAATCCATATGATAGAACATGTTAAGCGTGCTATCCCCGCAGCGCTGTTACTCACCGTGCTTCTTGCAGCGTGCAGTCAACGCAACGAACA
>JAMDDR010000117.1 GCA_023488685.1 Chloroflexota bacterium | reverse complement strand
GTCTTCCACTTTCTGGGGGCGTTGGGGTTGCGGAACAACTTTGCCGGGCTGATTGGGGTCTACACTGCGTTCTGGCTGCCGTTCACAATCATCGTGATGCGGGCGTATTTTGTGTCGTTCCCCCGGGAATTGGAGGAGGCGGCGCGCATTGATGGGTGCACCGACTTCGGAGCGTTCTGGCGCGTGGTATTGCCAGTGTCGCGTGGTGCCCTGGCGAGCATTTCAATCATCAATGTGGTGGGTATCTGGAGCGAACTCCTCTTCGCCTACGTGTTGATGAACAAACCGGAGGTGAGGACACTGCCGGTGGGGATACTGTCGTTCCGGGGTGAGTATCAAGTAGCTTGGAACCTGATCTTCGCCGGGTTGACGATGGCGACGATCCCGACGGTGCTGTTCTTCCTGGTATTCCAACGACAGATCACCAAGGGGATGACGATGGGAGCGCTTCGGTGAAATCGGATACAGGTAGGCGAGATGTGTCGTACAACATTGCCTGATATGACATCTGTAAGGAGCATGCTGTGAGCTGGTTCAACGAGTCGCTACTCAAACCTCACATCTTGTACGTATCACCAGACTGGGTACCCGACCGTGGAGAAGGGTTCGATGCAGATGCCATCGTGCGTCTGCTTAAGGACGCCGGCATAAGTGCACTGGAATTGTACTGCAAGGACGTCCACGGTGTCAGCTACTATCCCAGCCAGGTGGAGCTGGGTCCGCAATATCCCCGTGATGTCACAGGTGAGCTGTGTCGGGCCAGTCACGCGGCCGGGATAAAGTTCATCGCCTACTACAGCATTGGTTGGGATGGCCGGGTGGGCAAATACCACCCTGAGTGGCTGATGCGAACGTCCCGGCAAGAGGAGCTGAAAATTCCGGGACACTGGAACTGGGTATGCATCAACACCGGCTATGGCCAGTATGTGTTGGACAAGATCGCAGAGCTGGCAGACCTGTATGAGATTGACGGGTTGTTCATTGACATCTTTGTTGACAACTTCTCAGCCTGCTACTGCCCGGTGTGCAACAGATTGTTTCAGGAACGCTATGGAATACCCATGCCGGTTGACCTGAACGAACGGCGGAACATCGCCATGATCAAGCGTTTTCAGGCCGACTATCACCATGAGTATCTGCAGCGCATTGCGCACATCCTGGAGCAGAGACGCCCGGCAGCGCAGCTGACGTTTAACGGCGTCGGGGCCGTCTGCGCGCACAACCGTCGTTTTTCCGAGCTGGCGGGCTGGCATTCGGTGGAGTCACATGCGCCCGATTTTCTGGCGATCAGCCGGACCTGCAAGATCCTGCGCAGCCAGGGCAAACCTTTCGAGATCACCACACCGGGTCTTGTCAAGTGTGTGCAAGAGGGTGGCGACCCGGAAGTGGAGGAGTTGGCCAACTGGTCGAGCATGATTCCCAAGCCGGCCTCCACCCTGCGAATCGAAGCCAGCATCGCATTGTCTCATAGCGGAACAACCACAGTCGGCCTCAATCTGCGTGCTGATGGGTCGTTGCAAGAGCGGGAGAGCCAGCCACTCTTGGAGGCTGGCCGGTGGGTCGCTGAGCGGCGTCACGCTTTTGAGGACACCGTACCTGTGAGCGATGCTGCGGTCCTGTGGAATGAACGAACCTGCGTCTTCCACAGCATTGCCACAATGGACAAGCGCTGGGGGTGCCTCAGCGGCGATGAGGACCTGCGGGGGATACATGCCGGGCTGGTAGGTCACCACACCCAGTTCGATATTATGCGCGAGGACCTGGCTGATTTTGGCAGGTACCGCCTGATCATACTTCCTGACCGGCTGGTGACCGACGGGACGCTGGAAGACAGACTGCGCACCTATGTCGGCGAAGGCGGCACACTCATGGCCTGCTATGAGGCTTCCCTGATCGATGAATCTGGCAGCCGGCGAGCCGATTTTGGCCTGGCCGACGTGTTGGGGGTGCAGTGTGCCGGATCCACGGCGGACAGGACGTGCTTCGTGCAACCGATGGTGTCTGAGCTGGAGCGCGACCTGTCGCACAGCGCCCCTGTCATGGCGCGCGGGCAGGCCATCGAAATCAACCTGTCCGGGGCGGTAGCCCTGGCTGCCTACGTGCCGCCAATCGGTGAACGCACGGCCGAGCACTACATCTGGACGACTCCCTACAACTGGCCAGGCACCGCTGTGGGCAAGCCGGCCATCACCCTCAATCATTTCGGCCGCGGCCAGTGCATGTACATCGGATTCCCTATCGGCACCAATCTCACCCGGCGGCTCAAGGCGGATCCCTGGCTCGACCAGCTGTTGGCAAATCTGGTGGACTACCTGTTGCCCAATCCCTTCCTCAGAGTCGACGCTCCTCGTCTCGTCGAGGTCATCGCCAATCGGAGGCAGACGGGGTATGCCATTCACCTGGTCAACTACTATGGTGGCGTGGAGGGGTTCTACTATCTGGCGGATCGGGTGCCCCATCTGACCGGATTGCGGCTGAAGCTGGCCCGGGAGAGACTGCCCCATTCTGTCAACGTGCGCATCGCAACAAAACCGTCGGGTACAGTAGCTCACCGGTGGGAGGACGACTACCTGATTATCGATCTGCCGCCGTTAGATGACCATATGACGGTGTTGGTTGACTAAACCAAGACCAAGGTGAGATCTACATGCTTTTCCCTATGGAGCCTGCAGTTCTCACCCGTGCGGGCGGTGTACTGGACTGTCGCCCGACGGATGCGGTATGCAGGTACGCAGAAACTAAACGGTCTGTCATTCTGAACGAAGCGGCGTACTCAAGCGACACAGCCAAGACCCTTCACTGCGCTTCAATAGCGAACAGCATCCCGCCGTCAGACAAGCGGAGTGAAGAATCTCAGTTCATTCGTCTGAGCCACTCGCTTCGTTCAGGGTGATAGACCACGGGCGTCAAGTTTCTGGGTAGTCTGTACGAGGAAACCGGATACAGGTAGGTGAGACGTGTCGTATGAGGACGGATGGGCTGCAATCAACCTGGAAATGCCCGGGCGCGTGCCGCGTACGGAGTACTCGGCGGAGGGCCATTGGGAGCTGATCAAAGCGACAACGGGCATCGAAGTGGGCGTCGAGAGCCCGGACGACGTCAAGACGCGAGCCGGCATCGCCTTTATGCGTGCCTGGAATTATGATCTCGTTTGGGGCACGCTCATCCATCGGGAGGAATTCGGCAACCTGATCACCGACATGGGGCACTCTGAGTATGCCGCCGGGGGCGTGGATCGGCGCGATGCCGTTGTCTCGCCGTTCAAGACGCCCGAGGAAGTCCTGGCGTTCGATCCCTGGGAACAACTGGGAGTCAAGGACAGGGCGGTCTTGACACATCGTTTTGAACAGCACTACCGGTCGAATTGTGCTGCACATCCATTTGCCGTCAACATGACCGGCACCTACGTCACGTTGATCTCGGGTCTGATCGACCTGTTCGGTTGGGACCTGCTCCTGTTGGCGTTGGGCACAGACCCGAGGCGATTCGGCCAGCTGGCCACTCGTTATGCGGCGTGGATGCAGCAGTACTTCGACGCTCTGGCGGAGGCAGATGTGCCGCTCGTCATGGTCCATGACGACATTGTCTGGTCGAGCGGGCCGTTCATGCGACCGGCATGGTACCGGGAGTACGTCTTCCCCAACTACCGCAAGTACATAACGCCCTTGCTTGATAGTGGCAAGAAGGTCTTATTTTGTTCCGACGGCAAGTACGACGAGTTCGTCAACGATATTGCAGCCACAGGCGTGCATGGCTTTGTGTTGGAGCCGCTGACCGACCTGGAATACATCGTGGGCAAGTACGGCCAAACACACATCATCGTTGGCAACGCCGACACGCGCGTCCTGCTGATGGGGAAGCGGGAGGCAATCCGCGCCGAGGTTGAACGCTGTCTGGTGCTGGGTAAGCCGTGCCCCGGCTATTTTCTGGCGGTGGGCAATCATATTCCGCCCAACACACCGGTGGAAAACGCGCTGTACTACAACCAGGTATACG
>JAMDDR010000278.1 GCA_023488685.1 Chloroflexota bacterium | reverse complement strand
ATGGCTTCGCGCTGTGCGCCGATTACTGCCTCAACCAGGGTCCGTTCCTCAGCCCGCGCCTGTTCAGCGAGTTTGTCACCCCCTATCTTGCCAAGCTCATCCAAGCCTACCGCGAGATGGGCTTCTACGTCATCAAGCACACCGACGGCAACATCATGCCCATCCTCGACCAGCTCGTGCAGACCCATCCGCACGCGCTGCACTCCATCGACCCGCAGGCCGGCGTGGACCTCGCAGAGGTCAAGCGACTGTACGGCGATCAGGTGTGCCTGATTGGTAACGTCAACTGCGGACTGCTCGACACTGGTACCGAACTGCAGGTGGCGGCGGACGTGCGCCGGGCGTTGCGGGACGGCATGCCAGGTGGTGGCTACATTTTCTCCACCAGCAACTGCATCTACACTGGCATGCACCTCAGCCGCTACGAACTCATGCTCGATATCTGGCACAGGGAAGGCAATTACCCGGGCTGAATTTTCAAACGCGTTACTCGACGCACCGGACATCCAATCTGTTGTCTGTTGAAAGATAGAGCCATGTGATCACGACGGCACCATGGCTAGCGCATCGTCGTTACGAGCCGCCGGCTGTTCAGCTTCTTCGATTGTCGATTCCCCATCAGGGACCGGGGGAATAGAGTCGTTCGGGTTGTCGGAATAGCCAGCAAACGGCCAGCAAGGCGACAAGGCATGCGCGCGCAGGGAGTGGTTGAGATCGGAATATGGTGACGCACACCTGGTGAAGAAACTCAAGCAGATGAGGGTGATACGCTAGATCACCGGGCTGGGGGGTTCTGATCCACTGGAGCACCTGACAAGGAGGGATCGATGACAACCGTTTCCCTTATCCCCCGGGCCATCCTCTTCGGTAACCCGGACAAAACCTCTGTCCAGATCAGTCCCGATGGGCGACACATCGCCTATCTGGCCTCGCTAGACGGCGTACTCAACATATGGATCGCGCCGTGCGAGGACCTTGGTGCCGCCTGGCCCGTCACGCACGACACGGGCCGTGGTATTCACTTGTACCGCTGGGCCTATACCAATCGCCACCTCCTGTACCTTCAAGACAAGGATGGTGACGACAACGGGCGGCTGTACAGTGTGGACTTGGCGAACGGCGCGGTCAAGAACCTCACGCCGTTCGAGGGCGTACAGACCCGCCTCAAGCACGCCAGCCCCCGCTGCCCGGAAGAGGTCGTCGTGGGACTGAACCACCGCAACCCCCAGTGGCATGATCTCTACCGCATCAATCTCGTCACCGGCACCCTGACCTTACTCGAGCCAAACGACCACTTCATGGATTTTCTGGTGGATGACGATTACAACGTGCCAGGTGCGTTTTGCATGACCCAGGAGGGTGGCCTGGATTTCTTCAGGCGCACGAGAGCAGGTGATTGGGCGTTGTGGGACACCGCCGATAATTTCATGACGACTTATCCTGTGGCCGCCGCGCCAAATAATGCCGCGAACTCCTGGTTGGATAAGACCGGTACCGAGGTGCTCATGATCGACAGTCGTGACCGCAACACCTCGGCGGTTGCCGTCTGGAAATTGGATACCCATGAAACCAGCGTGCTTGCCGAAGATCCCTGGGCTGATGCCCATGACGTCATCTGCCATCCTACGGAAAGATACGTCCAGGCTGTTTCGTTTATCCATGAGCGCAAATGCTGGCAGATTCTCGACCCATCCCTCGAGCCCGACCTGGCCTACCTGCAAAGGGTGGCGGACGGGGAGATAGACATCATCAGCCAGACGCTCGACGATCAGTTCTGGATCGTGCGCTATTTGATGGACGACGGCCCGGCGCGATTTTATCTGTACGACCGCCAGTGCCGCACCGCCCGATTCCTGTTCACAGATCGTCAAGACCTCGAAGGCCAGCCACTCGTCAAAATGCGGTTGGTGGTCATCCGGTCCCGGGATGGTCTCGATCTGGTCGCTTACTATTCGCTGCCCAGCGGCAGCGACAGTAACGGCGATGGCGTTCCCGGCCAGCCTCTCCCGTTGGTGTTCACGCCGCACGGTGGCCCGTGGGGGCGGGACACCTGGGGTTACAACGCCTGGCACCAGTGGCTCGCCAACCGTGGTTATGCGGTGCTGTGCGTCAACTTCCGCGCGTCCAGAGGCTTCGGCAAGACCTTTCTCAACGCCGGCAATCGCTGCTGGGACAAGGTCATCGACGATCAGGTGGATGCCGTGCAGTGGGCCATGGCCAACGGGATTGCGGACCCGCAGCGCGTGGCGGTGATGGGGGCCAGCTTCGGCGGCTATTCGGCCCTGGCCGGCCTAACCTTCACCCCAGAGCTGTACGCCTGCGGGGTGGATCTTTTCGGCATGTCAGACCTGCTGGCGTCGTCGGAATCCACCCCGCCACCCATGAAACCGATGACCACCACCTATGTGGGGGACGATCGCACCGCAGAGGGCCGCGCCTTGCTGAAGAGGCTCTCGCCACTGACCTACGTGGACCGCATCTGCCGCCCGCTCTTGATAGGCCAGGGGGCCAACGACCCTCGTGTCAAACGAGCTCAATCCGATCAGATTGTGGCCGCGCTGCAGGCCAGGCGCATTCCGGTCACCTATGTACTCTACCCGGATGAGGGGCATTTCTTCATCCGCCCGGAGAACAACCGATCATTCAACGCCATCACCGAAGCGTTCCTGTCGAAGTATCTGGGTGGACGCTGCGAACCCATCGGCGATGACTTCCAAGGGTCCAGCCTGCAGATACTCACTGGTGCTGATGAGATTCCGGGGCTGTCGGAAGCATTCACAGTTCAGATTGATTGAGTTCACCAAGGCGACTGCCGAAACGCAGGCAGGTGAACTCAAGGCCGTTGGGAGCGTTTGATGAACCAGAGGCGATTGCGGTGTTCTGATCATAGGAGGATAACATGGCACTGGTCTATCATGCCGATCGGCGGATAGCGGCGATGGTGCTTGCGAAACTCAAAGACGATGGCGGGGTGGCACCAGCCGCACAGCTTGCCGACGGTTTCTACCAGAGACTCAGGAAAGAGGTATTACCTCGCGATTTGGATTTTCTCCATATGTTCGGCAGAAGGCCTATTGGAACCAAGGGCCCATGTGTGGAGAACGATATGCCGCTGGAGCACGAACTGATTGAGATCGCGCTCCAGCGATTGAAGCGTAATGGCTTTGTGGCAGAGGACGCTTATTTCAGCGCGGAGGCAACACATCAACTCGCACAGGAAGTGGGGTATCGCGATTTCCATTTTCTCTATTATCTTGGCCTATATGCAGAACACGAGATAGGCGCCGGAGTGTTGGAGTTGCTAAAGCAGAAAGGGATCATTGCTTCGAGCGCGGCCTATTCGTCGGAAGCGTTTGAGAGGCTGCGCCAGGAAGTCAAAGCCCATTTTGAGATTCCTGATACCGCCATGTCGCCCGTGATGGAGCGACTGCTCTACCTGCTGTCTTCCGTGAAGCAGCCCAGGCGTACGATCGGGATCGGTATCTTTTGTGGAAACACGTTGGTGTGGAATGCGGGGGCGTCCTGTAACGGGGGCAAGGTGTATGAGGCGGAAAATGTCTATGGGATCGACATCGACGCTCAAGCGATCTGTTTGGCCAAACAGAATTTCGGCCGGCTCACCGATGTCGACCATGTGGAGTTTATCGCTGAGGACGGGCGACTGGCCGCCGACCGGCTCGCGGGACCGTTTGACTATATTTACCTCGACGCGGACAGTGAGGTGAATGGGAAGGGGATCTATCTCGAATTATTGCAGAGGCTTTACCCGAAACTGAGCCCAGGGGGATGGGTAGTTGCGCATGATACGACGCTGCCGGCTTTTAGGCACCAACTGGACGACTACCTGCACTTTGTACGTGACAGGCGTAATTTTACGGAAAGCATTTGCCTCGACGTCGACATATTTGGCTTGGAATTGTCCATCAAATAAGGACGCGCCCAACAGCCGCGTTCACCCGACTCGTTCGCCGAGTTTATCACTCCTACCTGGCGAAGCGCACGCAGGCCTGCCGTGACATGGGTTGCTGCGTCATCAAGCACACCGACGGCAACATCATGCCCATCCTCGACCAGCTCGTGCAGACCCATCCACACGCGCTGCACTCCATCGACCCGCAAGCCGGCGTGGACCTCGCAGAGGTCAAGCGACTGTACGGCGATCAGGTGTGCCTGATCGGCAATGTCAACTGCGGACTGCTCGACACTGGCACTGAAGAGCGGCATGCCGAACGGCGGCTACATGCCCGGCCATCCGGCGACGATGGAGGGATAGTATCCGTCGTTGCTGCGGGAGGACGAGGCGACCACGAGCTTGCGCACCAGGTCCGGATGCTGGATCGCGAGGCGCAGGGCCGTCACGCCGCCCAGGCTGCAGCCGAAGACGTCGGCTGGCTTGATCCCGAGCGGTCCGAGCAGACCGGCGACATCCTCCGCCATTTGCTCGTAACTCAACGGCCGATCGAGGTCGGCGATTCACGAGCAGGTCACTCTCACATCTAACTGCCCAGTATCCGGTGCAGCGGGCGAAAGAGTTATGGATTTGGCTTCGGTCCAAACACCACTGACGCTGTCATATTCCAACGCAATCGTGGATCCTGCGCATCGGGCTGAATGATCACCGCGTAGGTAATATCGCCTTGCTTGTTCTCACCCAACGATTTGATGCGCAGGACTTTCCCTGTCATCAGAATGCCTGGAAGAGCATCACATGTGATTTCTACAGTAGCGCCTTCTTGGATGTTGACGACGTTCAACTCAGTCAGGTCCGTGGTTTCGAACTGCCACTCTGTCAAATCTGCGATCTGCACCAGGGGCGCGCCACTGATGGCTTGCTCGCCGACCTTGATGTTCAATGCCACCACGATGCCGCCGAACGGTGCTCGCAGTTCCGTGTCGGACAAGGCCAACTGGGCCTCCTCCAACTCCGTCTTCGCGGCGTTGACATCCTCTGCAGCAGCCGCAATAACCTCTGGCCGCGTGCCTGCCAACAGGAGGTTGAGCTGCGCTTCGGTACGCCGGACTTCGGCCAGCGTCGCAGTGATATCAGATGAACGAGTGGGAGATTTAATGGACTCGTACTGTGCCACCGCTTGCTGTAGTTTTGCCTTGGCGATATCCAACGTCGCCTGGCTCGGACCGTTCATGACTTCATCGTAATGAGCCTTGGCATTCCGGAAGTTATTGGTCGCCTGCTCCAGGGCAAGTGCTTCGGGTCGCGCAGCGATACCGGCATCCCACTTCACGGCATCGTAGTCAGACTGTCTGAGTTTGGCGACCGCTTCAGCATTGGCTAATTCTGCACTGGCCATCTCGCGCTGCTCTGCGCTCTGACCAGCTTTCACACTGTTGAGTTCGGCCTGGGCCACTCGCACGGCAGCAGCAGCAGAATCTACTGTCTGAGGGCTATTGCCTTCTCTCAACTTGATCAGTTGGGCCTGTGCCGCATCGACAGAGGCTCTGGCTGCTTCGATCTCCTGTTGTCGTGGGCCGGCTTTGAGTTCATCCAGGCGCGCTGTCGCACGCCTCAGATTGGATTCTGCACGCGCCACACCGATCGCCTGCCGCCTTGAATCGAGACGCAGGATTGGCTGGCCTGTCTTGACCGTGGCACCTTCATTCACCAGGATATCAACCACTGCGCCGCCCACGGGCAGAGCCAAAGTGGCACTGCGCGATGGAACAATTTTCGCCGCGGCAACCACATTACTGCCGTCTGTAACAGGAGCCGCTGCCAGATCCGTCTCTGGGAGTGTGCTGGCATCATCAGATCCGAAAAGCGTACATCCACTCACCAACAAAAGTGTTACCCACACGATCAAATACCTTTTCATATCTGATCCTCCTCGGGTTGCTCTTTAGAAAGAAACACCCGAAATAGGGTTTCTAAAATACGTTCCTCTCACTCGTACGCCAACACGTCACGTACTGTCAGACGCAAGGCATTTCGTACCGGCAGAATACTGGCCAGGAGAGAGATGGCCAACACACCAGCCAACCAGAGCGCCAGCCCGCTTAACCCAAAGGTAAAGCCAAGCGGCGTGGAGACAATAGCGACGCCAACCCCATAGTTCAATACAGTCGTGACGGGGATGGCACACAAAACGCCAAGAATCCAGCTCATGAATCCGATTAGCACCACCTCCGCTACGATCATGCCAGCAATAGTGCCATCAGAAGCACCAATCGCCCGCATGACGCCAATCTCGCGGGTTCGCTCCAGGACGTTAATCCCCATCATTCCCATCAACCCCAGGCCACCGACCAGCGCGATCAACAATGCCATGACGAGAAGCAGATATACGAGGATATCGATGGTCGTTTCCTGTTGCGCTAGCCATTCATCGCCGGTCATGACCTGGGATATCTGAATACCCTGTTGCCGCAACCGTTGTTCAACCGCCATCGCGACCTGCGATTGGAATGCAGCACTGTGACCAGTGGTCATGATGCGTAACTGTGATACCTCGTCCACTGCGTCGATCACACGAGACAGATACTCGTAGTTCACATAGACAATCGGGGGTGACACGCTACCAGCCATCTGGTACGTTCCAACGATGGTCCAGGTGTACTCACTATCAGCAATCTTGACGATCATTCGATCTCCGGTCTTCAAGTCGGGACGCTCTTTCATGAGGTGATTGCCGATGACCACTGCGCTCTTATCCTCCGGCAACAGCCAGCGTCCAGAGGTCAGCGATGGCTTGATCAACATGGAACCCGCCGGAGGCGCGGTAACACCGATTTGCACAGCGTTCTTTCTGTCGTTCGATAGCACTTGCGCATTACTAAGCCCCCACCCCTCCAGTTCCTTGACACCAGGGGTTCCTTGGATCACCATCGCCAGTTTCTGTATACGTTGTGGGCGATTCAGGACGATATTGACATCCGAGAGGAAATATCCCTTCATCTCGTCCAGCACAACGCCGAACGCTGCCCAAAGGTTGAAAACGGCAATAAAGATCGCTCCACCCAGAGCCAGGGTAAGCATAGTCAACGCCAGGCGAGTTTTGCGTCGAAACACGTTCCGCAGAGAGATCAAGAGCGGGCGTGAAAGAAACCGGATTTTCACAAGCAATCGATCCATGAGATTAGTACGTGCCACCCCCCAGCCAATCCCATAGCTTCCGAGTGCTTCTCGGACAGTAATCCGCGCGCCATTGAACACCGGGCCGGCTGCCGCGGCCAGCGGTGCGATCAAGGCCACACCAATCTGCAACAGTACCGCGTCGAGAGGAATGCGGAAAGCACCCAGCCGGAAATTAAGGAATCCGCTGAGCGCACCAGCCACACCGTAACCGATCATTGTCGATAACGGGAGCGCTACGATCAAGGCAAGTATCCCCAGGATAGCAACCAGGCTGAAGTACATGCCCGTAATCTGGTACCCGCGCGCACCGATGGCTTTCATGATGCCGATCTGATGGATCTGCTGGCTAAGAAGCGACTGAATGGTATTGACGACCAGGAATGTACTCAAACAAACCGCCAGCGCACCCAGCAGCGCCAATATGAGCATCACCGCCTGGGTAATATCGGTTGCATAGTGTCGACCTGGGTTATAGACGAGGACATACTCCACGTCGCGGCCAGCTTTCTCGACCTTTTTCCTGACTTCGTCTGCCACCGCTGACACATGCTGCTGGTTGTAACGGTCTGCGGCAACGGTCATGTACATCTGCGTGTACAATCTGGATCCACCCAGCCATTCGATCGTCGTTGGATTGACGAACGCCGTCACTTCCCCGGAGAACGCATAGGACATATTAGTGACAGAGTGCACCAGTGCGGCGACGCGCAACTCGCGCACGCGCCTGTCAGGCAGTTCGACGCTCACCTTGTCACCCGGTTTGATTGCCAGGGCAGCCAGTGCAGATTGCTCGATGAGGATTTCACGATCAGCCAAATGCATATCGCTTCTAGGATCAGCGGGCACGATGCGATCTATCTTGATGCTGTTGGGTGACGGTATGGCATAGATCGCGATCATGAGTCTGTCACCAGCCTGATTGAGGATATGGGCAGCGACCATACTACGCCCTTCAACAGCCTCAACGCCAGGCATGCTCTGCACCGCACTTAAGAGACCGTCGTCGAATGGCGCGATGTACAGAATGGCTGCGTGCGGATTGGCGGACTGGTAATCAGCATCCATGTCCGGGAATAGGATGGCTTGGATCGTCACGACAACGCCGACAGCAAATATGCCAGCAGCGATCGTCAACAAAGTGAGCAGGGTGCGAGTCGTATTTCCACACAGATCGGCTCGGACCTTGTGCCAACGAGGTTGGGTCACCATTCCTTCGCACCTCCCAGGCATCGGCATGTGACCAGCAAACTGCGTCTCAGCCTTTGGATACCTGCTGGAGAACTCTATGGGTCTGCTGCGATTGATCGCACTCGTCTACCACGCGCCCATCTGCGAGCAGCACGGTATGCCTGACACGCGCGGCAAGACTGCCATCGTGTGTCACCACGATCACTGTCTTGCCGCGCGCGAGCAATTTTTCGAACACAACGAAAACCGACTCGGCCGTTTTGGAATCCAGGTTCCCAGTCGGCTCATCGGCGATGATGACTGGTGGATCGTTGGCCAGGGCGCGCGCAATAGCAACACGCTGCTGCTGCCCCCCAGAGATTGCCGCGGGGAGCTTGCCGGCGTGGCCGGCCATCTCCACCAGGTCGAGTAGTTGCATCGCCCGCGCTCTCCGCTCCTTTGGCGCATGCACATTGCAGAAATCCATCGGCAGCATCACGTTTTCGACCACTGACAGCATGGGCAAAAGCTGGAAGAACTGGAAGACAATCCCCAGGTTCGCGCCACGCCATGCTGCCATCTGTGCCTCACGTAGGCGATGGACCGGCGTATCGCCGACCCAAACCTCACCCGATGTTGGGCGGTCGATGCCGGCGATCATATTTACCAATGTGGATTTTCCGCTGCCTGACTTGCCAATGATGCCAGCGAATTCGCCACAGCCAATGCTCAAGTCTATGTTTTTCAAGACGGAGATGTCGCCGGCCGGCGCCTTATAGACCTTGGAAAGACCCCTTAGGTGAATGCAACCAGCAGAGCGCTGAGACCCGCCCCCACTTGACACATCCGCACTCCGGGAAGTGAATCGCTGCATGGACACTTGATGCCTCCTGTCCGCATTGTTCACGCAATCCCCGATGTGACGAGTCGTGATGTAGTCTGTTATACCAGTCTATCTGTGGTGGATGTACCTGATGTACCTATAGAAAATTATAGTGACTTTCTTGATATAGAAAAGTGCACACCTACAACTACACATCATGACCCATATATGACATTTATCACATTGCATATAGTGACAATCTATATTTGCGTGATTTAAATACTAAAGGTATACTAACCATTGAAGGAAGCAGTGGTGAAGCAACTGCCTTCCAACGGCTTGGGGGCCGCTTTCAAAACAGCTCGCCGAAATATCATCACAGTACGCTTCTCCTACTGATGCCAACCCAGCCACAGCGTGGCTTCCCGTGTAAGTGTCCTTGTAGGTGTTCTAAGGATATTGCGCCCTGTTCCCGAAGGGAACGGAGCACGGGAGTTCCAGGGGGTCCGAATCATGTTTTCTCATGGGGAACATGCTCGGTTCGAGGCGCTTCTAATCGTTTCCTATGCGAGACGAGGACATGTTCAATGAACACCAATCCTCGCACTCAATCTTTCCCGAATCCTGTAACACTACCGGATCTACTGCGGTGGAGAGCAGTATTCACGCCTGAGCAGCAAGCCTTCACTTTTCTTACTTATGATGAAACCCACGCTGGGGGCCAGGCAACAGAAACTCACCTGACTTACGGGGCACTCGACAAGAGCGCGCGCGGAATTGCCGGTATGTTGCAGCGTAGAGGACTCGCCGGCGAGCGTGTCGTGCTCATATACCCGCCCGGTCCGGCACTCATCGCCGGCTTCTGGGGTTGCCTGTATGCGGGTGCCATCGCAGTGCCAGCCTACCCACCTGACCCTGCCCGGCCGAGTCACACGTTACCCCGGCTCCAAGCGATGGTAACGGATGCACAGGCCAAGGCAGCCCTCACAGTCACACCCATTATCCCCATGGCCCAAGCCCTGGCCAGGCAAGTGCCCGATCTGGCAGCACTGGAGTGGTTGGCAACGGATAACGTCACAGACGATGAAAGGCTTGCCTGGCATGAACCTCGGGCAGCCGGTGATACACTGGCGTTCCTGCAATACACTTCAGGCTCAACACGCGCACCCCGCGGCGCAATGCTGAGCCACGCCAACCTGCTGCACAACTGTGCCTTGATCCAACAGGTCTTTGATCTAACACCAGAGAGCGTAACTGCGCTATGGTTGCCACCCTATCATGACATGGGGCTGATCGGCGGAATCATACAACCCGTGTATACAGGCATGCGCTGCGTACTGATGTCGCCACTTTCATTCCTGCAACAACCGCTCCGGTGGTTGCAGGCAATTGTCCACTATCAAGCGACCATCAGCGGTGGCCCGGACTTTGCTTACGATCTATGCGTCTACAAGATCCCGCCGGAGCAACGCGCGACGCTTGATCTGAGCCATTGGGCTTTGGCATTCGATGGCTCCGAGCCAGTCCACAAGGAGACTCTCGATCGCTTCGCAGCAGCCTTCGCTTCGTGCGGTTTCAAGCACGAGGCTTTTCATCCCGCCTATGGTCTGGCGGAGGCGACCCTGCTCGTCTCCGGCGGTATGAAGGATGTTCAACCCGCTTTTCACACGGTCCAGCGGTCGGCGCTGGAACACCATCGTGTCGTTCGCGCCGTCGAAGGCGAGCGTGGTGCTCATACACTGGTGGGATGCGGGCATCCTCTACAAGAGGTGATCATCGTTCAACCCCAATCACTGTCGCTGTGTCCCCCGGATGAAGTGGGTGAAATATGGGTTACAAGCCCGAGCGTGGCACAAGGTTACTGGAACCGACCTGATGAATCCGCACAGGTTTTCCGAGCGCACCTGCCAGGCGCTGAAAAATCATATCTGCGTACCGGCGACCTTGGCTTCTTGCATGACAGCGAGTTATACGTCACGGGCCGCGTAAAGGACCTAATCATCGTCAGGGGCCGCAATCATTACCCCCAGGACATCGAGGCCACTGTGGAACGTTCGCATCGTGCACTAAAGCCCGGAGGATGTGCGACGTTCACCGTCGAGTTGGAAGGCCTTGCGGGAGAACACCTGGTGGTCGTCCAGGAAGTTGACACCGGTCAAACCCTGGATGTAGACGAAATTGTGGGGAGAATTCGCCAGGCCGTGGCAGATGTCCACGAGATCAGCGTCTATGCCGTGGCGCTCATCAAGCCCGGCAGCCTCCCTAAGACTGCCAGCAACAAAATCCAGCGACACGCTTGTCGTGCCGGGTTCCTGAACGGAACACTGGACATCGTCGGGTCCAGTATTCCAAGAGATCTCGAACCAGGCTCAGAAGCCCCGCCCCTTACCCGCCAGATACTCCTCGACACGGCGCCGCATGAGCGCATTACGCTTTTGAACGCACATGTGGTGGAACGCGTGGCTCACGCATTGCGAGTTGCTCCCTCACAACTCAACCCGGATCAACCCTTGAGTTCACTGGGGCTGGACTCGATAACACTCGTCGATCTGCTAGGCGAACTCGAGACCGAGTGGAGCGTACACCTGGCACCATCGGATCTGCTCCAGGACATGACCATCGTAGACCTGGCTAACCAGTTACTGACAGAGTTGACCACTCCATCCGTTGCCCACGCATACGGTGAGATCGTGACCCAATATCCACTCTCTCATGGCCAGCGTGCTCTATGGTTTCTGTGCCAATTGACGCCTGGGAGTGGCGCTTACAACATCGTACAGGCCGCACGCGTCCGCGCTGTAATGGATGTCCAGGCCATGCAACGCGTATTTGAGAAGCTGGCAGATTACCATCCCACGTTGAGGACCACTTTCACCGCTCCGGATGGCAAGCCTATCCAGCGCGTTTACGAGCACATGGGTGGCATCTTTCAGCATGTGGACGCGTCAGCTTGGAGTGAAGAACAACTGAAGGAGCGCCTGGCTGAGGAAGCTTATCGTCCATTTGACCTGGAACGCGGACCGTTGATGCGCGTCACCGAGTTCACGCGATCGCCCCAAGACCACATCATGGTGCTGTCGATACACCACCTGGTGTCCGATCTGTGGTCCGTGGCCGTCATCCTGCAGGGGATGGGCGCACTGTATGCAGCAGAAAAAGCAGGCGTCTCTGTAGCCCTCAAGCCGTTGCGTGCGCAGTATGCCGACTACATTCTCGAACAAGAGGAGATGCTGGCTGGCCCGGATGGTGAACGGTTGTGGGCTTACTGGTCGGGCCAACTGTCGGGTGAGCTACCGCCCCTCAACCTGCCCACAGATCGCGCCCGCCTGCCCGTTCAAACGAACCGCGGCACTTCCCAGACCATTCGATTAGGCAAGGAACTGTCCTTACACATCCAATCCCTTGCCAGGTCGCTTGGTGTGTCAACACACGTGGTGACGTTGGCCGCTTTCCAGGCGCTGCTCTACCACTATAGTGGCCAGGAGGATTTCCTGGTCGGTTGCCCCAAGGCAGGCCGTACCCAGAAGTGGGCACGCCTGGTGGGATATTTTGTCAACCCGGTTGCCATCCGAGCAGATTTGTCCGCCAATCCGACGTTCGCGCAACTGGTCGAACGGGTGCGCAATACCCTAGAGCCGGCATTCGAGCACGACGCCTACCCCTTTGCACTTCTGGTCGAACGCCTTCAGCCAGCACGCGACCTCAGTCGCTCACCGATTTTCCAGGTCATGTTTTCATGGCAAAAAACGACGCGCATGTTGGAAGGTCAGAGCATGACGTCGCTCGCACTGGGTGTGGAAGGCAAGGGCATCGAACTGGGCGGACTTCCATTTGAAGCATACCCACTGGAGCAACGCGCGGTGCCATTCGATCTCTCCCTGTTGATCGCGGAGTTGAACGACGAGTTTGTCGCTCTCATGGAATATAACATGGACCTGTTTGACGCCGGCACGATCAACCGTATGTTGGGGCACTTGCAGGCGTTGCTCCAAAGTGCCGTGGACAATCCCGGTACCCCCGTGGCAGCGCTACCGCTATTGACGGTTACCGAGCGCCAGCAGCTCATGGTCACCTGGAATGCGCACAAATCCGGTGAACCGCAGGCGCAGAGTGTCCATCGCCAGTTCGAGATGCAGGCTGAACGTACGCCGGATGCGATTGCTGTGACACTCGGTCAAGATTCGCTCACCTATCGCGAACTCAACCAGCGGGCCAATCAACTGGCCTGCCATCTGCAGACCTGCGGCGTTGGGCCAGAGAAGATCGTGAGCCTGTGTGTCGGGCGCTCCATCGACATGATCGTCGGGCTGCTCGGTATCCTCAAATCCGGCGCGGCATATCTGCCACTCGACCCAACATACCCTGTCGAGCGCATGGCATTCATGTTGAAGGATTCAGGAGCGCATCTGGTGCTCACCCAGCAGCGATTCCTGGAACGTCTTCCAACGCCAGGTATGCGTGTCGTATGCCTGGATACCGGCTGGGATAACGCTGCAGAAGCCGATGAGACGAACCTGACGAGCAGCGCTGCGCCGGATCAGCTCGCTTACGTGCTTTACACATCTGGTTCCACCGGCGAGCCGAAAGGTGTGTTGATCACCCACGGCGCACTGGCCAATCACTGCCGCGATATCCAACGGTACTATCATATCGCGCCCTGCGATCGCGTTCTGCAGTTCGCGAACCTTAACTTTGACGCCTCGTTGGAGCAAATCTTCACAGCGCTCAGCGCCGGGGCCACCCTGGTGCTGCGAGATTCCGATGTGTTGGATGCCTGGCGCTTCAACCAAATGATCTCTGATGTCGGCATCACGGTTGTCAATATCCCTCCGGCATACTGGCACCAATGGGCTAAAGGCTGTGCTGAGTCATCGGGTTGGCCGGCCAACCCGCAGCTACGGTTGGTGATTGTCGGCGGCGATGTCATGTTGCGCGAAAGTCTGGCCCTATGGGAAAGGACACCGATGCATACGGCAACATTGTTCAACGCGTATGGGCCTACAGAGACGACGATCACCGCGACGCTCTTCGAAGTGCCCACAGGGGTTGATACAACGATTACCCAGCATTGGATCCCCATAGGCCGCCCGTTGGTTAACCGTACCGCCTACATCCTAAACAACCTTGGACAGCCGGTGCCCATTGGTGTTCCCGGTGAATTGCACCTGGGGGGGGCCGGATTGGCACGCGGCTATCTACACCGCCCTGAGCTCACCGCCGAGAGATTCATCCCTGACCCATTCAGCCAGGAGATTGGTGCACGCCTCTACAAGACAGGTGACCTTGCCCGTTACCTGCCGGATGGCAACATCGAAATTTTGGGCCGGCTGGACAGTCAGGTAAAGATCCGGGGTATACGCATCGAAACGGGTGAGGTGGAAGCGACGTTGGCGCAGCATCCCGATGTGCGCCAGGCGTTTGTCACAGTGTGCGACAGCACCAATCCGGCGGATACCAACCAGCGCCTGGTCGCCTATATCGCCCCACACCCAGGGCGGACGCCTGCAAGCAGCGAATTACTGGCCTTCTCGTCCACAAGATTACCGGCCCACATGGTGCCAACCGTGTTTATGCTGCTCGACGCATTGCCCCAGACCGCCAGCGGTAAAGTCGACAGGCGCGCACTGCCGGAGCCGGACTTGAGTCGCCCCGATATGCAATCCTGTTACGTAGCCCCGCGCACGCCTGTTGAGGCAGAGCTTGCCGGCATCTTTGCCGGTTTGTTAGGCGTCGAGCGAGTAGGAATTCACGATCACTTTTTCAAACTGGGCGGGCATTCACTACTTGCAACCCAACTCGTGTCCAGAGTGCGTGAGTCGTACGGGGTTGAATTGCCCTTACGTCGCGTCTTTGAGATGCCCACTGTGGCCGCGCTGGCCGTGGCGCTGACGCAACTCCAAGCTGCGCAAGCAGGCGCCGAGGAAGTTGAAAAAATACTGACCGATCTGGAACGGTTACCGGAAGAAGAGGCCCACTCGATCTTAGCCAGTAGAGCGATACCGGGTTAGGGCCGCCATTGAGCTGAGTAGGATCGTTCCCTGCCTGGTGAAGCAATGACGCACCATCAGGCGAGAAAAGATCCAGGGGAGTTCTCTGTTGAGCGTCCTTGCTGACCGTATCGCGGACCTGTCTCCGGAAAAGCAGGCGTTGTTGCTACAACACCTTCGCAAAGGTGACCAGGGTCTAAAGCCGGCGCATATTCAAAGACGATCGGCAACCGACTGGCTGCCTCTTTCGTTCGCTCAACAACGGCTATGGTTTCTCGACCAGTTGGAGCCGAATAGCGTTGTTTACAACATCCCTGTTGCGTTGCGCCTTACGGGCTCACTCAACATGTTGGCGCTCCAACGCAGCCTCAACGAAGTCGTGCACCGGCATGAAGTGTTACGAACGACATTTGTAACCATAGGTGAACAGGTACGACAGGTTATAGCGCCTGTGCTGTGCCTGGATGTGCCGCTGCTAAACCTGCAAATATTGCCTAAGGTCGATCGAGAGCGCGAAGCAATGCGTCTAGCGACAGAGGAGGCGCAGCGTCCCTTTGATCTGGCACACGGGCCATTGCTGCGGATTCGTCTGTTGCGACTGGGAGATGAAGACCATGCGCTCCTTTTAGTCTTCCATCACATCATCGCCGATGGCTGGTCACTCGGCGTGCTTGTCAGGGAACTAACCGCCCTGTACACCGCGTTTGCTGCTGGAAGGCCTTCCCCCCTGCCAGAACTGCCAATCCAATATGCCGACTTCGCCTGCTGGCAACGCGAGTGGCTGCAGGGGAAAGTGCTTGAAAAACAGTTGGCATACTGGCAGCGCCAACTTGGGGACGAGTTACCAATCCTGGATTTGCCCACCGATCGGCCTCGCCCGGCGGCGCAAACATATCGAGGCGCCCGCCTGACCTTCACGCTGGCGCCGGCTCTGTCTCGTGCGATAGTGAGCCTCAGCCAGCGCGAGGGCGTCACACTATTTATGACGCTGTTAGCCGCCTTTCAGGTGTTGCTGTATCGCTACAGCGGGCAGACCGATCTCACCGTAGGCACACCGATTGCCAACCGCAACCGCGCTGAGATCGAACCGCTCATTGGCTTTTTTGCCAACACACTGGTTCTACGCACAGACCTTTCGAATGAGCCGAATTTTCACGAGCTGCTGCGTCGCGCGCGAGAGGTAGCGCTGGACGCGTATGCCAACCAGGATGTACCCTTTGAGGTGCTCGTTGACAGGCTCCGGCCAGATCGCAGCCTGGATCGGTCGCCGCTATTCCAGGCGATGTTTGCCCTTCAAAAGCCGTTGTTACCCCTGCTACAACTCGCAAGCTTGAACATCAGTCAGATGGAGGTGCAGCCAGGAACGGCGAAGTTTGATCTGTTGCTGGAGATGGATGAAGCGCCGGATACGTTTCGAGGGGTGTTCGAGTACAACACAGACCTGTTCGATGCCTCGACGATCCAGCGCATGTCTGGGCACTTCCAGACGTTGTTGACTGGACTCGTGGTAGACCCCAATCGCCCCATTGACACAGTGCCTCTATTGACAGGGACCGAGCGCCGACTGTTGTTGACGGAATGGACCAGCACCGAGTCCGATTATCCGCGGGAGGCTCGCCTGCACCAACGGGTTGAGTTGCAGGCCACGCGTACGCCTGACGCCATTGCGGTGATCTATGAGGGTCGCTCATTAACCTACCACGAACTGAACAGTCAAGCCAATCAATTAGCACACTATTTGCGCCGGCACGAGGTCGGACCAGGCGCAGTGGTCGCTCTCTACCTCGAGCGTTCGCCAGAGATGGTCGTCGCCATGCTCGGGGTGCTCAAGGCAGGCGGCGCCTACTTACCTCTCGACCTCACCTACCCGGCTGGGCGACTGGCCTTCATGTTACAGGATTCGAACGTCTCTGTGGTGCTCACCCAGGCAGCGCTGTTGAGCAGCCTGCCAGCAGGCGATATCACGCCGATATGCCTGGACACCGGCTGGGATATCATCGCGCAGGAGAGTGAGACAAACCCAACTGGTGGTGCAACGCCCGATCACCTTGCTTACGCTCTCTACACCTCCGGCTCAACCGGCATCCCCAAGGGCGTCATGATCTCGCATCGCGCGATCTGCAACCACATGTTCTGGATGCAGCAGGCATTTCCGCTCACGCCGGCAGATCGCGTGCTGCAGAAAACACCTGTCAGTTTCGATGCTTCCGTTTGGGAGTTCTATGCCCCCCTGTGGGCTGGCGCCGTGTTGGTCCTGGCCCGCCAGGATGGTCATCGTGATAGTGCATACCTGGTGGAGGCTATCCGCGGTCACAGGATCACCATCCTGCAACTCGTGCCCACGTTGTTGCGAATGCTGTTGCAAGAGCCTGGGTTCAGTCAGTGCCGCACCCTGCGGCGCATCTTTTGCGGAGGAGAGGCACTCACCGCTGACTTGCAAGAGCGCCTGTATGCCACCCTGCCCGTTGAACTGCATAACCTCTATGGCCCCACCGAGGCTTCCATCGACGCGACGTTCTGGTCATGTCGCATGAGCGACAGACAACCCATTGTGCCGATAGGACGGCCGATTGCGAATATGCAGGCCTACGTGTTGGACCACATACTGCAGCCGCTTCCGGTAGGCGTGCCGGGCGAGCTTTACATTGGTGGCGTGGGCCTCGCGCGCGGTTATCTGCACCGCCCTGAACTGACGGCAGAAAGGTTCCTCCCCAATCCATACGGTGGCAAGGCTAACGAAAAGTTGTATCGGACGGGCGACCGCGTGCGTTGGCGCGCGGATGGCACCCTGGAGTTCCTCGGCCGGAGTGACCATCAGGTGAAGGTCCGCGGCTTCCGTATCGAGCTGGGTGAAGTCGAGATGTCGCTTAGCCGGCATCCAGACGTACGCGAAGTCGCGGTCGTGGTGCGCGAGGACATTCCTGGCGACAAGCAACTGGTCGCCTACCTCGTGCCAGCTCACGCCGGTCAGACGCCACCCGTCAGCGAGCTGCGCGGGTTCTTGAAAGCCAGGCTACCGGACTATATGGTACCTTCGGCATTCGTGACGCTGGAAGCGTTACCACTAACACCAAACGGCAAGCTGGACCGGCGCGCACTCCCTGCGCCTGACGAAATTGCAGCGCCGGGCGAAGCCTATGTGCCACCGCACACACCTACCGAGGAATTACTGGCTGGCATCTGGTCACAGGTGTTGCACAGAGTGAAAGTGAGTGTCACCGTTAACTTCTTCGAGATGGGGGGGCACTCGCTGTTGGCCACACAGGTCATTTCACGTGTGCGCGAGATATGCCAGGTGGAACTGCCGCTGCGTGCGCTGTTCGAGGCACCCACAATTGCTTCACTCGCTGCCATGGTTGAACAGGCACGCCAGGGTACACGTTGCCTGGCAGCACCGCCCATACAGCGCATCCATCATAGCGACAGCCAGCCGTTGTCTTTCGCCCAGCAGCGCCTGTGGTTCCTCGACCAGTTGGAACCAGGAAGCCCGCTTTACAACATCGCAGCCGCGGTGCGTCTTAGTGGAGCATTAGACTCCATGGCTCTTGAACAGAGCATCAACGAAGTCATCAGCCGGCACGACGTGTTGCGGACCACCTTCGAGGCCACGGATGGCAGGCCCACCCAGCGTATCGCATCGAAACTTGCCATCTCGCTCCCCATGGTGGATATCAGCGCACTAGCGAAGCTTGAGCAAGAGGCAAAGGTGCAGACCCTGGCAGTCGAAGAGGCACGCCGGCCATTCACCCTGACACTTGGGCCGTTGCTGCGCGCTCGCATTCTACGGCTAAGCCATCAAGAGCACATCATGTTGTTCGTAATGCACCATGCCATTGCGGACGGCTGGTCGATGAGTGTTCTCATCCGCGAGGTCGCCACCCTATATCGCGCAATCAAGACCGGCCAACCCGCGTACTTGCCGGAGTTGCGCGTTCAATACGCCGACTTCGCGCAATGGCAACGCACCTGGCTACAGGGTGAGACCCTGGAACACCAACTGGGCTACTGGAAGCAGCAACTCGCCGGTAGTCTGCCGCTTTTGGAACTACCTATCGACCGCCCGCGCCCACTGGTGCAGACATCGCATGGCGCAATGCATCCGGTGGAATTTCCTCAAGCACTGGCCGATCAACTCGTCACGCTAAGCCATCGAGAGGGTGTCACGCTGTTCATGACGCTGCTTGCCGCGCTCAAGGTGCTGCTACACCGCTACGCCAGGGCAACAGATATCTGCGTGGGCACGCCGATTGCGAATCGCACACGGGCAGAGATCGAGGATCTGATCGGGTGTTTCGTCAACACGCTGGTATTGCGCACCGATCTCTCTGGAAATCCGAGCTTCCGGGAACTGCTGCGG
>JAMDDR010000477.1 GCA_023488685.1 Chloroflexota bacterium | reverse complement strand
GGCTGAGCTAGGTATACAACAGGTGCGCACTTTCGTTAGGGGCACCCTTTCGTCGTTCATATCCTGTTTGGTTCCGGCTCTGCCGGGTTAGGGATTGGAGATTACAATAATCACCGAGCGCCAATCTCCAATTACTGGCTACCAGCGACCAGCCACCAATAACCAATATGACAGACAATCATTTTTCGCCTTATGACTTGTACGTATCGACCCAGGGAAATGATCGCTGGACGGGCCGGCTGGCCGAGCCGAACGCCGCGGGCACGGATGGGCCGTTTGCGACCCTGGCGCGGGCGCGCAACGCGGTCCGTGCGCTGAAGGAAGCCGGCCAACTGCCGGGCCCGCTGACGGTGTGGTTGCGCGGTGGGCGCTACCCGATCCACCAACCGGTGGTATTCGGTCCGCAGGATTCGGCGCCGGTGATGTACGCCGCCTATCCGGGTGAGACGCCGGTCATCGACGGCGGCGTGCCCATTGCGGCGGCGGCATGGCATACCGAGCAGGTGAACGGCAAAACGGCCTGGGTGGCCCAGGTGCCGTACACGTTCCGCGAGTTGTTCGTAAACGGACAGCGCCGCCCGCGTGCGCGCCTGCCCAAGGTCGGTCCTGAGCCGGAGCGGCGCCAGTTCTTCTGGATGCAGGAAGCGCCGGACATCACGCTTGAAGCGAACCTGTTTGACGGCAGTGACCGATTCATCGCCCGGCCGGATGATTTCAAGAACTGGAAGAACCTGCAAGACGTGGAAGTAGTGGTGTTGCACTACTGGATCGAGGAGCGTATGCCGGTTGCCTCATATGATCCGGCCACGCGCATGGTCCAGTCCAGCCGTTGCAGTATGTTTGCCTTGAAGGATGACTTCAATAAGCGCTGGGCCAAGTACTATATCGACAACGTGTTCGAGGCGCTGACCGAGCCTGGCGAGTGGTACCTGGATAAAGGGGCGGGCAAGCTCTACTACCTCCCCGTGCCGGGTGAGACGCCGGGGACGGCCGAAGTGTACGCCCCGCGCGCTGATCAGTTCGTCAAGCTGGTCGGCGATCCGGATCAGAATCGCTACGTG
This sequence comes from Chloroflexota bacterium, assembly GCA_023488685.1. GTDB lineage: Bacteria > Chloroflexota > Anaerolineae > J036 > Brachytrichaceae > CAIXPS01. The sequence continues at coordinate 2,943 of JAMDDR010000477.1, read as the reverse complement.
GAGTTCCTGCGCTTCGAGGGGTTGACGTTTGAGCACGGGGATTGGCACGAGTTGGATGTGCTCCCCGAGCCGGACACCGGCATGCCGACGAATCGCAAGTACGCCGCGACACCGCAGGCGGCTGCGCACGTGCCGGGGGCTATTTACATGGAAGGGGCGCGCTTTTGTGCCGTCGAGGATTGCACCATCCAGCACGTCGGCTTTTATGCCGTGGAACTGGCTGATGGGTGCCTGGGCAATCGCATCGTCGGTAATGAAATGTTCGATCTTGGCGCAGGCGGCGTCAAGCTGAATGGTGCGGACGTGCATGGCCCCGCTGCGCGCCAGACCGGCAACAACGTGATTACCGATAATCACATTCACACGGGTGGGCGCGTGTATCACAGCGGGATCGGCGTGGCCGCCCGGCACTCGTTTGGCAACGAAATCTCGCACAATCACATCCACGACTTCTTCTATAGCGCCATCTCGTGTGGTTGGGTGTGGGGCTATCGCGACAGCATCTCGCACAACAACCACATCGAGAAGAATCACATCCACGACCTGGGGCACGCCTGGCTGAGCGATATGGGCGGCGTGTACACCTTGAGCGTGCAGCCTGGCACCACCATCCGTGGCAATGTCATTCACGACGTGGAGCGTGCCAACTATGGCGGCTGGGCCATCTACCCGGACGAGGGCAGTTCGCACATCGTCATCGAAGACAACATCTGCTACAACACCAACAGCCAGACCTTTCATCAGCACTACGGGCACGAAAACGTCGTGCGCAACAACATCTTCGTGTTTGGCGCGGAGGGCAACCTGGGCATCAGCCGGGTGGACGGCGTGAACGCGTTGACGCTGGAGCGCAACATCTTCGTCACCGACGGGCAGCCGGCGCTGGTGGGCGGCTATGGCAACGACTACGGCACCCGCTGCCTGATCAGCGACCTGAACCTGTTCTGGGACGTCTCCGGCAAACCAGCTACGTTCCAGCGGGGTGGATATGGCCGGCCAGGAGCGCAGAAGGTGGCCTTGGCCGAGTGGCAGCAAGGCGGCAACGACACCCATTCGCTGGACGCCGATCCGTGCTTCAAGGATCTGAAGCAATGTGATTTCACGCTCGACGCGGCATCACCCGCGCTCAAACTGGGTTTCCGCCCGATTGACACCTCCGATGTCGGCCCGCGGCCGAAAGGCAAGCGAGGATAGGTTCTCTGGCGCGGGTCTGCCTCACACGCCTACATGCCTACACGCCCTCATCCCCAACCCCTCTCCCCTTGGGAGAGGGGAGCAGGCCCGCGCGATCCGAAAGCCCTCTCCCTTTGGGAGAGGGTTGGGTGAGGGAAAACAGGGAAAACGAAAACCTTCTCGCATGCCTCGCGAATAACTCCGCTACAATAACGACGACTGATGTTGCTTCACTGCTGGTTCGTAGTTGGATGAGTGTTTGAGTGCCCATCGCATCTCCCGCTCTTCACGCAACATCGCACTAAAACTCATGGCCATTCTGTCCATTTTTATCGTTGCAACGCGGCGGTTATGGTCCACCCGCTGGCTGGCACTTGCCAGCGCGGTTGGACTGGTAGTCGTCGTGTCGCTTACCCTCAGCGTGCCGATATACGCGGACGCTGTCTACCACCGTATCCTGCAAGAGGACATGGCGGCGTGGGGCGACGCCCGTCGCCCGCCGTTTGCGTTCATGTACCGCTACGTGGGGGATATGTCTAACCCCGCGGAGTGGTCGGAGGTCGCAGCAGCGGATCAGATGATGCAGGCGCAACTGCCCGCGATGCTTGGGCTGCCGCGCCAGATGCTGGTGCGCTACTTTGCCACAGCCGCCTACCCGGTGTTCGCGTCAGGTGACGCCTATGAAAGTCAACGCCAGGCCTTAACCCGTTCTCCATTTGGCATGATGAACGACCTGACGGACCACATCACGCTGATGGATGGGGCCTTCCCTGGCGATATGGCGGGCGGGGCGCTGGATGAGGCCATGCCGGTGCTGGTGAGCAAGCTGCTGGCCAACAAGCTGGGCTGGCAGGTGGGCGAGCGCTATCTGGCGTTCGACGAGTTTTCAGCGCAGCATGAGGCGACCCAGGCGGCCAGCCAGATCCCCATTGTGGTCTCCGGCATCTGGGAACCGCGCGACGACACGGAGTTTTACTGGTACTCCAACCCCGACGCGCTGCAGAGCATTCTGTTCACCACCGAAGGCAACTTCATGCGCCGCCTGGCGCCACAGTTGAAGGGTGAGCAATACCTGGTTGTCTGGTACATGCTTTTCGATGGTAGCGGCGTGCGTTCGGGCGACGTGCCGGGCCTGCTGGAGCGCATGGGAACTGCCTTGACGCGCGCGGCCGGCGTGCTGCCCAACGTCCGGCTGGATCACTCGCCGGCGGAGGCGTTGAAGCGTTATGAGCGCACCAGCAACCTGCTGATGGTGCAACTGTTCGCCTTCAGCGTACCGATCCTGGTGCTGACGTTTGTCTTCATCGCCCTGGTGGCTGGGCTGACCGTGAACAATCAGCACAACGAAATTGCCGTGTTGCGCAGCCGTGGCGCGTCGGTGACTCAGATCCTGGGCATCGCGTTGCTGGAGGCCATGGTGCTGGGTGCGCTGGCGCTGGGCGCCAGTGCGCCGGCTGGTGAGCGTATCGCACAACTGGTCGGGCAGACGCGCAGCTTTATGGATTTTGTCGGCGTGGGAGTGAATGCGCCGTCCCTCCCGACGGCGATCACACTCGACAGCCTGCGCACGGGACTGATCACGGTGGGGCTGGCGGTGCTCATCACGGTGACGCCGACCCTGGGCGCGGCGGGATATACGGTCGTCACTTACAAACAGCAGCGCGCACGCGCGCTGAGGCCGCCGTGGTGGCAGCGCATATGGCTGGACGTGTTGATCTTCATCCCGGCCGCATATGGCACCTACCTGTTGCAGAAGCAGGGTGTGGTCGC
>JAMDDR010000513.1 GCA_023488685.1 Chloroflexota bacterium | reverse complement strand
TGTTAAGAAACGTTTGAGCGCACGTTCAGGCGGCTTACCAGGCCAGGATCAAAAACGCATAACTTGCGCTTAACCCAGCGTTAACACCGTTGTAAAGCATCTTTAGCACCCCGTTGCTATACACACGCATACATGCAAATGCAATCACGCCAGGCAAGCCATGGTTAATCTGAGAGAAGTCACAATCGTCGCGCCCACGCGCAACGAGAGCCACAACGTGTCCGGGCTGTTGCGCTCGCTGCCGCCCCGCCTCCCACTCATCGTGGTGGACTCCAGCGACGACGCCACCCCGGAGGTGATCGCCCGCCTGCGTCCCACAAACACCGTCGTGGTGCAGCGCCGTTGCAGCGTTACCGAGGCGCGCCAGATCGGCGCGGAACTGGCGCGCACGCCGTGGCTGGTCTTCACCGATGCCGATGTCACCTTCGCGGCGGACTATTTCGGCCGGCTGCCGTATTGTGTGAACGCCGACGCATTGTATGGGCCGAAGCTCTCGCTAAACGGCTACGCACGCTATTACCGCTGGTTTGCGTGCATGCAGGGTTGGTCAGATCGTCTCGGCATCCCGGCGGCATCGGGATCCAACCTGCTCATCAGACGCAGCGCCTTCATGGCCGTGGGCGGCTTTGACCCGCAGTTGGTGTGTAACGAAGACTCTGAGATTGTGTGGCGTTTGAAGCGATGCGGTCTGCGTGTCACGTTCGTTCCGGAGCTGGTCGTATATGCGCATGACCACCGCAGGCTGAAGAATGGGGTGGCGCGCAAGACACTTCACTCGCTCATGCGTTGCACGTTACTGTATCTGAACCTGATGCCGGCGCGCTGGCGACACCGGTATTGGGCAACGGATGGCAACAGGCATCGCAACACCAATCGTGAAAGGTTGGAAGGAACTCATGATCGAGCTTGAGCACTCCATCGCCCGAACCGTCGCCGATATCGGTGTCCCACCCGAGGTGGGCGCCGCGCCGGCACCTCAGTGGAACGATCTTGCCGCCGTGTGGGTGTCGCGCGTGTGCAGCCCCCCGGTCGTCACCAGCCTTGGTATCTGGTGTGTGGCCGGCATGTTCGCAACGCCGGCGGCGTGGATGTGGGCTCTGGGCGAATGGGCGCTTGTGGTCGTGCTCCCGGCGCTGTATGTGGTGTGGCTGGTCTACCGGGGCAATGTCGCCGATCTGGACGTCTGCATCCGCGAGCAACGGATCAAACCCTACCGTGTGACCATCCTCTTTTCGCTGGTGATGGTGCTGTTGGCGTGGCTCATGGCGGCGCCGCAGGTGCTGCTGCTGTTCTCGGTCGCCGCTGGGGCGCAAGTGATCGTTCTGTTCGCAGTCACCACGCGCTGGAAGATCAGCTTGCACAGCGCTGCCATGGCAAGCCTGTGTGTCGTCGCCTGGCGCCTGGCGGGTCCTGCGGCCTTCCCCCTCGTCGCGAGCATTCCCCTGGTGTCCTGGGCGCGTGTCCACCTGCGCCGTCACACGCTGGCTCAAACGGTTGCGGGCACGCTGGTGGGGGCTCTGATCTATAGCGTAGCCTTAATGCCTCTCCTCTGAATACTATGCGTATTGCACTCATCACAGAGACCTTCCTGCCCAAAGTGGATGGCATCACCAACACGCTGTGTTACCTGCTGGACTACCTGGACCGGCACGGGCACACGAGTCTCTTGTTAGCCCCCGCGGGTGGGCCGGACTGGTACGCGAAAACACGCGTAATCGGGCTGAATGCCATCCCGCTTCCCATCTATCCCGAGCTGAAGCTGGTTTCACCCCGCACCGACGTGGGCGTTTACCTGGCTGGTTTCAATCCAGACGTCATTCACGTGGTCAACCCGGTGTCCCTGGGCATCGCCGGTTTGCGCCATGCCCGCAAGTTGGGCCTGCCGGTGGTCGCGTCGTACCAGACGGATATTCCGGGGTTTGCTGTACGCTGGGGCTTGGGGCTGTTGCGCGATCCATTGTGGACGTACCTGCGCTGGATTCACAACCAGGCGGACCTCAATTTGTGTCCCTCCCAGACCACGTTGCTTGAGTTGGAGGCCCAGGGTTTCGAACGCCTGGCGGTCTGGAGCCGCGGTGTGGACACACAACGCTTCCACCCATCACGGCGGGCGCATGATTGGCGGCTGCGCCTAAGCGCGGGACACCCGGAAGCAACGCTGCTGCTGTATGTCGGCCGCGTTGCACGCGAGAAGCGCGTTGACTGGTTGCGCGATGTGCTGGATGTGTTCCCGGAGGTCAGGCTGGCCGTGGTCGGCGATGGACCAGTGCGTCCCGAACTGCAACGGCTGTTGGGGGATGGCCGTACCACGTTCACCGGTTACCTGAGTGGGAATGAGCTGGCATGTGCCTATGCTGCCGCGGATGTATTCGTGTTCCCAGCGGCCAACGAGACGTTCGGCAACGTGGTCCTGGAGGCGATGGCGTCTGGGTTGCCCGTCGTGGCGGCGGGTTCTGGTGGGCCGCTGGACTTCGTCAGGGATGGCGAGACGGGCCTGCTGTTCGCGCCGGAGGATCGTGGAGCATTCGTCGCCGCCGTGCGCCGTGTATTGGGCGATCCGGCGCTGGCACGGCGGTTAGGCGCCGTTGCACGCGCCGACGCCGAAATGAGGGGCTGGTCCGCTAAATTTGATGATTTGTTTAGCGCTTATCAGTCAGTCATCAGCCATTCCGCCATCAAGTGCGCGGCCTGACCACTTCTGTGGAACCGGCGCCACATGCAAACGCAATGGGATGATTGCCAGGGCGCTCGCGAGGAAGAGTAGCGCCGACAGCCCATACACGACCAGATAGCCCGTCGATAGTGTCCCAGACAGCGCGTTCAGCCAATCGATCAGCACGCCGCCCAGCAGACGCCCGGCAGCACTGCCGCCAGCGGTGGCGATGTTGGCTACCCCCATGTAGTGCGCCGCTTCGCGTTGCGGGACGATATCGGTGATCAGCGCCCAGCCGGCGACGAGGTAGGCGCCCACACCTACGCCGATGAAAAGGCCAATACCGGTGAGAATGCCAACATCCCGCATGAATAGGATCCCCAGGGTTCCCAGCGCAGCAACACACCCGGCGCCGGCCACCAATGGTTTGCGCCCAAAGCGGTCGGCGAGCCACCCGGCCGGGATCGTGGCGACGACGAGTGCCCCGCCCAGCATGACAGAGACTTGCGCCACATAGCGTTGCGCGCCGGCTTCGCTCATGCCCAACACATCGACGGCAAAGAATAGCAGAAAGATGGTCAGGCTGATGAAGGCACACCAGAACAGCAAGCGGTTGGCGAACCACCAGCCGAAGGCTGGATAGCGGCGTAGATCGACCTGGTACGCACTGCGAATGGCTTGCAACAGTTGGCGCGGTGGTGCTGGGTTGGCCGGGTGGGTGTACGCAGCATGAGCCGTGTGAGCGGGTTCCCGCGCGCCGATGACGGTCACGACCAGTGCACCCACCAGCACGAGCGCGGGAACCGTCACTGTCCCGACTGCAGGTGGCAGGCCCACGATGGCGGATTGGCTGATCATATAGCCCGCGCTTAGCCGTCCTACGACGGCTGCCAGCATGTCGAGCAGCGCTTTCAGCGCCGCTGCGCGGCCGTGCTGCGATTCCGGCACCTGGTCAGGGATGAGCGCCTGCCACGGCCCCTGTACCGTATTTGATCCCACCTGCATCAACAGGACGAACAGCACGAGGGCAGGAAAGGTTGGGGCCAGCGCGACGCCATAGATACAGGTGACTAATAGCGCCGTGCCCGCGATGAGGAAAGGCAGGCGCCGGCCCAGGCGCGACCGGACCCGATCCGACCACAGACCGACTGCCGGCTGTACCAGCGTTGCCACGAGCAACCCGGCGAACGTTGTAAGGCCCAACGCCGTGTTGCGGTTCTGCAGCATCAGTGCCAGGATCTGGTGGCCTAATACGGCCGGCTCCATCGTGCTGGCGTGCAGCGTCAACGCGAACGTCAGACTGGCAATGGCGATTAAGCGTGGTGTTGGTAAAGGCACCTGTTTCATGGCAGAACCACACACTATCAGCCTGCCTAG
>JAMDDR010000598.1 GCA_023488685.1 Chloroflexota bacterium | reverse complement strand
GGCGATTGCCGACGTAACGGGGCGGTTGCAGCACAACGCCCCCGGCTACCAGGCGCGCTCGGTCGAGGAATTGGCCATTGTCTGGCAGGAACTGGGTGACCTCAGCACGGACGAGGTGCCGGCGCGTGTGGTTGAGACGGCCGATGCGCGGTCATGGCTCGATCAACTGGCGGCACAGGGGCGTATTGTTGAAATGGCGCTGCCGGCCGGCAGCGGGATGGTGATGCGCTGGGTGCTGGGTGAACTGGTCCACGAATACGAGGGTGTTGCGCGGGCGAACAGTTCAGCCTACAACATCCTGCTGCGCATGCTGCGCAACCACGGGCCACTCACGCGTGATGCGCTGTTGGCGCGCTACGCCTTTGACGAAGCCTGGTTGGATGAGACGATGCTGCGGCTGGTGACGGCGCGAGACGTGGTGAAGGGTCGTTTTACACCGGGAGAAGAGCGGGATGAGTTCATCGACCGCCACAACCTTGAGCAGATCCATCGGCGCACACTGACGCTGCTGCGCAAGGAAATCCAGCCTGTGCCGCTGTATGCTTATTCCGATTTCATGGTCCGTTGGCAGCACGCCCATCCGCTGGAACGACTGGCAGGCAAAGACGGCTTGCGCCAGGTGTTGGCACAATTGCGCGGGCTGGCGTTGCCAAGTCAGATCTGGGAGCGTGACGTTCTCCCGGCACGGGTGTCTGATTATCGGTCGCAGGACCTGGATGCGTTGTGCCAGGGCGGCGAAGTCGTCTGGGTAGGCAGTGGTAAGGATTTGCGCCGGGGGCGCCTGCGCTTTATCGCGCGGGGTGAAGGCCGGCTGTTCCTGGACGAGCAACCTGCGATCCATACGCCAGGGGAGGGAGACGGTGCCATCCTTAGCACCGCTGCGCAGACGATCTATGACTATCTGAAGTCAGAAGGTGCATCGTTCTACGGCGACATCCAGGCTGGCGCGGGGCTCAGACCAGAGGTTGTGAACGATGCGCTGGCCGAGTTGGTCATCGCCGGATTGGTGACGAATGACACGCTGGACGCGCTGCACGCGATTCTTGCCTTGCGCGCAGAGGAACGCCCCTCCGAGTCGGAGCGCACGCGTCCTGTGGCGAGTGAGTTGGAAACCGAGTTGGCCGCACGCCTGGGGCGGTCGGATCGTACACCAGGAAGTTCCTCGACGCTGGCGGGCCGGCGGCAGCGTCCAAGCTCCACAGAGATGCGCGAGGCCAGGCGGCGTGTGACGGGTCGGTTGCGCGGGCAGGAGGTGCCGGGTACGGGGCCGGTTACGGTGCCGGTGACACCGAAACCGAGTCATGCATGGTCCGGGCGCTGGTCATTGGTTCACCGCGCTGCCGTACTTGGACAAGCGCTGCCGGCTGATGAACGTGCGGACCATACCGCGCGCATCCTGCTGACACGTTATGGCATCGTCACCAAGGAATGTCTGGCAGGTGAGGATGGCGCGGTGGAGTGGGCAAGCCTGTACCAGGTGATGCAACGCATGGAAATGCGTGGCGAAGTGCGGCGGGGTTATTTTGTGTCTGGTTTGCCCGGCGTACAGTTTGCGTTGCCCGAGGCCGTCGAGAAGCTGCGCGCTGTGAGTGGCGGTGTGGATGAAACGATGATCGTGCTGTGCGCGGCGGACCCAGCCAACCTGTTCGGTGGGGAATTGCCGGATGGGCCGAAGACGGCCGGCGGGGACGCATTGACGTTTGCCCGTGTGCCTTCCACCCATTGTGTCCTGCGGCACGGTCAGCCGGTATTGGTGGCGGAGGACAATGGCGAACGCATGACGACGACACAAGGCGTGGAGCCGGACGTGGCGCAACGCGCGATGAGAGCTTACCTGAGCCGGCCCGGTGCGCCGCGCCGTTTGACGATCACGCACTGGAACGGTAAACCCGTGCTGGGGAGCGCGGCACAGGCATGGTTGCAGCCACTCGGTTTCAGCCGCGCGCCCTCCGGCATGGAGCGTTGGGAAGATTGAGCAATCAGCCAAGGGAGAAATGATGAACCTGAATGACTGGCGGCGAGTGTTGGTGTTCGGGGCGCACGTGGACGACGAGATCATCGGGCCAGGCGGCACGATTTCGCGGCTGAGTGATATGGGCGCTGAGGTGTTCGTCGTGACGTTTACGGGCGGCACTAAAGACACGGGCTACTCTCGCGCGGACTTGAAAGACAAGATCGCCGAGATGCGCCGTGCCGAGGCAGGCGCGGCCGACGCCATCCTGGGCATCAAGGAGCGCATCTTCCTGGGCAGGCCGAGCCAGGGTGTGGTCAACGATACGGCCACTTACCAGGAGTGTGTGCGCCTGATCCGGCAGATCAAGCCGGACGTGATCTTCTCGCATTGGTATGAGGACAAGCACCGCGACCACCGCGCCGTCGCCGAGATCACCGACGAAGCGCGCTGGAAAGCCTGGGATCATGTGCTGGTCGACCTGGGCGCACCGTACTACACGCCGGAGTTTTACTTCTACGAGATCCTGGAGTTATTCCCGCATCCGACCATCCTCGTGGATATCAGCGCGACGATCAACACCAAGATAGAAGCGATGGAGGCCATGACGTCACAACTGGATGTGCTGCCGCGTGTGGCTCAATACATCCGCGGGGTGGGGCAAACGCGTGGTTTCCAGCGCGGGAGCGAATATGCTGAGGCGTTCCTGCGCAGTAATTTGCTGGCGACGCCGTTATAAACGGACAGACCGGTCAGGTGTCTACGAGGAATTCGAGGGTATGAGCTGTGAACCAGGTCAAGTTAACCATCACCAAGTCTGCCTGCCGGGCCGGAATTCATCGGCAAGGACAGACATTCGTCGTGGGGGATGTTTGTCCACCGATCTGCCACGAACTGTGGCAATGCATCTATCCGTCCGTTTATGCGCTTCTGAATGGTGCGAGCCTGGAGGTTGGGGAGGCCAGAGCGGCTTGCTTTGAAATGCGTTGCCCGGACCAGGGGCGTGTGCTGATCCGGGGAGAGGCTATTTCAGTCGCAGAAACAACGAGTCATACGGAAGAAGCCTGAATGAACGAGCAAGTGGGAAAGTGTCACCTTTTCCACACAAACTGGCTCTTATCATGTAGAGATGGATGAACTCGAATCACTCGTTGAGTTGGCCCGGGCGGTTGATGCAGATATGGTGCAGCGCCGGGACGCGTTTGCCGCACTGGTCGTGCGGTTTCAAGACATGGTGTTTGCCTACGCTTTCGCTCTTCTGCAGGATGACCAGCTTGCACAGGATGCTGCGCAGGAAGCGTTTACTACTGCCTATAGCACTCTAACACAACTGCGTGAACCAAAGGCATTCCCTGGTTGGCTTAGGCGCATCGTGTTGACGAGTTGCAACCGCTTAGTTCGAAAGAAGCGAGTAGCAACCCAGTCTCTTGACATCACCCCGTCGCTTGGATCCGACCAACCCGATCCACTAACCACTATTGAAGCCAGGGAACTTAAACGACAAATCTATGGCGCCATTCGGATGCTTCCCGAACGACAACGCTTGGCGGTCCTGCTGCATTATGTCGATGGTTACTCGCTGCGGCAGGTCGCTGAGTTTCTGGAAGTGTCGATGGATGCAGTAAAGAAGCAACTTCAACGTGCACGCTATCAGTTGCACAAGGAGATGGTTGATATATTGAGCGACGATTTGCGTGGGCGACGCCCGTCACGGGATGATCAATTTATTAATAGGGTGTGGCTATTCACATCGCTTCAGGCTGCAGATGAGCAAGGCGAAGTCGCAATGATTGAGTTGATGTTAGTTGACGGATTGGATGTTAATGCCAAGGACGGGGATGGGCGCACGCTGCTACATTGGGCCGCTTATCAAGGACACGCAGATGTAACCGAACTATTGTTGCAACACGGGGCTGTGCTAGATATCCAGGACAAGTCTGGCAAGACACCTTTAGCCATCGCTACAGACAACAAGCATGTGGAGGTGGTGATGTTGCTCTGCCGTGCCAGCGAAAGGCCGTGACAGAGTAAACGTTAAGCCTGTATCGCTAACAGGCAAGCATCGAGATCCATGAAGCGCTTCTTTACCAA
>JAMDDR010000304.1 GCA_023488685.1 Chloroflexota bacterium | reverse complement strand
ATGGAAATCGAAGTGACCAGCCTTGTCGCCGACAACACGATCAGCCGCGTCATCCGGATGGTGGAGGAGGCCCAGGAGAAGCGCGCGCCGGCACAGCGCGCGTACCAGTCGCATCTGACGCAGATTGCGTAACTGGTGCGATACCGCCGATGTGCTCATGGCAACTGCCGCGGCAAGGTCACTCACGTTGACCTCCCCCCTCATCAGCGCGGCAATAATGCGCACACGCGTCGGGTCACCCAGTGCGCTGAACAGCTCCGCCACACGGCTGGCGGTGTCGCCGTCGAGGAGCAATACGTCTTGCGAAAAGGTCTGTTGAGCCATATGATAGGTGAATGTATGAACAAGTATTCATGCATTATAGTCAAAAACATGCCGCTGTCAAACCGGCCAACTGACCTGACGGGTCAGAATTTGACCAGGAACGCGGTGAAGTACATGATGGCGACGCCGGCAACCACGCCGCCCAAGGTCGTCCAGTTGACCAGCGAATCGCCCGCGCCAGCCGAGTCGCGCGCGACCAGCTTGCCGACCTCCCACACCACCTGCAGGATGGCGCCCAACCCGACGCCGAGGAAAATGACTGCCAGCACAGGATCGAAGGCGAAGCTGCCAAGCCATGTTCCCAGGATGGCGGGACTGCCGGCCAGCGCGCCCAGCAGCAAGAAGTGCTTCAAACCTGGGTTTCGCCGCACCAGGGGCGCGGCAATGCCCACCCCCTCCGTGATGTTATGCAGCGTAAAGCCCAAAACCAGCGTGACGCCCAACGCCGCCTGCCCAGAAACGAACGCAGCGCCAATCGCCAGCCCTTCACCCAGATTATGCAAACCGATGCCCAGCGCAATGCGGTACGAGGTGCCGAGCGGATAGTCCGTGCCACCCCAGCGCCGCGCGGTCACGGCCAGTATCACGCCCAGAGTGAAGGCAGCGACGAATAGCACCAGCGGCACGCCTTGCCAGAATATCGGCAACTCAGCGGCAAATTCGGTCGCGTCGAGCCACGTTCCGACGGCCAGGTAGATTAGCAAACCTATCGTGAGCGCCAGGATGAAGTTCATCGCACGCCGGCCCATGCGCCGCATCAGTGGGTACCACAACATGCCCAGCGCTATTGGAACGATCCCAACGTACAGACCCACCAGTGCAAAGCGCATGAACAGATCCAGCGTCATCCGCGGTGACTGCACGGCAGCGGCAATCTCAGCATCGATCGTCGCACCCAGGCTGGTGATGAGTTGCACGACGTGTGTCTCGGCATCCACCCATGGATAAGGGATGGTGAATGTCGCTCGTCCAAACCGTTCGATCACGCCCGGCGGCTCGGCTGTGAACGTCCAATACGCACCATCCACGGCCACCTGCGCAATGGTCACGGCCTGTGGACCATCGTTGACGACTTCGACCTGGATCACACCCGGTTGAGGCAATGTGATCCGCTGCACTTTGACTTGCTCGACGGGCGGGCCAGCCAGGTCACTCAGGCCGCCGCCGGTGACGACGATGTAAGCCAGGACCAATCCCAGCAACAATAACGGCAACAGCGCCAATCCCCACGCCGTACCGGATAAACGCTTGTGCGCAGGCTCAGCAGTGCCGGCTGGCTCTGGTAACACAGAGGGTGTGTTCATGGTGACTCCCTATACATTCAATACATTCAAACGAATCCAAACAATCCCAACACTTCCAACGCCCCAAACGCTCACGACAACAAGTGACACAACAACGCGCCCCGGCCACATCAGGCGTTTGCCTTCGCCGTGCTGCCTTGGGTTGCTTTGCGATCCCACTCTGCATCAACGCCCACCTCGGCCATAGCGGCTTCAAACTGGTCCGGCGGCACCACGTTGAACTGGCCCATCCAGCCCAGCTCGGTGAACTCACTGACGTGTGCGTGGAACATATACTTGCCCGGCCAACGGTACTTGAACTCCAGGATGCCGCGCTGGCCCTGCACCTGCATGATCGTGTCCACCGTTCGTAGCGTGGGCTCCAATGTCGTGCCGTGGTCGTAGTAGTCGAACATGTTGGCGTGCAGATGGAACGAATTCAACGGATCGAACTCGACGATGTTGATCAGGTAGACGCGGATCAATTCGCCGACCTTGGCCGGGATCGGCCGGCGCACGTACTCGTGCCCCACGGTATTCACGGCGTACACTTCGTTCTCCTCGTCAAAGTTGGTGTCGAAGCCGTTCATCACCATCACGAACTCACGCGCAGGCGGGCGTCCCTGCTTGGGATCGACGATGAACGCGCCATACAGCCCCTTGTGGATGTGGCGCTTGAGCGGCATGGCGTGGCAGTGATAGAGGAAGCAGCCAAATGGGTCAGCGTCGAATTCGTAGGTGAACGTTTGCCCTGGGGCTATCTCACCCGGGCCGGCACCGGGCACACCATCCATCTCGAATGGGTGGATGCCATGGAAATGCAGCGTGTGCGGGTGGGTACCCCCGTTGATGAAGCGGATGCGCAGCCGGTCGCCCTCGGTACAGCGGATGGTCGGACCCGGCACGCGCCCGTTGTAGGTCCAGGCCGGATAGAAGATGCCCGGCGCAATCTCGATCTCTTTATCCTCGGCGTAGATGTTGTACTCACGCAGGGTCTGGCCGTTGGGCAGCACACTCACCTGGCCGGCGTCCCAGTCCACCAACACCTGCATAGGGTCGAAACCGTTGCGCTGGTGATCGACCACACCGACAAGCAGGCTGTTATGTTCGGAGTGAGCCGCCGGATCTGCGGCTGCATGATGCTGATCAGCGGGATGGGTCTCCTGGGCATGCATTGCCTGACTCAGGAGTCCGCCCCCTACAAGTACGCCGGCGCTAACGGCGCCGGTCTTCAATAGATTACGCCGGCTAATCCCACTCGTTTTACCCTTACCCAACCCCTTGTCGCCTGCCATCACCACACCTCCATCCGATTTAGGATCACCTAAATCATCTATATGATATTTAGGAAAACCTAAATTGTCAAGGTGTAGGCCGGTACTAGACAATAAAAAAGGCCGGCATCTGCTCGATGCCGACCTTTCACAAGTCAACTCATGGACTCGTATGGATTAGTAGCGCCGGTCGCGGCCGCCACCACCACCACGGCGATCACGGTTGCCACGATCGCCACCACCAAACCCACCACCACCACCGCCGCTGCGTGCTTCCTGCGGCTTGGCCTCGTTCACCTTGATCTGGCGACCACCGAGCATCTGACCATCGCATGCGCGGATAGCCTTTGATGCATCCTCGGCCGACTCCATCTCGACGAAGGCGAACCCACGCGGCTGCCCCGTCATACGGTCAGTCGGGATCGTGACCGAACGGATGTTGCCTGATTGGCTAAACAATTCGCGCAAATCACTCTCGGTTGTGCTGTATGACAGATTGCCGACGTACAATTTCGTATTCACTGATCCTCCATATGATCACATGGCACATGCGGTACACATCGTCCGCATGCGACTTATGAGACTACAACCGTAGGATAAAGACGGTGAGAGGTTGTCGACAGCTCTCAAAAGACAGCAAGGTTTTAAACCGAGGTTCAATAAAGAGAGGTCCCTAACGACCACGTTGTTATCTCTACAGACGTTTCGAATTATACACAATTTCCACAGTGTGTGACAACCATTTTTGTGGGTGCCTTAATAGCGGCTCCACCACGCATCCTCGTCGTCGATATGCCAGCGCGATGCCTGGCCCATGTCCGTAAACATCTGCTCAAAGTCGGGGGACTTCTGCAACGGCAACTTCACCTTTCTGCCCTCCCAGGAGGACACATAAGTGGCATTGATGATCTCCACAACCGCCCGGCCGTCCGCTCCGCCGCTGGCGAGAGGCTTGTTTTGAAGCACGCAATCGCAGAAGTGCCGCAGCTCGTTCAGATACTGCCAGTTCATCCTGATTTCGTCCTGCACACACCAGGACGTGCTCAAGGTCAGATCGGTCACGCGGTCAGCGTGCTCATGCAACTCGATGATGGCCGGTTCGATGGAATGAGAACTGTGAAATAGCCAGCGGACCAGCAGCGTGCCCTTTGTGCCAAACACCTCGTAT
>JAMDDR010000467.1 GCA_023488685.1 Chloroflexota bacterium | reverse complement strand
CCAAAAATAAAGTCATCCATGGTCAACTGGCTAGCCCTTGACGCCACCCATGGTCAGGCCTGCCTCGAACAGGCGCTGAGCCGAGAGGAACACGAGGATGGTGGGGATGACGACGATGACCGCGCCGGCGGCGAAGTAGCCCCACGGCACGCTGACACTGTTCGCCAGGCTGTATAGCGCAGGCACAGCCAGCTTTAAGTTGTCGGGCGCGGGCACCAGCACGGACGCGAAAATGAAGTCGCCCCAACCCGACAGGAACGCCAGGATGCCGGTCACCGCCAGGGCCGGCCGCACCAGCGGCAGCGCCACCAGGATGAAGGCCTGGATCGGGCCGCAGCCGTCGAGCATCGCCGCCTCCTCCAGGTCGATGGGGATGGTGTCGAAGTACCCTTTCATGTTCCAGGTGCAGAAGACCAGCGTGCCGGTGGTGTAGGCCAGGATTAGGCCGGCGTGCTTGCCGTAGAGACCGACCGCCGTGAGCACCTGCGCGATGGCGACCAGTGAGAGGATGCCGGGGAAGGTCTGGATCGCCAGCAGGAAGATCAGAAAGAACTCACGCCCGCGGAACCGGAAGCGCGAGAGCGCGAAGGCCGACGACGTGCAGATGATGAGCGACGCAATCGTCGTGACGATCGACACCGTGACGCTGTTCTTCAACCAGGTCAGGAACGGACGCTCGAATAGCATCACGCGGTAATTCTCGAACGTCAACTCCGTGGGGAAGAACATCCCGGCCAGGTTCAGCGTGTACAGCCGCTCGCCAGGGCGCAGCGACGCCAGCACTGCAAACCAGATCGGGTAAAAGGCGAACAAGGCCGTGACGATCAGGATGGCATATTGAAGGATACGAACACCGGGTCGGGTTTTGCGCCACATTTATTCGTACACTCCTTTGGTGATGCGCGTGATGCGCAGACTCCACAGCGTCACGGCGAACAACATGATGAAGATGATGACCGCAAACGCCGTGGCGTTGCCGTAATTCTGCAACTGGAAGATCTGGCGATAGGCGTAGATCATGACGAACTCGGTCGCGCCGGGCGTGCTGGCCCCGGTCTGCGGGCCGCCCGCCGTGATGGCAAAAGCCGTGCCGAACATCTGGAAGGCTGTGATCGAGGTTAACACGGTGGCAGGCAGCACGGCCGGGCGGATCAGCGGCAGGGTGATGTTGGTCAACTGCTGCCACCAACTGGCGCCATCCACTTCGGCCGCTTCGTACTGATCGGCCGGGATGGATTGCATCGCGCCAAGAATGGCGATCATGAAAAAGGGGAAAGAGAAATAAATGTCGGCCAACACAATCACACCGAACGCGGAGGCCGGGTCATTCAACCAGACAGGCCCTTTGATGCCAAAGGCGGCTGCCAGCAATTGATTCAACACGCCCTGCTCGCGGAAGATGAACTGCCAGATCAGCGAGACGAGAATGGCCACCGACGAAGCCCCCCACGGCAGGAATAGGATGGTGCGGAAGAAGGTATTGCCCTTGAGCGACGTGTCATTCAAGATGAGCGCCAGTGTCAGCGCCAGGAGGAACGTGAGCGGCACACGAAACACGACAAAGAGGATGGTGCGAAAGACCACGACGATAAAGTCGCCGGAGGTCATGAGCACGTTGACGGCGCCGAAGAAGTCCGCGAGTAGGCCAATCACCACCACCGCCACGATGGCGATCAGCCACACGACACCGGATGACACCGGCCTGGTTAACCCGCGATCGAAGCGTCTGTTCACCTGGGAAACCACCACCAGCGGCGCCAGCGCCAGCAGAATGCGCAGGAGTGCCAACAGGCTCTCGGTCGTAAACAGCCGCCCGATCAGGGTTTCGTAGTTTTTGAGAATCGGTTCCTGAAGCTTGTAGGGATTGCCCAGGCCTTTCGGCGCACCACTGCTGAATACCGGCCAACACAGCGGGTCGAGCACGCCGTTCAGACCGGCGGTGCAATCCGGGTTGGGGCGAAAACGATTGCGGTTGGTGAACGAGATGTAGGTGTTTAGGATGAGGGGATAAACGTTGAAAACAAGAACGGCCAGTATCGTGGGGAGAAGAAACAGAAGGATCGTCAACGTCTTGCGTCGACCAGACCATCCGGCCATGGAAACCTCCGGTTACGACAAAACGGGAGAGCCTGGTATAGACTCTCCCGTCCCATTGAAACAGATGGCTACTTCATTTGGGCCACAGCGTCGTCAATGGCTTTCTGTGCGTCGGCCATGGCGGCCTCCGGTTGCTGTGCGCCGGTCCAGACGGCCTGGCTGGCCTTGCCGACCGGATCCCACTGGGCCGATGAGTAAGGTGACGGCGACATCGGGACGCCCAGGTTGGCCGAGGCAGCGAAACCGACCACGGCGGGCAGCTTCGCCACTTCAGGGTCCTTCACCGCGGCAGTCGCGGCGGGAATGGTCTTGTTTACCAGCGAGAGCTTCTTCTGCACCTCGGCGCTGGTGTAGTACTTGATGATGTCGAGTGCGACTTCCTGGTTGCCGCGATCGACCGCGTTCTTCGAGAGCATCATGGTCTTGATGCCGACGAACGGCTTGCCCATGGCCTGGATGCCGTAATTGATCTTGCCTTCCTCGATGCCGGCAATGGCCCACGGACCAGTCCACCACATGCCGATCTTGCCCTCCTTGAGCGCGGCTGCGCAGATATCGTAGCTGTTTTCCTTGAGGGAGACCTTGGACATGTCGGCCAACCACGTCGCAGCCTTCACAGCCTCGGGCGTATCCAGGTATGCCTTGCCCTCTTCATCGACGTACGAAGGCACGCCAAAGCCGAAATAAATGGGCGCGACGTGATAGGCATCGTTGGCGCCAAAGCCCTGGTTGCACACCAGAGCGTTGCCGGTGTCCTTCTGGAAGGCCGTCGCCTTGTCCAACAGATCCTGGAAATTCGTCGGATCGGTGGGCAGATACTTCTCCGTGACGATGTCCTTGTTGTAGACCAGCGCGACGGCTTCCTGCGTCTCGGGTAGCGCCCAGATCTTGTTCTGCCACATGACACCGTTCACAGCCGCCGGCTCATAGGTGCTGCTCAGGAAATCATTGGTGATACCCAGGTCGTCCAAGGCAACGATGTTGCCCTTGAGCGCCTGTTCGCCGATCTTATCGTTAGCCCAACCGATGATATCGGGCCCTTCTCCACCAGGGATAGCCACGTTCAGCGCGTTCGCGACGTCCTCAGGCTTGGACAGGTCGATGGTGACACCAGGGTGGCTGGCCTCATAATCCTTGAACACCGCGGTAATCGCGTCGAGGTATTTGCCGTCCCACTGGTGCCAGATGGTAATTTTGGCTTCCGTGCCACCGGCGGCGGTGCCAGTTGTCGCGGTAGCTTCAGCAGCCGTTTCTGTCGTAGCGGTCGCTTCCGGCGCGGTCGCTTCCGGTGCCGCCGTCGCTTCTGGCGCTGTTGTAGGTGCTGTCGTCGCAGCCGGCGTTGCGGCCCCACCACACGCGGCCAGAGCCATGCTGGCTGCCACAAACAACGATCCGAATGCGAGTTTGTGACTCTTCATGATCTTCTCACTCCTTCATGGTTTCCTTCACTCATCTGAATACTGATGTGTCGGAATATGGATGTTCTCCACTGACGATGTGGACACTTAACCTACTCAAGCGATCATCGATCACGTCAATAAACCAACCTCCTTGACCACAATATGAACCGACAGTTCCATGAAAGCACGACGTTATGGATGGAGCGCGAGCGCTTAGCCAAATTCACACAGAAGAACGGCCATGAGTGCAAATCTGAGTGCACGAGCATCATGATGATTCAGGCGCTCATGGTGGCAACAGCTCGCGCTTGCATTCAGATCGGACGTAAATACGTTAGCACCGCGCAAAAGTCCTGTCAACCAGTTTAGTAAAATCGCCTACTTTTCCCACTGGCAGTAACGACATTATCTGGGCCCTTAGTGAGAGATAACCTGGGTTAAACTGAGTGTTGCCATGTTCATTCAATCAGCATCAAAGACGAAGCGTAGCCAGGGACAATCAGCCAGGATATTTCCAAGGTGAAACAATAATGATCCCATCCACCATAACACTTGCCATCATCCTGGCATGCGCGTTCGGATTGATGCTGACAAACAGGCTGCGTCCCGATGTCATCGCCATATGCGTAGCACTGGCGCTCGGGATCAGCGGCGTCATCACGCCGAACGACGTCTTCTCCGGCTTCAGCCGTTCGGCTGTCATCACCATCCTGGGTATCTTCATCCTGACCCAGGGTCTGTACCGCACCGGCGTGACGCGTGCCATCGGCATTTACCTGGCGCGTGTGAGCGGCGGCGGCGAACGGCGCATGATCCTGCTTGTCATGCTGGCAGGCGCCACGCTGTCACTGGTGATGAACAACATTGCCGCGGCAGCGATGCTGTTGCCCGCCACAGTGGATGCGGTGAAGCGGGCCCATATCGCACCATCAAAAGTGATGATCCCCCTTGCATTCGCGACCGCACTCGGCGGCATGGCCACCCTCTTCACCACCAGCAACATCGTGGTGAGCGCCACATTGCGCGATCAGGGCTTCAACGGTTACGGGGTTTTGGATTTCGCGCCAGTCGGAATTCCAATCGTCATCGCCGGCATCTCGTTCATGTTGCTGGCCGGCCGGCGTCTGTTGCCCAACACAGACCCAGCCAGACAAATCGCGGCCGTCGCTGAGATCAAGGAGAAGCTGGCCGAGTCGTACCAGTTGCGCGAACGACTCAACGAAGTGCGCATCCCGCGCGAGTCAGCGCTGCTCGGCAGAACCATTGCCCAGAGCCGCATCGGCGAGAAGTGGGGGCTGAGCGTGCTCGCCATCCTGCGCGGCAAGCGGTCGATCCTGGCGCCGGCGGCCAGCGAAGTCATCGAACCTAACGACGTTCTCCTCATCGTCGGCCGCAACGAGCGGGTGCAAAAGCTGGAGCAGGAGGGCGCGATTGTCGAGCCGGAGGCCCGCCTGGATGGCAACCTGGTCTCAGCGGAGGTGTCGCTGGTGGAAGTCATCCCCGCGCCGCGCTCGCGCGCCGTCGGCCAGAGTTTGCGCCAGTTGCATTTTCGCGAGAAGTTCGGCGCGAGTGTGGTGGCGCTGTGGCATGGCGGGCGCTCGGTGCGCACCGACCTGGCCGATCTGCCGCTGCAGTATGGCGACTCACTGCTGGTTCACGGGCCGAATGAGGCGATTCGACTGCTGCAAGCAGATCCCGACTTCCTGGTCCTACGCGCCGACAGCGCCGAACCGGCCATCGGCCGGAAGGCCTGGCTGTCTGCCGGTATCATGGCGGCCACCCTGGCGCTCGCCACAACCGGCCTGTTGCCCGTAGCCGAGACAGTCGTGCTGGGCGCCATGGCGATGGTGTTAACTGGCTGCCTGACGATGGACGAGGCCTACCGGGCCGTGGAATGGCGTGCGGTATTCCTGATCGCCGGGATGTTGCCCGTGAGCATCGCCATGGTGAAGACCGGCACCGCCGACTTGCTTGGCCAGGGACTGGTCAACGCGCTGGCTGGATACGGACCGCTAGCCGTGGGAGCCGGACTGCTGCTCCTGACCGCGCTGCTCACCCAGGTGATGTCTGGACAGGTCACCGCGGTCGTCCTCGCGCCTATTGCCATCAGCGCGGCCCAGATCGTCGGCGCAGACCCACGCGCCATGGCAATGTTCGTGGCCATGGGAAGCTCGCTGGTATACATCACACCGACCGCGCACCCGGTGAACGTGTTCGTTATGGGTCCTGGCGGCTACTCAGCCAGCGACTATCCGCGTGTGGGTCTTCCACTGACCGTGCTCTTGTTCATCGTCATCATGATCGTCGTGCCACTGGTGTTCAGGCTGTGAAGGCCGCCAGTTGACATAGTCGCGGTTAATCAACCATTAACTCTTCCCTGTTATAGTGGAATCCAACATGAATTACATGAACGACTTAACGCCACAAGATCAGCTCGACTTTAGCAGCGCGCGGACGAGATCATTCCTGCGTTCCATGCTCGGGTTGGTTGCGGGGCGCGAGAATAAATTAATGGCCTGGGATGAAGTCAAGGACAAACTCAGGCTACGCGGTTTGATCACACGCGGCATCCAAACGGTACCCATCGATAAAATCGTCGGAAGTGTAGGGCGTTACCACGATTTTGACAGCGCTTTTCTGCCCACCAAAAATGTGCTGAGCCTGCGCTGGCGCAAGATCAACCGGGCGTTTTATGATGACATCAGCCTGCCACCCGTAAAGCTCTACAAGGTGGGCGACGTGTACTTCGTGCTGGACGGCAACCACCGTATCTCGGTGGCACGCGGCCATGGCGCCACATATATCGACGCCGAGGTGAGCGAAGCCATCACGCGCGTGCCCCCGACCGCTGACGACATCAACGCAGATACGTTGGCCATCCTGGGCGAATATTCAGACTTCCTGGAGCGCACACATCTCGACAAGCTGCGCCCGGATCAGAATATCCGCTTCTCGATCGGCGGCGGCTACGAGCGGTTGATCGAACATATCGCGGTACACCGCTACTTCATGGGGCTGGACTTAAAGCGCGACATCGACGAAGATGAGGCTGTGATCGACTGGTACGACAACGTGTACATGCCCATCGTCAAGGCGGTGCGCGAGGCAAACATCCTCAAACACTTCCCCGGCCGTACCGAAGCCGACATGTACCTGTGGATCATCGACCATCAGCACTTCCTCAAGGAGGGGTGTGGCTGCGACGTTTCGCCGGAGTATGCCGCGGCGGACTATGCCGAACAATTCGGCTCAAAGCCAGCGTTCAAGCGCGCGCAGGAGATGCTTGGCCGCTTGGTGCACGTCCTGTCAAAACGCGCGCAGGCGCTCATGTAACAGACACACACCCAGACAAACGCCCAGATACACGCCCGCTCCCAGGGTCACAGGGCTTATGCGCGGCCCACGCGTGAGCTCACTCGTCAGCACGGCGTTCGTCTCGCCGGCTCTGCAACGGCACATGCATGGGGCCCAAACGATGTCGCAGCACATGCCAATCAGCTAAAATGATGACATGGAAATCACATGGCATGGACAATACTGCTTCCGCATGACCGAGCGCGGGACGCTCGCCGTCGTGACGGATCCCTTCGACGCCAGCACGGGTGAGGAGCCGCCGAAACTGCGGGCAGATGTTGTCACAATCAGCCGGGACGATCCGGCGCACAACAATATTACGGCCATCGTCGGCGCCCAACGTGGCGACGTCCGCATCGTGCGTGGACCCGGCGAATACGAGATGGGCGGCGTGTTTATCACCGGCGTCTCGATGAAGTCGGAGGCTAAAAAGGGCACGACGCCGCAGCGCGGGACGGTCTACTCGTTCTTCTTCGAGGGATTGAGTGTGGTCCACCTGGGAGGGCTGTCGTTCGTGCCGTCACAGGCGCAGATCGATGCGCTTGAGACCGTGGACGTCCTGCTGGTGCCGGTCGGTGGGGGCGATGGACTGAACGCGGCGCAAGCGAGCGAAATCATCAGTCTGATCGAACCAAGCATCGTCGTGCCAATGAACTACAAGGCTGGCGCCAGTGGCGGCAACCGCAAGCTGGACGGCGCGAGCAAGTTCTTGAAGGAAATGGGACTGAGCGACGCTAAAACACAAGACGCATTGAAGGTGACTAAAAGCAGTCTCCCTGAAGACACCCAGGTCATCTTGCTTGAGGTAAGACAATGAAGCAATCCTCCCCAACTCTGTGGCTTCGTACCACGTTGGCCGCCCTGGTCGTTATGGCAGGCATCAGCCTTGCATCGTGCGGTGTGCCAACCCCAGCGCCAACTGTCGAACCGAGTGCTGCAGGAAGTAAGGAGGTACAGAACCACATCGATGCAGCCAAGGCCGCATTCAAGATGAATCAGTATGAGGAAGCGCTGAAGGAGGCCTTGGCCGCGGTAAAGGGTGATGCTCAGAACAGCGAAGCCCACTATCTACTCGGAAACATCTACAACAAGATGGCCGAGGCTGAAACCGTTACGCGGAAGCGCCAGGATTACCTGGCCAAAGCGGTTGACGCCTATCTCACTTCCATCAAACTGAACCCAGGCAACGACGCCGCCTACACCAACGTGGCGACGGTGTATTACCAGAACAGCCAATTCGATGAAGCCCAGAAGTATGTGGAGGAGGCTTTAAAGCTCAACCCGAACGATGCGACTTCGCATTACGTACTAGGCACGATCCACCTGCAACGCGATCCCAAGAAGGTACCCGATGCGGTGGAGAAGGCCCAGGTCGAGTTCGAGAAGGCAGTGACGAGTGACCCTAAGCTGGGGGCTGCATATATTGGACTTGCAAATGTATACCTGTTCAAAGGCGATTTTAAGAAAGCGGTTGAGAACGCGCAAAAAGGGGTGGACTTGACGCAGGAAGCGCCAAGCCCATATGCCTATTGGGCGCTGGCACAGGCACAATGCGCCAGCGGCGACAAGACCGGTGGAACCAAGTCGATTGAGAAGATCAACAACTTCAACCCAACCGACTCGTACTTCATACAGCAAGTCCAGATGTTAGCAAAACAATGCAAGTAGGGGCAACCCGGCAGAGGTTGTTCGTTGCCAGGCTGAGGGGTATGTAATGGTCAAGCTCGTCATGAGTTGGAATATCAAGACGGACGAAGAGCCGTCTTATTTTGAGTTCATGGTGCAAGAGTTCGCACCGCGCATTATGAAGTTGGGGCTGCGGCCAACTGAGGCATGGTACACCGTCTATGGTGAGGGCCCGCAGATCATCATGGTGGGGGAAGCGCCGGACCGTGAGACGTTGAATCGCGCACTGGAGAGCGACGATTGGACCGAGCTGCTCGAAAAGCTGAAGGCCTTCGTCGCGGATTACAAACAGAAAATCATTGCCGCCAAGAAGAACTGACGTGGGGCAAACTGACAGTTTGCCCTACAGAAGCGCCGCAATGCCTGTCACTGCGGCGTTTCTGTTTTCTGCACAGCCGCCCGGTCCCCTGCAAAGTATTTCTCCATCTTCTGCTTTTCGGCCAGGAACTGGATGAACTCCAGCGCGATTTTGCGCCGTTCGCTGTTCAGCGACTCGTAGAAGTTCAGCAGCAACCGGATATCGGGGTTCGGTGTGAAGTCCCAGGTCGGCGAGATGCCCTTGGCTTCGCTGAGGATGTCGAACACGGTGGTGCCGTAAACTACCGCCAGCGACTCCAACTCCTCGATCGTGGGGCTGGTTTTGTTAGTCTCCAGGCTGCTGATGTAGCTCGAACTGCGCTCCAACCCGCTGCGCTCAATCACTTCGGCTTGCGTGTAGTGTTTCTTCTCACGCAGGCGCTTCAGAATATATCCCAGGCTGTCTGGCATGGCGGTCTCCCCTTCAGAAACCCGACTTTTGCTAAAAGTCGGGTTTCTGAACATCAGTTTCTGAACATCAGTTCCTCATAAACAGCAGGAATGGCCCGTTTTCACCCACGTAATGGTAATTCACCTCAACGTATTGGTGGATCGCCGGCAGGCTCTTCCACAGACCGATGAAATCTGCGCCCGGCCAGGGAAAATCCGGTTGTGTCAACACGAAGAAGCGTGGCTGGTTGCGCGTGAGATCGTCCAGGAATTCCTGCACATACTGGTCGCGCAACTCGGCGCTGCCCGACTCCTGCGCCCAGCGCAGGTAGGGGAAGCGCGTGCCGCTGCGGCGTTGTGCCAGCGCATAAACCGCTGGCACGTCGCTGAACACAACGATGCGGTCGTCGGGCGAGGTCTGCTCGTTCAACGCGCGCGCCACCAGTGTGTAAGACGAGAGCCTGGATTCACCATACAGGTCGCCCGGCGTTTTATGCTGCACGGCGACGTTCTCATACGCATCGCGCATCCAGGGCAGCATCGTGGCGGTCAGGCCAATGACAGCGGCAATGGCGAGCACAAACGAGACGATTTTGGATTTTGGATTTTGGATTTTGGATTGGGATTGGTCATAGGACGACGTGTTGCGCCGACCCCAAAATCGACGCGAAGCGTCCAAAATCCCCGATCTAAAATCGGCTGCGCTTGCCAGCAGCGCCATGGCGGGCAGGACGATCAGGAAGTGATAGCGGTAGAAGTGTCCCTGCCACAGGTTGATCGCGACAGCGACGGCGACGTATCCAAACGCATACAAGGTTGCCGCGCGCCGTTTCCACAGCCCGTACAACAAACCCCATGCCATCAGGAGGAACACGAATGGATAGCCGCGCCCGAGAATGGTCAGTTGCTGTACCGTGTCCTTGAACCCGGCAGTCGGCGTGTTGCCGAAGTTGACGAACGCCACCACTTCCTCCCAGAAGATCGTGCGCAACCACTCCAACCGATCGCTCAGTGGCACGTTGTGGAAGGTGGTAATGTCGTAGTTGAGTTGAGATTGAAAATTGGAGATTGCGCCGGTCAGGGTGAAGTAGCCGAAGCCGATGAGCAGGATGGCGGCACAGCCAACGCCGATAAGGGCAAAAGACTGGAGCAGAGGAATGAATGCCTGGGAAGACGGCGCCGGCCCAGAGGTCGACGCTTTCGCCGGTGATGAGACGGGCTCCGATGCGGAGGTCGACGCATTCGCCGGCGATGAGATGGGCTCCGATGCGGAGGTCGAGGCTCTCGCCGGTCGTGAGACGGGCTCCGATGCGGATGTCGAGGCTTTAGCCGGTCGTGAGACAAGCTGTCCCATACCCGACAGAACCAGTGCCGCCGGCAGCAGCCCAACCAACGCAAATGGATACTTGAACCAGAACGCCACACCGATGCTTGCCCCGCTGGCCAGTAGCCAGGTGAATCGCCCTCTCCCCTCTCCCAGTGGGAGAGGGGTTGGGGGTGAGGGCTTTGCTCCCCGCCACGCCCCATACAGCGCCAGAACCAGGAACAGGTTGGCAAAGCTCTCGGCCTGCGCGGTGGCCCAGTAGTTAATGCTGGCGTACAACAGCCAGTACAGCACACCCGCGACGATCCCCGCGCGGCGCCCAAACATATCACGCGCCAGCAGTCCAAGCAGAATGGCTGTGCCTGCCTGACACAGCAAGTCAAAGACGTGCACCGCCACCGGCGACGGCGACGCCAGCAGAGGGATGAGGTACGCCAGCGCCGCCGCGGGGCCACGCACGTCCCAACAGTCGCGGTACATCACGCCGCCATGCTGAAGCTCTTGCGCACACGCCGCGAACGCACCCTGGTCGAACCACAAGGGATACCACAGTTGTGGGGCCGCGATGGCAAACAAGATGGCGGTGCCGATCAGAGCGAGGAGGGCAAGGAACAGGCGTCGGGGTATCGACGGGCGCCGGAGCGCCGGAGGGGGGTTACTGGTGCTCATTATTTGCGGCGGAAGAGCAGGAACGGGCCGTTTTCGCCCTCGTATGCGTAGTTGCTTTCGACATAGACGTAGATGGCGGTCGCCGCCTTGTAGTCTGGGATGTAGTCGTTATCGGGCCAGGGGAAGTCGGCTTTGGTGAGAATGAAGTAGACCGGGCGGTTGCGCACCAGGCCGTCGTAGAACTCCTGCGTGAACAGCGGATAGGTGGAGGCCTCGCGCTTGTGCAGCCAGAGGTTCACAAATGAGAAGCGGGTGGCGTTGCGCCGATCAGCCAGCGTATAGACCCAGGGCGCATCGCCGAAGACGGAGATGGTGTCATCCGCGCTGGTGTGGCTGTTGATGTATTCCGCGACCGGCACGTGCGCGGCGACATAGCTCTCCAGGTAAACGTCGCGTGGTGACTTCCCCTGCACAACCACATTACGGAACCAGTCCTCCACCCACGGCAGCATGCGCACGCTCAGCAGAACGACCGTAAGCACCAACAACAACACGACGATTTTGGACGCTTCGCGTGGATTTTGGATTTTGGATTGAGGAGCGGGCGCAGCACGCCGCGCGATGGCCAATCGAAAATCCAAAATCGGCAATCGAAAATCGGCAGCGCTTGCCGCCAGCACCACCGGTGGAATCATGATGGTGTAGTGATACTGGATGTAGTTAGCCTGCCAGGCGACGATGCCGGCCGCCGTCACGAAATAGGCCAGCAGGTAGACGAACGCGCTCCGCGCGCGCTCTTCTCCGGCACAACGCCACGCACCGATGGCCGCCAGCACAAAGAACAGTGGGAACCCACCGCCCAGGATGACCCACTGAGATACGGTCGCCTTGAAGCCGCCCGGCAAGTCGGCGCCGTTATCGAGGAAACGCGCCAGTTGCGCCAGGATTTCGGGCGCGGTACGCGGCGGGCCGAGCGGGAAAGCCGCGCGCAGAAAGGCAAATTGCGAAAGCAGCGCCGGCAATCCGTTGGCGACCAGGTAATAGACCAGCCCCAACCCCGCCACACCCAGCGCCACCAGGCCGAACACGAACCCATTGAGCAGTGCTGCCGGCAGCTTGCGCGTCCCCAGCCAGGTGCGGATGACCAGGCACACCGCCAGCACGACGCCAATCAGCGCAAACACATACTTGAACCAGAACGCTACGCCGATGCAGGCCCCGCCAATCAACAGCCAGGCGAATCCCCTCACCCCCAACCCCTCTCCCCGAGGGAGAGGGGAAACGCGGAGCCGTCCGGCGCCCCGCCAGGCCGCATACAGTGCCAGCACCAGAAACAGATTGACAAAGGTTTCGGCCTGATCCATCGACCAATAGTTGATACCGGCATAGGCCAGCCAGTAAAACACGGCTGCCGGCCAGGCTGCGGCGGGGTGAAACAGACGTTTTGCCACCTGGCCGATGACTACGGCAGTGAGCGCCGTCCATAACAGCGCGAACGCATGCACAGCCATCGGCGAGAGCGAGAACAACATCGGGATGGCGTACATGACCATGACGCCGGCCTGCTTGGTCTCAAAGCAGTCACGAATAGGCACGCCCCCTCGCCGGATGACGTCACCGCAGGCCGCATAGACACCCTGGTCAAAACCGTAGGGGTACCACAACTGCGGCACGGCCAGCAGCGCCAGGACGGCGACAAGCACCACTCGCCCGATCAAACGAAGTGCAGGAGATTGGAGATTAGAGATTAGAGATTTAGAGCTCGATCCCGATTGTGTCTGCATCGCGTCCTTCACCACGTTCAATCTCCAATCTCTAATCTCTCCCAGTGCGCTGGGTCGGAAGCCCAGTACGCTGGGCCGCATTCTCTTCCTTCAGCACTGCCGGCAACGCCGCATAGAAGGCAGTGGCGCGCACTACGTCGTCCAGCCGCACCTGGTCGACCACGGTATGGGCGTGCACCTCGTCGCCGGGACCGAAGCCGATGGACGGGATGCCAGCCCGTCCGGCCCAGTGCGTGCCGTTGGTGCTGAAGTTCCACTTGCCGGTCCCAGCACGCGCCCCGAATACGGTCTCCGTCGTAGCGAGCGCCGCCTGCACCAGCGGGTGAGATTCGTCCAGCGCCCAGGCCGGGAAAAACTTCTCCAGCACCAGCTTGAAGCCGGTGTAGCTCGGCTCATCGTAACGCAGCATCGCCAACTTCACATCCCCAACCCCTGATCGGTCGAGAATGGATTGCACTTCAGACAATGCGCTCTCCTGCGTATCGCCAAACGTGAGACGCCGGTCGATGAAGATGGTCGCCTCGTCCGGCACGGCGTTGATGCTTACCGTGCTCACGTTCAGGTCGGTAACCGTGATCGTGCCTTTGCCCAGGAACTCGTGCGTGCGCAGGTGCGGGTCCAGATCGCGGACACCGGCGATGATGGGCAACAGCTTGTAGATGGCGTTGTCGCCCAGATAGTTGCTGGCCGCGTGGGCGCTCTTGCCCTTGGCCGTCACCGCCATCTCCACGCGCCCCTTGTGGCCGCGGTACACCTGCATGCGGGTCGGCTCGCCGATGACGACGAAGTCAGGCCTTACCTGCGGGTCATGCTCAATAAAGCACAGCGCGGCAATGCCGTCCAGCCACTCTTCCATATTGCCGGAGTACCAGGCCGTCCAACCCTCCAGCAGGCCCAGTTCGCGCGCCAGTGCCATGCCATAGAGCATGCCTGGCGTACTGCCCTTTTCATCGCACGCGCCACGCGCGAACAGGACGCCATCTTCGACCTTGCCCTGGAAGGGGTCCCATTGCCACGACGTAGGATCGCCGATGCCGACCGTGTCGATGTGCGAATCGAACACGATCACACGCGGACCGGTGCCGATGCGACCGAGGATATTGCCCATCACGTCGAAGCGCACCTCGTCAAAGCCGAGCCGGCGCATCTCCACGGCGCAACGCTCGCCCACCGCGCGGATTTGCGATTCCATGCTGGGGATGGCGCAGATATCGCGCATGAATTGGATGATATCGGCACGTTGGGACTCGACGCGTGCGTTCAATCGGTTGGCCAGTTCAGTGCTTAGATAGGTCATTGCTCACTTCTTCATCGAAATAGATTTCGTCTCAATTGTATGCTGCTCCCCCCTTTGGGTTTCCTACCATGCCACTGCCTCAGTTAAAATGAACCCATGTCATCGGCACACGAGAAGGTTGACCCACATCCGTCAGACACCAATCTCCAATCTCCAGTCTCGAATCTCGCCCAGTACCCTGGGCCACATGCCCTCATCTCCAACACCGCCTTCGATCTCCCGCGCATGGCGCGCATCGTGGACATCCACCGTGAGACACCGCTGGTCAAGACGTTCGTACTCGACACCGATATCGACGCGCAACCCGGCCAGTTCATCATGTTGTGGATTCCGGGCGTGGATGAGAAGCCGATGAGCATCGCCGGCATGCACCCGCTGACCGTCAGCGTGGCACGTGTTGGGCCGGCCACCGCAGCGCTGCATGCGCTGGACCGCGGCGACTACGTCGGCTGGCGCGGGCCATTCGGGCACCCGTTCCAGTTGGAGCAGGATCGCCAGGCCCTGTTGGTGGCCGGCGGTTATGGCAGCGCACCGCTCTATCCACTGGCCCAACAGGCGCTGGCGCACGCGGTGGACGTCACCGTAGCGATAGGCGCCCGCGTAGCCGACGAACTCCTGTATGCCGATCAGTTCGAACAACTGGGCGTGCGGCTGCTGCTGAGCACCAACGACGGCTCGCGCGGCGTCAAAGGCTTCGTTACCGACGCCATCCAGGAAAGTTTGCCCGGTTTTGGAGACCCCGGAGGTCTAAACTTGACTGTGTACGCCTGCGGTCCCGAGCCAATGCTGGTCGCCCTTTACAATCTGTGTCGCGCCAACGGCTGGCACGGCCAGCTTAGCGTCGAGCGCTACATGAAGTGCGGCTTCGGCATCTGCGGCCAGTGCGCACTCGACGACGTCCTGGTGTGCGTCGATGGGCCAGTCCTGACGCTCGATCAACTGAAAGATAAGCGCGACTTCGGCCACTTCCACCGCGGTCCTACGGGCCGCAGGCTGGAGATCTGAGACTTTGGATTTTAGATTGGGGATTGGGGATTGGGGATTGCAATGGGAACTGGCGTTGGTGATAACATCGTTGAAGCATTGGGGTGATTCAATTGATCCTGATTAAAAATGGCACTTTGGTGAGCAGCAGCGGCACCCGCGCAGCCGATATCCTGATCGACGGCCAGCGCATCGTGGCCGTTGAGGACGCCATCGATCTCCATTCCCAATCCCAAATCCAAAATCTCCAATCCATCGACGCCAGCGGGCTGCTGGTCTTCCCCGGATTGATCGACGTGCACACCCACATGCGCCAGCCGGGCGGGGAGCAAAAGGAGGATTTCTACACCGGCACCTGCGCGGCGTTGGCCGGCGGCGTGACGACGGTCTTCGCCATGCCCAACACCTCACCAGCCATCATCGACCGCGCCACGCTGGACCTGGTGCTCGAACTGGCTCAGCACAATGCCGTGTGCGATTATGGCGTGTTCATCGGGGCAACCAACACCAACCAGCACCTGAAGCTTAACAACCCTGACCTGCGCGAGTGCGGCTTGAAGATGTACATGGGCAGCAGCACCGGCGACCTGCTGGTCGAGGACTTCGGCCCACAATACGAACACTTTTTGCATTACCCGCACGAGCGCGTGATCGCCGTGCACGCAGAACACGAACCAGCGGTGCGCTACTTCGGCCAGCACGGCGAGCGCCGTCCACACATCTGTGCAGAAGTCGAAGTGGCGCGCGTGGTTGCGCTGGCGGAGCGCTGCAACCGCCACGTACACGTGTGCCACGTGTCCAGCCGCCGCGAAGTTGAGATCATCGGAGATGCCAAGGCGCGCGGCGTGCCAGTGACGTGCGAGTTCGCACCGCACTACCTGTTTTTAACGACCGAGAAGGAACAAGGCACGACGGACGCGGGTGAACCCTCATCCTATTACCAGATGAACCCGCCCTTGCGCGCAGGGGACGATCTCGCCACGCTGTGGGCCAACCTGGACGTCGCCGACTGCATTGCCACGGACCACGCGCCGCACACGCCAGAGGAAAAGCACAGCGCCAAACCGCCCAGCGGCGTCCCGGGCCTGGAGACCATGTTGGCATTGCTCATGACGGCAGCCCATGATGGCCGGTTGACCCTCGGCGACATCGCACGGCTGTGCTGCGAGGGCCCCGCGCAAACGTTCAACATTGCGGCCAAAGGTAGAATTGCGCCTGGGTTCGACGCCGACATCACCCTGGTCGATCCGAACGAACTGTGGGTGATTGGCAGCAAGCCACTGTTCACCAAGTGCGGTTGGACACCGTTTGAAGGTTGGCCGGTACGCGGCGCGGTGAAACAAACCTTCGTGCGCGGGCGGCTGGCGTTCGACAATGGCGCCGTCGTTGCAGCGCGCGGCAGCGGCAGGCGAGTGGAAAACTAGCTTGATGACTCAATCCCAGAATGCAAACGACACGATAAGCTTAGGCGCTGCCTTTGTGCGCAACCGTGTGCTGGTCCTGGTTGCGCTCATCGCCCTGACGCCAGTCGCACTGGAGGTGGTCGAATTGCCCACCCGCAGCACCTCCATCAATTTTCTCGGCTCCGCCCTATCGGTCACCCTGTCGACCGACTCGTTGCTGCTGGTGCTCATGCCGGTGCTTACGTGTGCAGGGGTGGACTGGGTGTTGCGCGACCACCCTGACGTACGCGGTGGAGAAATCCCGTACCTGTTCCCCTTCTGGATCGCGCCTGGCTTTACGGCGCTGACGCTGAGTTGGCTGCTCACGCGCATTCCGACATGGCCGCTGTGGATTTGCGTCCTGCTGTTGGGCGTGATCACGATCGCAACACTGGTCTTCGCCGAATACGTGGCACTATCGCCCTATGCGCGCGGATATGCCGTGGCCAGGCTGGCGCTGACCGGGGTGAGCTATGGCATCGCCTTCGCCTTGTTCACACTGATCTATAGCGCCCGCGAACGCAGCGTCATCAGTGCCTCGCTGACGTTGCTGATTGCATTCGGGCTGTCGCTGGATCTGATGGCCCCGCATATCATCGGGTTGAAGACAGCCGCCACCTTCTCCCTGACCGTCGGCCTGCTGGTGGGCCAGGCCATCTGGGCGCTCAACTATTGGAATATCTCGAACTGGAGCGCGGGCGTTCTGCTTTTGGCGGTGATGTACGTGATGATCGGACTGGCACAGCAGTACTTCCAGGATCGTCTGACGCGTGGTGTGTTGGTCGAATTCGCGGTCGTCGCGGCCATCGCCCTGTTCATCGCCTCACAACTTGCCGGCGTGCGATGACAAGCGCGCGCTACCCAGGCACCTACCCGGGCCCCCACCCAGGCAAATCGTTGTCACAATAAATTGCAAAAGCGGCTAAACTAGATGCCCAATAAACGCCTGATCTGTGATCCGCACAGCCCAGGTAACAATTGACAATCGAAAATCGAAAACCGAGAATCCAAAATCGGAAATCCAAAATGGCAGAAGGCGTCCTTGTGATCGGCGCGGCTAACCTGGATATCAAGGGCCGCATGTTCTCCGAACCGTTGGCCAGCACCTCGAATGCAGCGGCGATCAAAAGCAGCGTCGGTGGCGTCGCCCGCAACATCGCCGAGAACCTGGCACACCTGGGCGTGCCAGTCATACTGCTTACCGCCGTCGGCGACGACTACGCGGGCGAAGACATCCTCAATGACGCCGTCGACGCCGGCGTCGACGTCTCACGCGCACTCATCATCGAGAACGCCACCACCGGCACTTACCTGGCGGCACTCGATCAGAACGGCGGCCTGTTCTTCGGCCTGGACGATCTGCGCGTGCTACGCCACATCACACGCGATTACCTGCGGCTGAATCGCGACGCCTTCCGCGAGTGTGAGATGGTGGCGCTCGACATGAATCTGAGCGACGACGCGCTGGCGACGGCATTCCAGATGGCGCGCGAATATGGCAAGCCCATTTGCGTAGACCCGACCTCAGCCGAGCGCGCCTACCGCCTGCGCCCGTATCTGCCGCAGGTCAAGTTGATCACGCCCAATATCGCCGAAGCCGCGGCGATATTGGATTGCCCGCAGGCGGGCACCGCCGAGGATGCGCTGCACACCGCGCGCGGTCTGGTGGGC
Source organism: Chloroflexota bacterium (assembly GCA_023488685.1). Lineage (GTDB taxonomy): Bacteria > Chloroflexota > Anaerolineae > J036 > Brachytrichaceae > CAIXPS01. Next base: position 1,294 of record JAMDDR010000467.1, on the reverse strand, counting down.
CTGGGAGTGGGCGTGGCGGTGATTACCCAGGCCGAACGCGGCGCCTGTTACGCCACGGCCGACGAGAGCGGCCAGTTCCCCGCCGTCCAGGTGGAGATTGTGGATACCACTGGCGCAGGCGATGCGCTGACCGCGACCATCATCTTCGGCATGCTGCATGGTTTCGGCGTGAGCGAGTCGCTGCAGCTAGGCTTGCGCGCCGCGGCGCTCACGCTACACTCCACTGAGACAGTGGTATCTGATCTGAGCCTGGACCGGCTGTACGGTCTCGGCGACGCCAACGCCACACTGAGCATCTCGGCCAACGACTACGACGATTCCGACGAGAGCAATGACGCCACAGACTACGACGATTCCGACGAAGATGGCTACGCCACAGATTACGACGAATACTAGCCTGCACTAGCCTGCCACCACGTCATTTCTGGTCCCACTCTAGTCACACTCTGGTCACACTGTCTGCCATGAACGACTACCTTGCCGTCCTCATTTCGTTTATTTACGTGTTCGCCGTGCTGGCAACGGCTGAAGGGCTGCGTCGCGTATTCAAGTTCAATGCCGAACCCGATGATCAAGCGTTCACACGCAAGTTCGTGCACATCGGTGTGGGCATGTGGGCCTGGGGTACGGCTGCACTGTTCCAGAATAAGTGGTTCGCCATCATCCCTCCCACAACGTTCGTCATCATCAACTACATCTCCTACCGGCGCGGGCTGTTCCAGTCCATCGAGTCGAACGATAAGCGCAACCTGGGCACAGTCTATTTTCCTATTGCGTTCGTGGCGACGATCCTGCTATTCTTCGACTTCAAGCGGTTCCTGGTGCCGCTCGTATTGATGCCCATGACGTGGGGCGATGCGTTCGCCGCCGTGATTGGCAAGCGCTATGGCAGACACACGTATCACATCCTGGGAACAACCCGCAGCCTGGAAGGCTCGGTCACCATGCTGGGGATTTCCTTCCTGTCGATCTTCATCTCAGCATTGCTGACAAACTCGCCCGTGTCTGTTGCATTCGTCACCGGCTTATCGGTTGCCACCCTGGCAACACTGGCCGAAGCGATCAGCCCATGGGGATTGGACAATCTGCTGGTTCCACTCGCCAGTGTTGCCGGGCTGATTCCACTCATTCCCCTGCCCATGTTGGTCGTCAATTAGCGCCGCCACCCCTTAAGATTAAGATGGTATCCTTTATGTGAGCCTGTGCAGCTCACGCGCTTTGTGCCTGGTGTGGAGGGTTGTGGCTTGTTGCGTCTAGTTGTGTCTAGGAGTTGTGTCAAGTAATGGAGCGGGGG
>JAMDDR010000331.1 GCA_023488685.1 Chloroflexota bacterium | reverse complement strand
GCGTAGTAGACCGGCACCTTGTAGGAGTGGGTGCCGACGGTGCTGTAGAGCGGGATGCCAGGGTTGACGGCATATTCCTTGAGGATGTTCTCGGCCCACTTGGTATAGGCATCCCCGGCCTTGTCATCCACGATGGCGCTGATCGCATCGGCGACGGTGGGATGCACGCCCGACTCCGCTTCCGCGGCGACGCGCGCGCCGCCACGCACTCCGTCGACGAGGTAGCACAGGTCAAACAGCTTATGGCGAATCTGCTGGACTTGCAGCGACCTGTCGCGCGAGTTGTAGACCATGCTGGGCAGCGCGAATTCCTGGCTGACCACCATGAAGCGATTGAGTTCGCGCCAGGCCGCGAAGCTGCGGGCCAGCATATCGTCGTCGGCGTCGGCGTCAAACGCCCGCGGCAGGACGAAGTACCCGCGCAACATGATGGGCACGCTGCGCGCGCGGTGGCGCGCCAGCAGCGCCAGATCGATGAACAGGCCCGAACCCGTGCCCCCTGCGAACGAGCCCACAATTAGAATCTCCAGCCTCTGGCCCTGGCGCATCTGATCGAGCTGGCCGATCGCCGCATCCAACCGGCGCCAGACCTCGGATTTGAGCGGGTCGCCCAAGTCCTTATACAAACCCATGCGCCCGAATTGGCGCAGTTGTCCCGCGCCATCGGCGAGGCGAAACAGGGCCAACGGCAGATTGTCCAGCCAGTAACGGTCCTGGAACCAATACATGTGAGCCAGTTGCTGGTCGTTCTTGCGCTTCTCGCGATCGTCGCTGATCGCGCGGCTCAGTTCCAGGATATCCCCGCCCAGGTGGATGAACTCCTTGTTCTTTTCGAGCCGGATACTCCCGACCTTGACTTCTTTTTCACCTTTGCGGCTGATGCCCATCGCCGTAATTTCGGCGGTGGCCTGGGGCATCGTGTCAAAGCACATGATGCGGACGTTGTCCGGCATGTGCCCGTTGTTCGATTCGATCAGGTCTTTCTTCAGGTACGTGAGCACCCACTGGCCAGTGCCACCCAGTCCGATCACGAGAGCAGGCCTTGTCATCGCGAACCTCCAGTTGTGTGATTACTCATACTTGACCCATACGTCACCCCCCAGGCCTTCCTGGCTGTCGCCGCTGTGGAGGGTGCCGGTGAACAGAAGCTGGTTATCCTCATCGTAGGCGTCCAGCCTGATCGCTCGACCGCCTTTCTCTACATCCGGCTTCGTGCGCTTCACCACGATCCTGCTCAACCTCAACGCCTGCCGCGTTGGGTTCTCGGCTTTGTAGATAGCCCGGAAGGTGCGCCGGATGTTGCGATTCAAGTACTCCGTATGCAGCGCCGTGCCGTTATACGTCGCAAACTGCAGTTCGCCGAGGGGCCGCGTGAGCAGATTCCAGACGATGTTCATCAGCACCCCGGCAACGATCAGCGCGACGACGATCAGCGCCAGCATCCAGTAGAGCGGAGTGGTCAGCACCGTGTCGAAGCGTTCGAAGCTGACGACCAGCGCCTTCTCCTCGGCAGGGATATAACCCGCTTTAAACGCGCTCATCTGCGGTTCGATCTCAAAGGAGTAGGCCCCCGGCGCCGTCACCGACAGGCCACCGGATGCCACGAGAGCCACGCCTTCCGGCCTTTCCACGGCGGTGAGCCTCAGACTCTCCGAGAGCAGGTCCCCGGGCCTCACCAGCCTGACCTGGTAAAGCGCCTCAATCGCGCCGGCGCTCAGTTCGGACGGGTTGAGCTGGTTGCCGGACAGGTCGGTGAGCTGGAGCTCCAATGGAACTGCCTGCACACGCTCTCCACCCGGGAGTGCCGATAGGATGTCGGGGTGCAGCAAATAGCCCTTGCCTGGCTCAGGCGACACGATCTTCACCATCACCCCTTCCGAACGCGCCCGCTCGAACGATACCCTGGCGACCTTGACCGGCATGACGACCTGATTGGAATCCAGCTCACCGGTAAACGATACCTCCACAGACGCTTTGCCGCACCCCACGATTTCCTGACTGCTCTCGAGCAACGTTCCCTGGAAGACATTGTTCGCCTGATCCAGTTTTAAGGGGATGGTGTCCAACACGCTGGCGCCGCCATCCATTAACTTGACCTGGAAAACCTGATCGAGCTGGTCCGACGCGATGAAATTCGCGCCATTGATGGCCGTGCGAGCAGAATCGAGCAGCCTCACCACGACCGGCACGGGCCGGCTGACCAGCGCGCCCTGACTCACCGAGTTGCACGGGAGGATTTCATCCGCCTTGGGGGACTCGATCACGAAGTTCAGGCGCTCCAGTTGGCGCGCTGTGAATGAAGCGGTTTGAGAGAAAAGCGTGTACTCGCTACTCCTATCGCCGCGCAACGTCGTGCCGACGATGTTGACCTGATACGCCCCTTCTTCCGGGGTCAGCACGGGCACGTCTCTGCTGTTCCACTGGCCAACCACATTCGGGTCTGCCTGCATTTCAATCGCTTGTAGCGGCCCACCATCAGGGAGGGTAGCGGCGCCCGATGGAGGGGTCCATGTCAGCTTGACAAGCAATGGATAGTCTGCTTCCTGGCCGATTGGTGTGCCATCACTGGTTCTCAACTGAACCACAAACGGGATGGGTTGCGCCAGGTCATAATAAGGTGGTTCAGGGTATTGAGCCAGAACACCTTGTGGCTGTATCATGACCGCAGCAAGCTGCTGCGAGACCCTGGCTTCGATACGGCGCTGGCACTCATCTTGACTCAAGCCCTGAACATCAAATCGCCATGCTCCCGGGCGCGGCTGCGCAAAGACATATTCCTCTTTGTAAGGGACGCTCGTATAATTCGTCAGCGTCATGTCATCGGGAGCTGGCACGTCCGTTTTCTGGTTCGTGATCTGATAGACAGGCTGGGACGCGGCCGCGTCCAATAATGACAACGAGACGGCTAAATTGGTGTCGGTCTTCCGCCTGTAGAAGGTGAAGCGCACCTCCTGCACGTAAGGGTCGATGTAAAAAGTTTCGCCACACTGGATGGGTATGCCGGCCTGGCCGAACGCGGCGCGGACCACATCGCCGATATAAGCAGGAACCGTTTGCTCGTTGTAAGGCGCAGTCAACAGCCGTCCGTTGCGCTTCTGCAAGACATCCAACCAGTTGCTGCGTATGGTCGCCCCCCCGCAACCAGCTTTGTTGTCCAGGTATGGTCCGCCGCTGGCATTCAAGGCAAGCAACCAGATGGAGTAGTTATCCCAGGTGGGACCCTTGAGGTAATCGACCAGGTCACACATGTATTGGTCCACGCTGCCCGTGCCCAAATCGGGGTTCCCATCTGTGAGCAACACCACTAACTGGCGGCGTGCCCCAACATCTGGCGGGTCGGCCATCGGCGGCGCCTGGCTGAGCAACTGTTGTGCGGCCTCGAACGCGACCCTGAAGTCAGTGGCTTGCTGGGTCCTATCCTTCTCCGCGTCAGCGATCGCCGCGCGGTACTCTGCCGACCACTGCTCCATATCATCCGCAACGCTTAGTTCGATATGAACGAGCGGCAGGTGCACGACAGCGCTGTTCCCAAACGTGATCAGGCCCAGGCGGTGCACGACTTTCGGGCACTGATCGACCCGGTTCACCATGAGCTGATTGAGGATTTCCTGGGCTGCATCGAACCGATAGCCATCCCTGTCATTGGGGCGCTCGATGGCAAACATGCTGGCCGATTGATCGACTAACAGGACGATATCGAGTGGCCAGCAACCGGTTGCCCCTTGTAGCAACACGTCCCGGTTGGCTGCTGTTGCCGGTGAAGCGCCGGCGCTGCCGGCAGCCACCCGTGACGTCACGAGGCCAGCCACGGATAGCGATACGATCAGGATACTCAGAGCTACGTTGCGGCTAATGGATTTTCTGTACATGAAGCACTCCTCAAAGATGAAACGCTACTTCTGCCGCTCCGCAATCCACAACTCGATGTCATCCCATTTGAACCTGAGCATTCGTCCGTTTGGTCCCAGCCTGACCACCGGTATCTCATTCCGGGTGACCATCTTATAAAGCGTGCTCTCGTTTATGTTGAGGTATTTTGCCAGCTCTCGCACGGTCATGAGCGGGAGCTCGCGTGCCTGCAAGTGAGCATAAT
>JAMDDR010000229.1 GCA_023488685.1 Chloroflexota bacterium | reverse complement strand
GGCACCCGCAAGCTCCCGCGCCGGCACCTCGTCCGTGCTGAGGTCACCCAGTTCCTGCCAGACAATGGCCAATTCCTCGACCGAGCGCGCCTGGTAGCCGGGGGCGTTGTGCTGCAACCGCCCCGTTACGTCGGCAATCGCCTCGGGCTTCAGCAGGTCGCGCAATTCAACACCCTTCAGCACATCCTCGATCAAATCGCGCCTGAGCGACAGTGCCTGCAACTGGCGCTCAGCCTTGGGCGCATCCCATTCGTACATGTAGACGCTGATGAAGTTGAACAACAGACCCGACGCCACTGGCGATGGCACGATGGTTTCAATAGGCACCAGCCTGATTTCACCGCTCTGGATGCTGGCGAGCACCTGCTCCAGGTGCGGCAGGTCCAGCACATCGCGCAAACATTCACGATACGTCTCGGCCACAATGGGGAAATCTTTGAACCCGCGCACCATCGCCAACAGCCCCTTTGCTTTCAATCGCTGCAGCCAGAAGGGTGTGCGTTTGCCACCGCGCGTCTTCGGCAGCAACAGCGCACGCGTGGCTGCCATGCGAAAGTGAGCGCCAAACAGCTCCGATGCCGGCAGTTGGTGCAGGATGCGCTCGCGCGCCTCCGCCGGCGTCATCTGCTGGATGACGTCGAGCGGCAGTTCCCGGTTCGTGCGAGGGAAGTGAAACAGAATTCCGTCGTCATTGGTCTGTGTCTCCGCATCGATGCCATAACGTTCGCGAAACGCGTCGCTTAGCGCCAGCGCCCATGCGCCATTGACGCGCCCGCCGAACGGTGTGTGAATGACCAGCCGTGGTTCACCCACCGCATCCTGGAACGACTCGACAACGATCGTCGTATCCGACGACATGACGCCGACTGCGTCCAACTGGGCGCTCACGTAGGTGACAAGATTGTGCGCCGAGTTTTCGTCCAACGCATACTCATGCCGCAACCAGGTTTCCACATCGCTCAAGACATCGGGGGGCCGGTCAGTCGATGCTGGGCCATTCTGTGCAGACAGATCTGAGGCACCCGCAAGCTCCCGCGCCGCTTTGACCACCTGGATTTTCTCAGTAACCTCGCGGCGGAAGCGCCCGATGCGCACGCCCAGTTCATAGGGCCGCCAGGGATAGTCGCCATTCCAGAACGGCATGCGCGGCACGGAACCGGCTGCGTCGCCGACGATAATGCGATCATTGGCGATATCCAGCACCCGCCACACATGGCTGCCTAAGAGGAATACATCACCCACGCGGGTTTCGAAGATAAACTCCTCGTCCAGTTCGCCCACCTTCGTCTCGCCGTCGTTCAGATAAACCCCATACGCCCCCGTGTCGGGGATCGTCCCGGCATTGCTCATCGCCAGGAAGCGTGAGCCCGGTAGCGCACTCAGGCGGTCGTTGACGCGATCCCACGAGATACGCGCGCGCAAGCTGGGCGGACGGGGCACCTTCATACCGGCAAAATCAGCATCTCGACTGGCTCCCTCGTCCTGCCGCATGGCGGGTGTATCGTACTTGCCCGCCAGCATGTCCAGCACGAGCCGGAATGTGCTCTCCGACAGGTCCTCATAGGGGTAAGCCTGCCGCAACAGGTTGAACAACACGGGCACATGCCAATCCTCCACCGCGACCATGGCGACGATCTGTTGTGCCAGCACGTCCAAAGGATTGCGCGGCGTGTAGGTCGGCTCGACATCACCTTCCAACATCCCGCGGGCGATCGCCGCGGCTTCGGCCAGGTCCTCCCGGAAAGTGGCATAAATGCGCCCGGTGCTCTGCTGCCCGACGATGTGGCCGGAGCGGCCGACACGCTGCAACCCCTGCGACACGCTCTTCGGCGATTGCAGTTGCACCACCATGTCGACAGCGCCAATATCGATGCCCAGTTCGAGCGAACTCGTCCCGACCAGCGCGGGTAAACGCCCGGCCTTCAGATCCTCCTCCATTTCCCGGCGGGACTCTTTCGACATGCTGCCATGGTGTGCCCGGATCGGCCCGCTCGCGCCGATCGCGAACATGCCTTTATCGCGCGAGATGCCGCCCGGCGCGAGCGCTTCTGTGCTCCCCGGCTCGATCTCTTCGGAGCGCTCTGCCTCAATCTGTGCATTCAACCGATCGGCGGTGCGCTCGGCCAGGCGCCGATTGTTGGCGAAGATCAACGTGCTCTGGTGGCGCAGAATGTCCTGCAACACACGCGGGATGACCGACGGCCAGATCGAATCCCCCGGCAAGTCTTGAAAATCCTTCACGACGCTGACCACTTGCAGGTCGAGCGCCTTTTTATAACCGGTGTTGACAATAGTGACCTGGCGCGGCATCAGGCCCGCGGCACGTCCTCCATCAGCCACCTCCGGCGGCCACGCCTGTCCTCCCAGGAAGCGCGCCACTTCTTCAAGCGGCTTTTGTGTGGCCGACAAGCCGATCCGCTGCACACGCCGGCCGGCAAATTGTTCCAGCCGTTCCAGGCTGAGGGCCAGGTGTACGCCGCGTTTGTTGCCACACAGCGTGTGAATCTCGTCCACGATCACCGTGCGCACCGTGCGCAGCATCTGCTTTGCGCGCGGGCTGGTGAGGATCAAGTACAGCGATTCGGGCGTGGTGATGAGGATGTGCGGTGGCGTCTTCGCCATGGACACGCGGGCGCTATTCGGTGTGTCGCCGGTGCGAACAGCGACACGCAAGACTGGCAAGTCGTGCCCCAGGCGCTCCGCCATGGCCCGAATGCCCTGAAGCGGCACACGCAGGTTACGCTCGATATCATTGTTCAGCGCCTTCAACGGCGAAACGTAGAGCAGGCGCACGCCGTCCTGGGCTTGCGGGTCCGCCTCAAGTTCCTGGAAGATTTCATCGATTCCCCACAAGAATGCCGCCAGGGTCTTGCCAGAACCGGTAGGCGCAAGAATCAGCGTGTGGTCGCCGCGTTGGATCGGCGGCCAACCTTCGCGCTGCGGTGGTGTCGGCTCGCCGAGTGTGTCGCGGAACCATGCCCGCACGAACGGAGAAAACGCATCCAGGGTTGTCATATCTCAACCTCTCTAACCGTTGTAACTGAGCCTGTGCACTCCACGTCCGCGACCTCTGTGGTAACACCTCACACTGCACGCAGGCAGTGTTGAAGATAGTACAGTGCCGGTTCGGCATGGTGCAGATTATTGAGCAGCGGCTCGGTGTACTGAATGTCGCCGTATGTCGCACCGTCGAAGTGATGTTGGGCGCCGACGTGATTGTTCCAGTCGACCCCCTCGGTCAAAAAGCCCAGCGCGCCGTGGTGATGCTTCGCAATCGCGCGCAGGAGCGTGAGTGCGTTGCGCAGGTAACGTTTGACACCGGTATCCTCGTATGCTTCCAGGTACGCCTGTGCTGCCTCCGCGTTCTCCCATAAATAGGCGGTGTCCCAACTGCGCTCCATCCACAACAACCCCCGCGTCGCCACGCCATTGCGATCCTCTTTCATCTCAAACTGGCGCAAACCGGCCAGGACGACGTCGTAGGCAAACTGCCGCAGCGACTCATCCGCCAATACCGTGGCCAACCGGCGAAAGGCACGGAACGTGACGGCATAGGCGACACTCTCATGCCAGTCATAGGTATCGTGATTGATGCTACCGAAAAAACCACCGGCCGCAACGATGATGTTCACTAGGTTGTGCAAGCGTTCGCGGTAATCCGCCAACCCGCGCGCGGTCAGCGAGCACCACAGATCCAGCACGAACACGCCATCAGCGCTGTGCTCGAACAACACATCCGGGCCACCCTCAGGCGGCAGCGTGTAAGGCGTGCCATCGCGGCGTGATCGGCGCGGGATCCATCCATTCGGCGCCAGTTGTACATGCTGCTCGATCCAGCGGCCGCATTGCGTGGCCGCATGGCGCATGCGCAACACACGCAATTCATCCGCCAGCACATCACTAAAGCGCAGCAATTGATCGGCCATGCGTGCCATCGAACCAGCACAGAACCAGTCGTCGTTCGACTTATAGTTCAGGCACAGACGATCGTCGGGGATGTGGCGATAGCCGGTGATAAAACCGGATTCGTCGATAAAGCCGTCTTCCAACACGTGATCGAGCACGCCCAACGCCTCGCGCTGTACCTGCGGTTGGCCCATGACGCGGCCATAC
>JAMDDR010000445.1 GCA_023488685.1 Chloroflexota bacterium | reverse complement strand
GTACTGCGCTCCCAGGCTCTGCCGCCCTCTTTCTGCTCTCAGCCCCGTCTCGGGGCGTCTTCTTGGCGACATCGCGCCAGGGACGTTCGCCCGTACGCTGAGGCACAGCGGGTGTCATCGTCCGCCCGAAGGCTCGACCTCCTGAGCTCTACGCACTACCCCCCGGCTACGGCACCTCAAGACAAGGCTGAGAGCGCGACGGGGCTGGCATCACATGCGCTACGCCATTATGCGCCCCACAATGAACGAGCGTAGGTAAAATCAGTGACTGATGCCTATCACAACGCAATCGCCAACCATCGTGCACCACATGGCCGCGCTCGACGGTCAAGCGGCGCCACCCAACTCACTGGAGGCCATTGAGGCCTGCCTGCAGGCCAACGCTCCCATCGTCGAGATTGACGCCTGCGCGCTGGCCGGCGACGATTACCTGCTGGTCCACGACGATGTCCTGGAGTCGGAGACGAGCGGTCGCGGTCCGGTGAGCGCGTGCAGCGCCGGACAGGCGCGCCAACTGAGCATTCGGACCAACGGCGCCGCGACACCGTACCGGGTACCGCTGCTCAGCGATGTGGTGCGCCTGTTCCGCCAGTACGGCGGGAGCAGCCGGCTGCAGATCGACTATAAGAACGTCATCCCCTTCCCCAATGACGAACCGCTGCAGCGGTTGATCGATCTCATCGAACCACTGGGCGAACGGGTCATCGTCAGTTCCATCGCGGATTGGCAGTTGCGCAAGCTGCGCGCACTCGCCCCGGCCCTGGCGCTGGGCTTCGACATCCAGTTCTACCTGGACTGGCGCCCCACGCACGAATCCCCCGACCCGCGCGCCTACCCGCGCCGCCTGGGCGTCTATGGTTACTGGGACGATCACCCCCTGGCTACTCAGCGTATCTGGAGCACGGCTGAGTACCTGGCAGATCGCTGCGGTATGTTATCAGGACTGGTGCCTGGTTGCCACACTTTCTACATCCGGCATCACCTGCTGATCCAATCGCTCAACGACGGGTTCAACTGGGCGACGGCGCTCCACCAAACCGGCGTGCAACTGGATGCCTGGACGCTGGACGCCGGCGACGCGCTGGCCGAAGCCAATGCGCAACGCCTGCTGGCCGCGGGCGTCGATCAGCTCACCACCAACACCCCCGTGGCATTGGGCAAACACTTGCAACGCGCAGGATGATATACTCACGTCGTGAGTATTCACACGCACACGGATGTTGACGCGCCAAGACGTTCTCCATCCGCAGAACCGATCGTGCTCGGGCTGCTGGCGTCGGCGGCTGAACCTCAGCATGGTTATGCCCTCTTCCAGCGCATCCAGGCGGACCTGAAAGACGTGTGGTCGATCGGCATGAACCGGCTGTATGCGCTCCTGGGTGAGATGGAACGTGCAGAGCTGATCGACAGCCACGCGGAAAAGCCTGGCAGGCGCCCCACCCGCAAGGTGTACCAACTGCTGCCCAAGGGACACCAGACGTTCGAGACCTGGATGGGCACCCCAATCCAACACATGCGCGACATGCGGGTGGAATTCATGCCAAAGTTGTATTTCGCGCGCCTGCTCGGGCCGGCCGCCGTCACAGCGCTCCTTCGACTGCAGTGCGCTGCATGCAAACGCGAGTGGGAGCGCATGTCCAACCTGCAGCGTGAACGGGGCTTCGACGACATGTACATCTTCCTGGTTTACGAATTTCGCATCCGGCAAATCCAATCGATGCTCAAGTGGCTCGACGAATGCGAGCAGGCGTTCGGCATCCCACAAACGGCCATTGCGCCGATCACACCGTAAATGGATTCACGTTGTATACTCACTAGGTGAGTATGCAATCCGGCAGCCAGCCCAACCTATCAAACGCGCCTGATGGCGTGCAGCCACGCATATCCGCCGGCATCCGGCGAGCCTCGCGCGCCAGCGACCTGCAAGGCGGCGTGCGCTGGGCGGCTGTCGTTGCTGCCGCGGCGCTGCTGACCCTGGTCATGCTCCCACTGCTCGCTATCACCTTGCGCGCGGCACCGACGGCGGCGGAGGCGATGGGGCATGCGGAGGCCACCAGCGCGCTTGGGCTTACCCTTGTAACGTCCCTCACAGCAGTCGGCACCATCATCATCCTTGGAACACCCACCGCCTGGCTGATCGCGCGGCGCCGGATCAAGGGCTGGCGTGTGATCGATGCGATCCTGGACCTGCCCACCGTGCTGCCGCCCTCCGTCGCCGGGATCGGGCTGTTGCTGGCATTCGGCCGGCGCGGGTTGCTTGGGCCCGTGCTGAACGCCGCCGACATCGAGCTGGCGTTCACGACCGCGGCCGTCGTGATGGCCCAAATGTTTGTGGCTGCGCCGCTCTACATCCGCGCCGCGGTGATCGGCCTGCGGCAGATCGATCCCGATCTCGAGCACGTGGCCATGGTGGAAGGCGCCACAACGCTGCAGGTCTTTCGTTACGTCACACTGCCGCTGAGCGCGCCGGCGCTGCTGAGCGGTTCCGTGCTGGCCTGGGCACGCGCGCTGGGCGAGTTCGGCGCCACCATCCTGTTCGCAGGCAACATCGTCGGCATCACGCAGACCATGTCGCTGGCCATCTACATCAATTTCCAAAGCGACACGCAGGCCGCGCTGGCGCTGGCATTCGTGCTGGTGGCTGTCTCGTTTGTCGTGCTCATCGCCGTGAGATTGTTACGCCAATCTGATGTGTAGAGATGACGGGAACAGACTCCCGGAGTCTCCAAGACTCCGGGAGTCTGTTCCCGGGCTTATATCCAAGGAGCAATGTACCGTGATTCGAACAAGCAAGGTAAGGCGCATCCTCGCATCTGTTTTCCTGGTTGCCGGCATGGCCTGGACAACGCTTTTGCCGGTTGTCGCCCAAGGCACCGGCCCGACAGCGACACCGCAACCCGCCACCGGCCAGATCACCGTATACGCTGCTGCGTCGTTGAACGACGCATTCACCGAAATCGGCCGAAACTTCGAGGCCGTGAACCCTGGCACCAGGATCAACTTCAGTTTTGCAGGCGCTCAGCAACTGGCGGAGCAGATCGGTTTTGGCGCGCCTGCGGATGTGTTCGCCAGCGCCAATACGCGCCTGATGAATGCCGTCATCAAAACGACCCGTGTTACCAGCGGGACGCAACAGATCTTCGTCCGAAACCGCCTGGTCGTCGTCGTGCCACGCGACAACCCTGCCCGCATCTACACGTTACGCGACCTGGCAAAGCAGGGCATCAAGATCGTCCTTGCAAACCGCGCGGTGCCGGTGGGCACCTACTCACTCGACTTCCTCAACAAGGCGTCCAGTAGATCATGGTACGGTGCCACTTACAGCGCGACAGTGCTAGCCAATGTGGTCTCTTATGAAGAAGACGTGCGCACGGTGTTTGGCAAGGTAGCGCTTGGGGAAGCCGACGCCGGCATTGTGTACACGTCGGACGTGATCGCAGATAAGACGAACAACGTACGCACCGTTACCATCCCGGATTCGCTCAACACCATCGCCACCTACCCCATTGCGCCACTGGCGGACAGCTCCAACCCGGCGCTGGCACAGCGTTTTGTGGAATATGTGCTGTCGCGGCAAGGGCAACAGGTGCTCACCCGGTATGGGTTCATCCCGGTGAAGACGTTCAGAAGGTAAGGGGCGGCTGGCTTAACCCCTCATCTCTCATCCCTCACCCAACCCTCGCGCACGGCCCCCTGCGCCACATCGCCGTCGACGCTGACCGGCACCTGCGCCGCACGGGCGTCGTTGCCCCATAGCACGATATCGTGTGTTCCCCGCCCGGCAATATGCATAAACGTGCCCGTCCCGGCCTGGGCCTTGCAATGCCGCACGACTGCCTTTTCAATATCCCGGCCTTCAATCGCCGCCGCATCCGTATCCCCCGGCGCCTGACGCACCGACACCCCATCGAGTGTGAGGTCGTGGACGTTCTGCACCGCCAGTGCGCTCCGCCACTGCGACGAATCCGCCACATCCCAGGTGACTTCGACGTCCTTGAGGCAAAAGTTGCGCGCATTCTCCAGCGTCAGCGCATTCCCGCTCCTCTGCAGCGGCGTGTGCGGATCGTGTGTCACCGTCAGGCGGACATTTTCAATCGTGACATTCTCGAGCAATGAATCGGGGTGCCCGTGCAGGAGACAGGGGCCTATCCCACGGGCGATGACATCGCGGATGATCACGTTACGGATGATGCCCGCCGGGCGTTCCTTCGTTTTATCGATATTCGGATCGATTTCGCTGCGCTGGATGAGGTTGAAGTGCAAAGGATCGCCCTCTCCCCACCAGAACCAGTCAAACGGCTTGCACTCCACCGTCAGATTGGTCATCACCACGTTCTCCAGCACGCCCCCATCGAACACCATAAATGCGACGCCGCGGTTGGACCCCGTGATCACGCAGTTATCGATCGTGACGTTACGGATGGCAGCCTCATTGCCGTCGCAGAACTTGAGCGCGCTGGAAGCCGATGACAGCCGGCAATTGGTGACGGTGATATTCTCGCAAGGGCGCGCCGGCCCATAGGTGTGACCCGAGTAGAAGACGAGCGCATCGTCCCCGGTCTCAATGGTGCAGTTGCTGATGCGCACATCCTTGCAGCCATCGGGGTCGATGCCATCCGCCCAAACACCCGATTTCAGGCTGGTGTGAACGTAGATTCCGTCGATGACCAGCCGCTCACAGCCAAACAGGTGCATGGTCCATGACGGGGAATGCAGGAACGAAAGCCCGCGAATACACACGTCGGTGCAATCAACCAGCAGAACGAGGTTTCCATACGAGTCGGGTGTTGGAAAGGCACGCATCAGCGGCAGACCGGCTTTTTCAGCCAAAATCTGGTTGGGGTAAATGTACCAATCCCGCATGTCGCTCAGGCGCCACTCGTATTCCGCCTGGCCATGAACGGTGCCGCGCCCTTCCAACGTGATGTTCTCCACATTTTCGCCATAGAAAAGACCGTGCTTGTCAAAACTGGCGCGATTCTTGCTGGAGTAGATCGTCGCCCCCGCTTCGAGATGGATGCGCACGTGACTGCGAAGGTGGATCGTGCCGGATGTGTAGGCGCCTGGCGGGAAGTACACGGTACCGCCGCCGGCTTGTGCGCAAGCGTCAATCGCTTGTTGAACGGCGGCCTGGGCATCTTCCTCCTTGACACCGCTGGCGCCGTACGCTCGCACGTCATAGACGGGTATCGTCTGGGTCATCGTTCCCGGCACGACTCCGCTGCTCAACTTCGCCGTCTCACTGGTCATATCGTTCCTCCCATTACACAAAAGCTTGTCTACCCACGATTCACGACCAGAATTGTATGCATCTTTGGGCCCCCCACTAGGCCCCCACTGGGCCCCCACTTTGAAACACCTACGGCACCTCCGCCAGCGCGTCGGCAACAGGTTACAAAACTCCAAAAATAAAAAGATTGAGATATTTTTTAGGCCATTGCGTGAAGGATTGATGCCCCACAACACGACATTAATAGCAAATGAGCAATGGAAACTTGCCGGGGGGGAAGTTTCTGAGGCTCAGACAAGAGGGTAGTACATGCAACTGGGGGAGGGCTGCATTTACTGCCCTCTTCTGTCATTCAACAGGAACGCCAGATGCCCTGATCACACGCGTCTGTTACGAAATCATATCCCACATGTTATCCCACTTATAGCGTGGGATAATCCTTTCATTGATAACCACATTGACACTGCACAATATCAACATCCTTGTTGTAGTCTTCATGCAGCCATGTTCCTCACAACCCTCTCAACAAAAAGAGCGCAAAGTGAAACAGGAGATCCTATCTTCACTTTGCGCTCTCGCGTTGCCTGATGAGATCAGACAGAGGCGGCTACAAATGGCGCAGCTATTTGCTCGCTACTTTCACCTGTGCCGCGGTCGATGATGCTGGAAGTGTCACTTCCTTCTTGCTCTGGAACAGCGCCCAGACCACGGCACCCAGCATCACCGCGGCGACAAGGATGGTCACCACGTTGAGCTGCGCCATAACCAGGATCGGCGCCGTGAGCGTCGAGACCAGGTTCACGACCTTGATCATCGGGTTCAGCGCGGGGCCGGCGGTGTCCTTCAGCGGGTCGCCCACGGTATCGCCGACGACGGCTGCCTTGTGGCGCTCGCTGCCTTTGCCGGTATTGGCGACCAGGTCGCGAGGTTCGTCTTCAATGGCCTTCTTGGCGTTATCCCAGGCGCCACCGGTGTTCGACATGAACACGGCGAGCAACTGGCCGGAGACGATGATGCCTGCCAGGAAACCACCCAACGCTTCGACACCCAACACCAGGCCCACGATGAGCGGCATGAGCACGGCGATGGTCGCCAGGGGGATCAGTTCCTTCTGCGCCGAGGCGGTGGAGATGCCGACCACCTGCTTGTAATCCGGCTGCACCGTGCCTTCCATGATGCCGGGGATGCGGAACTGCCGGCGCACTTCCTCGACGATCAGGCCGGCTGCGCGCGATACCGCGCGGATGGACAGCGAGCTGAACAGCCAGGGCAGCGCACCACCCAACAGCAAGCCGATGAACACGGTCGTGTCGGAAATGCGGATCGAATCAAGCACCGGGAGACCCAACTGCGCCTGCACACGACCAACGTCGGTGATGTACGAGGCAAACAGAGCGACCGCAGCAATCACGGCAGAGGCAATGGCAACACCCTTGGTGATCGCCTTGGTGGTGTTGCCCACCGCGTCGAGGTCGGCCATGATCTGGCGGGCGCTCTTGGTGTTGTCATCTTCCATGCCCGTCCAGGCCATTTCGCCGATACCATTGGCGTTGTCGCTGATAGGACCGTAGGAGTCCATCGCCACGTTGTTGCCGGTGTGGCTCAACATACCGATGCCGATCATCGCCACGCCATACAGCACGTAGAGCGCGCCCTGTGCCTGGAACAGCAACAGCGCGAGCACGAAGCTGATGGCGATGAGCAACAACGCCCACACCGTCGACTCGTAACCGCTGGCGAGACCGGACAAGATCGTGGTGGCCGGGCCGCCGCGGGTCTGCTGCACGATTTCCTTGACCGGGGGTTTGCTGGTCGAGGTGAAGTAAGAGGTCAACGGGTTGAACCCGACGGCCAAACCAACGCCGATGGCCGTGAGTGCGCCAAAGCGCCAGTCACCCTCGTAGAAGAAGGAGATGATGAACGCCGTGGCGATGGTAATCACGCTGGAGACTTCGTACGAGCGGAACATCGACTCTTCGGCATTGTGCGCGCGCAGCGCCTTGATGGGGAACTTCTCCCAAATCGGCACGGTGAACGTACCGATGATGGAGGAAATGACGCCGACGCCGCGAATCATGAGTGGATAGATGATCCAGCGCGCGGGGTTGGCGCCGGCGATGCCCTGGGCTTGCTCGTAGGCCATCACGGCCAGACCAAGGATCAACGCGGAGACAATGGTCACTTCGTAGCTCTCGAAGATGTCGGCCGCCATACCGGCGCAGTCGCCCACGTTGTCGCCGACCAGGTCGGCCACCACGGCAGCATTGCGCGGGTCGTCTTCGGGGATATCCTTCTCGACTTTGCCCACCAGGTCGGCGCCAACGTCAGCCGCCTTGGTGTAGATGCCACCACCGACGCGCATGAACAGCGCCAGCAGCGTGCCGCCGAAGCCGAAGCCCAGCAGCGCGTCCGGAGCGGCCTTGCCGAAGATGATGAAGATAACTGTGCCGCCCAACAGGCCCAGACCATCGGTCAACATACCGGTGATGGTGCCGGCATAGTAGGCGATGGACAGCGCCTCGTTAAAGCCGCGGCGCGACGCAGAAGCCACGCGCACGTTGGCCTGCACGGCCATGCGCATGCCATACTGGCCGACGATCAAGCTGAACGATGCACCCAGCACGAATGCAATGGTGCGGCCAACGGCGATGATGATCTTCGCGTTATCGCCGAACATTTCTGTGGCTTCAGCGCTTGGCGCGACCACGTACACGCTCAAGAACAACGCCACGGCCAGAACACCAATCAGCGGCAGGATGGTGCGCAACTGCTGGCTCAGATAAGCATCTGCGCCAACGCGGATTGCGTTCCAAACTTCCTGCATCTTGGCAGTGCCCTTATCCTTTCGCAGAACGCCGTTTCTTAACCACCAGGCATACAGCAAACTGATAATGGCAATGCCAATCACGATCCAGGGGACAATTCTCTCAAAATTACTGAGAGAAGTCATATGACTCATGGGACCACCTTCTCCTTAATATTAATATAGTCTTTAACGTTTATATGAGGCCTGTTTTGAGGATCACGGCGGAGTATCACGAAAGCGAACCTTGTTGCCAAGTTCCCTCGCTCACAGTCTTCCTGGTCCTACCTAGGCTCTGCAAAACAACTTTCTGATTTTAGGTTTGCGCCAAATAGTTGTCAAATAAGGCTGCCCGGTAAAAAATCCTCGCCGTAATACACTGTAGAATCCAACACCGATACGCATCCGGCGTTACTGCCGGGCACGTGCCATACGCAATGCAATCAGCACGAGGGGCCGTTATCCCTCTTCTGCCTGAATCGCCCCGTTTACGAATGGCGGTGTCGTGCGCCCGCCGCGCGGAACTTCGTGGTGCTGGCGGCAGCGCGCCTGGTAGCTCTCGCTGGCGCCAACGAGAATCACGGGGTCCTCATAGGCAGCCGGCCGGCCATCGATCAGTCGCTGCGTCCGCGTGGCGGGCGCGCCACACACCATGCAAATCGCATGCAGCTTCTCCACCTCTTCGGCCAACGCCATCAAAAGAGGCATGGGGCCGAACGGCTCGCCGCGAAAGTCCATGTCCAGCCCGGCAGCGATGACGCGTTTGTCGTGTTCGGCCAACATCTCACACACATCCGTGATTTCCCAATCGAAGAACTGGACTTCGTCGATGGCAACCACATTCGTATCGGGTTCAGTCAGTTGCAGAATCTCACGAGCCTGGCTCACGGCCACCGCGCCTAGTTGAATGCCGCTGTGCGAACTGACCCGGTCGTGTCCATAGCGTGTATCGAGCCTGGGCTTGAACACCTGCACTTTCTGCCGCGCGATCTCGGCGCGCTTGATGCGACGGATCAACTCCTCTGACTTCCCGCTAAACATGCTGCCACAGATGACTTCAATCCATCCACCGTTTGGTTGTTGTTTCATGAATAATTGCTCGGGCTTTTGTTGGCTTGGTCTTGCGCCGTGTGATGTGATACGGCGCAAAGATTATAGTCAATACAACGGGAACACAAATGAACGACACGCTTTCATTCGGAACCTGGCTCAAGCGCAGACGTAAGGCGGCAGGGTTGACACAGGAAAGCCTGGCAAAGCAGATCGGCTGCTCGACGGTCACCATCAAGAAGATTGAGTCGGACGATCTGCAGGCATCCGTGCAACTGGCGGAGTTGATCGCTGCGCGACTCGACATTGCTCCAGAGGAACGTGCCGTCTTCGTCCGCTGGGCGCGGGGCGGATCGATGGCGTCCCTCTCGTCCCTGCCCGGCGACGAACCATGGCGCACACCCACCAGCACCGCCCCACCCCGGCGCATCTCCAATCTACCGGCACAACTCACCGGCATGGTCGGGCGAGAGAAGGAGATCGCTGCCGCGTGTGCGTTGTTGCGCCAGCGGGGCGTGCGCCTGCTCACGCTAAGCGGCCCGCCGGGCATCGGCAAGACACGCCTGGGCATTCAGATCGCAACGGAGCTCATCCCAGACTTCGCACACGGCGTGTGCTTCGTGCCGTTAGCCACCGTCAGCGATCCTGTGCTGGTTTCATCCAGCATCGCCCAGGCGCTGGGCATGCGCGAATGGCCTGGGCAGCCGCTGCTGGCCACCATGCAGGAATATCTGCGCGACAAGCAATTGCTGTTGTTATTGGACAACTTCGAGCAGGTAGTCCGCGCAGCGCCGGTCGTGAAAGAGCTGCTCACGGCCTCCCCCGAGGTGAAAGTCCTGGTGACCAGCCGGGAAGTATTGCACCTGTACGGCGAGCAGGAATTTCCGGTGCCAGCACTGGCATTACCGGACCCCCATCACCTGCCGCCCATGGAGGCACTGTCGCTCTACCCGGCCATCGAGCTGTTCGTGCAACGCGCCCAGGCGGTCAAACCCGGCTTCGCCCTGAGCGGCGAAAACGCGCAGCCCATTGCCGAGATCTGCGCATGGCTGGACGGACTGCCACTGGCGATTGAGATGGCCGCCGCCCGCGTGAAGTGGCTCTCACCGCGGGCGTTGCTGGCGCATCTGAGCCAGCGCCAGGCCCTGCTGACAGGCGGGCCGCGCGATCTGAGCGCGCGACAACAGACGCTGCGCGGCGCCATCGACTGGAGCTATGACCTGCTCGACCCCGCGGAGCGCAGGCTGTTTGCCCGCTTCGCCGTTTTCGCGAACAGCGCCTCCCAGTATGCCGCTCAAGATGTGCTTGACCTCGAATCGGAACTCACACCGGGGGAAGACCAGCTCACAGATGCCAATCGCAAGCTGGAGATTCAACAGGGGTTGCGCTCACTCGCAGACAAAAGTCTGCTGCGCGTGACGCTGGCAGAGGAAGACGCGGCCGAGCCGCGCTTTAGCATGCTCGGGACGATCCGCGAATATGCGCGCGACAGGCTGGTCGAGTGCGGGGAGTTCGAACGCGTGCATCACCGTCACCTGACCCATTACCTGGCCTGGGCCGAAGCGGTCGAACCCAACCTGCACGGTCCCGACCAGATTGCATGGCTGGACCGGCTGGAGGCCGAGCACGACAACTTGCGCGCAGCACTGGATTGGGCCAGGCAGCATGGCGGCGCCGCCATCGAAGCCGAGATCCGATTGGCCGGGGCGTTGGGCTGGTTCTGGCGCGTGCGCGGGCACCTGACCGAGGGATTGGAGCGACTGCGCGACGTGCTGGCGCGCTCCCAGGGGCTGGCAAGCCCATCACTGCGCGCAAAACCGCTCAGCGCCGCAGGTCTGCTCGCCTATTACCAGGCGAATTACACACTGGCATATGCCCTGTTCGAAGAAAGCGTCTCCATCAGCCAGGCCAGCAACGACAGGGCCAGCCTCGCATACGCGCTGCACGGGCTGGGCAACTGTTGTTGGTACCAGGGGAACCAGGCGCGCGCGCGCTCGTTATTGGAAGAGAGCATCGCCCTGTATCGCGAATTGGGCGACCCATGGGGCACTGCCATGTCGCTGGCGGGGCTGGCGTGCGTGCTTGGCTACCTGGGCGACTATACGGCGACACGCGCGTTGTTCGAGGAGAGCCTGGCCATCAGCGACAGGATCGGCGACAAGTGGAGCACCGCCTTCTGCCTGTGGGGCCTCGGCGACGTTTCCAACGCCCAGGGCGACTACACCGGCGCGCGAGTGCTGTATGAGAAGAGCCTGCCGCTCGCCCGGGAGCTGGGAGATAAACCGAATATTGCCTTCGTGCTGGCAAAGCTCACCGGTCAGTCGATGCAACAGGGAGATTATCCGCAACTCAAAACACTCTGCTCGGAAGCATTGGCGCTGTTCCGTGAGATGGGCGACCGCTGGCAGCCACCCTTTCTGTTGCGCATGCTGGGGTACGCGGCGCTGCACGATGGCGACCCTCTGCAGGCGACCGCGCTGTGCAAGGAAAGTCTGACCCTCAACCAGGAGTTGCGAGACGAGCGTGGCGTGATCGCCGCGTTGGTCGCCATCGGCTGCGTCAGCATCGCCCGCGCCGGCCCCGCCGGGCTACGCCGGGCCGTAACCTTGTTCGGCGCAGCAAAGGCGTTGCTGGCGGCGCGTGAAATGCAATTGCTCTCGCCGGACGCGGCTTCATATACGCGCAACCTGGCACTGCTGCGTGAACAGCTCGACCCAGCCTGGTACGCCACCGCCTGGGCCGAGGGGCAAGCCATGACGTATGAGCAAGCCATCGCCTGCGCACTCGAAGATTTTGCTGAAGACAGCCTTATTCCCCCCACCGGGTAGAAGGCAAATACAGCGATTCAAGCAGTATAATTTCACTCATCTGTATCGTCTAAATTATCACAGAAAGTGTTGGAAAGTGTTGGAGAGTGTAGGAGTTTGAAAAGATGGGCACAACCGGTTACGTGAATCCCGATGCATTGGTAAGCACGGAATGGCTCGCCGCGCACTTGAACGATGCAAACGTGCGTGTGATCGAATCAGACGAAGATCAACTGCTCTACGATACCGGGCACATCCCCGGGGCGCAGAAGGTCGACTGGGTGCAGGATCTGAATGACCAGACGGTGCGTGATTACATCAATCCGCAGCAGTTTGTCGATTTAATGAGCCGCAAGGGCATCGCCAACGACACGACCGTGATCTTCTACGGCGACAAGAACAATTGGTGGGCCTGTTACGCCTATTGGGTTTTTAATCTCTTCGGGCACACCAATGCCAAAGTGCTGGACGGCGGGCGCAAGAAGTGGATCGACGAAGGCCGCCCTACGACACGTGAGGTTCCTGCCTACCCTAAGACCAGCTATCACGCGTCCGATCGCGATGATTCAAAAATCAGGGCGTTCCGCGACCAGGTACTCAATCACGCGCGCAAGAACGGCGTGTTGGTGGACGTGCGCAGCCCGCAGGAATTCACCGGCGAGCGGCTACACATGCCCGACTATCCCAACGAAGGCGCCTTGCGCGGCGGCCATATCCCCGGCGCGCACAGTATCCCGTGGGCACAGGCGGTGCGAGAGGACGGAACGTTCAAGTCGTACGAGGAACTGAAAGCCCTCTACGCTAACAAAGGCGTCCGCGACGACCAGGACGTGATCGTGTACTGCCGCATTGGCGAACGCAGCTCACACACCTGGTTCGTGCTGACGAACCTGCTTGGCTTTAAGAATGTGAAGAATTACGACGGCAGTTGGACCGAGTGGGGCAACAGTGTCGGGTTGCCCATCGAGAAGCCATAGCGCGACCGAACTCAGGGGCAGTTGTTATAATCACACCGAACACGAACGTTCAAATTTTCACAATGGTGGACACAACTGTGCCTGACTTCGTATACGCGGCGAAAGTGGATGAGGTGAAAGAGGGTGAAATCCTGGCGCTGAACATCGACGATACGCCGGTGGCCCTCACCCGCCTGCAAGACACGATCGTCGCATTCGGCGACGTGTGCACGCACGACGATGGGCCGCTGGCCGAAGGCGACATTGAGGGCCATTGTGTCATTTGCCCGCGCCACGGCGCGCGGTTCGATCTGTTCACCGGCAAACCCACTTTCCCGGCACCATATCCAATTCCAATCTATGAAGTTAAAATTGAGGGTGATGAGGTAAAGGTCAAACTGGATCGGTAATCCAAAATTCCAATCCAAAATCCCAAATCTAAAATCGGTTGATCTTCGGGGCAGGGTGAAATTCCCGATCGGTGGTACGGCGATCAGCATAAAGTTGCCCGCCGCACAGCCCACGAGCGCGTTGAGAGGCGCGCACGATCCGGTGAGATACCGGAGCCGACGGTTACAGTCCGGATGTAAAGAAGATCAAAAACGCAACGTGAGGCGCCAGACGTTTGCCACAAGCAGACGGCCGATCCTTCGGATTGCTGACGCTTGACGCATGGTTTTACGGCCCCGAAGGTAAACGAAGGGGCTGTTTTCATGTCAGCATTCCTGCGGAATACCGCGATCATCAAGCGAGCAAATCGAATCGAACACCCGCCGGGCGGCGTGCCAACTCACCGTGAGCCACGTGTCCGGCTGAGCGCCTGGGCGTTACGGCTGGCGCCATTTGCGACGTTCGGCGTATTCGTGCTGATCTGGCACCTGGCCAGCCTGCGCTACCCACCCTTCATTCTGCCCGGCCCCGCGCTGGTCGCCGCCCGCCTGGCAGAGAAGCTGGCCGATGGGACGCTGATCGCACACACGGCGGTGACCCTCTCCGAAGCCATCCCAGGGTTGATCCTCGGCGCGCTGCTGGGCTTCATCACCGGCTACCCCATCGCCAAGTCGCACATCGCCGATCGTCTGCTGTCGCCCTTCATCGTCGCATCACAGGGCGTGCCGTTCATCGCCATCGCCCCGCTCCTGTTGATCTGGTTTGGCAACGGCCCTGGCGCGAAGATCTTCCTGTGCGCCATCGTGGTGTTCTTCCCCATTACGATCAACGTCATCGTCGGCCTGCGCAGCATCCAGCCGCAGTTGCGCGACCTGTTCAGATCGCTGAACGCCTCGCGCCGTGACACGTTCAGCAAGCTGGAATTGCCCGCCGCGCTGCCAATGGTGCTGGCGGGTCTGCGCGTCGGCGGCACCCTGTCGATGATCGGCGCGCTGGCCGCCGAGTTTTTGGGCACCGATCGTGGGCTGGGCTTTGTCATCAACCAGGGCCGGGGCTTGTATGACACACCCCTGGTGCTCGCGGGGATCGTGACGACCGTCGTCACAGCGCTGTGCATCTACGGGAGCATCCGGCTGCTCGAAAAAGCACTGGTTCGTTAAGCGAAATAACCACTCGTAAGCAATAAAAGGAATGCTATCATGAACAAACGATATCTCTTCATCAGCATCGTGTTATTGACCATCACGGCGTGCAGTGCCATACCTGTTGCGGCGCCCGTCGCCAGCAAGACCAGGGTGCGCCTGCCGATGGGCTATGTCGCCAACGTGCAGTACGCGCCTTATTACATCGCGGTCGAACGCGGTTACTTTGCCGCCGAGGGCATCGAGATCGAATTCGACTACAAGTTCGAGACCGACGGCGTCAAGCTGGTGGGCGCGGGCGAGATCCCGTTCGCGGTGGTGAGCGGCGAACAGGTCGTGCTGGCGCGCGCGCAGGGTCTGCCTGTGAAGTACGTGCTGCAATGGTACAAGAAGTTCCCCATTGGGGTCATCAGCCTTAAAACGAGCGGCATCAACACCCCCCAGGATTTGAAGGGCAAAAAGGTCGGGCTACCCGGCTTCTTCGGCGCGGCCTACGTCGGCTGGCGCGCCTTTTTGAAGGCGAACGGCCTGACCGAGAACGACGTACAGCAACAGGAAATTGGGTTTACGCAGGTGGCCGCGCTGCAAGCCGGCCAGGTGGACGTCGCGGTCGGCTATACCAACAACGAGCCGATCGTGCTGGAGCAGAACGGGCAACCGGTGAACGTGTTCGCCGTGTCAGACGCCGTGGACATGGTTGCCAACGGTCTGATGACCAACGAAAAGACGATCAAGGACAACCCACAACTGGTGCGCGGCATGATCAACGCGCTGCTCAAGGGCATCGCCGATACGATCAAGGATCCCGACGCGGCGATGCAGATCAGCACCAAGTACGTGGAAGGGCTGAAGGCAGATGATCCGATCCAGAAGCAGGTGCTGCTCAAAACGATTGAGGTGATGCAAGGCGGCAAGCCCGGCGAATCCAGCGCCGTCGCGTGGGAGAACACGCAGGATGCGCTGCTCACCACAGGCCAGGTGCAGCAGAAGCAGGACGTCAATACGTTTTATACGAACGAGTTTTTACCGTAATCGTATGCCAATAATCACTGCCGACGCAATCAGCGTCATCTACCCCAATGGGGTCGAGGCGTTGCGACGCTTCTCGTTGCAGATCGAACGCGGCGAGTTCGTCGCCATCGTCGGGACGAGCGGCTGCGGCAAGAGCACGTTCCTGCGCGTGCTGGCCGGCCTGCTCAATCCGACGAGCGGGGATGTTGTCCTGGATGGCGAGCGGGTCACGCGCCCGTCCCAACACGTCGGTATCCTGTTCCAGGAGCCGGCTCTGCTACCGTGGCGCAATGTGGAGAACAATATCCACCTGCCGTTCGAGCTGAGGAAGAGAGATTGGGGATTGCGGCCCGGAGTACCGGGCGAGATGGGAGATTCTGCCGGTGACACCAGTTCCAGTCCCCAATCTCACGACCGACATAATCCCCAATCTCTCATCTCTAATCTCATCTCACTGGTCGGGTTGCGCGGCTTTGAAAATGCCTACCCGCGCGAGCTGAGCGGCGGCATGGCGCAACGCGCGGCACTGGCACGCGCGCTGGTCACACAGCCGCCGGTGTTGCTGCTCGACGAGCCGTTCGGGGCGCTCGACGCACTCACGCGCGAGAGCCTGACGGCATCGTTGGAGCACATCTGGCGCGCGACCCATACCACCAGCGTGATGGTCACCCACAGCATTCGTGAAGCCGTCTTCCTGGCCGACCGGGTCGTCGTCTGCACCCCACGTCCCGGCCAGGTCGCCGGCGTGATTACGATCGACCTGCCACGCCCGCGCACGTGGGAGATGGAAAGCTGGCCCGCGTTCGCGGAAAGGAAGAAGGAGATACGGTCCGTCCTCGGGATTTAACCTAAGTATTGCGCAACCAGAAGGCAAATCGGCTGCGCGGTCGGAAAATTGTCACTTCTTGCAGTTGATGATTGGATCAAAAACGCCCTTGAAGGCCCAATTTGCTCTATTTGCGCGCTCAAAACCGCATCTGGAGCCGGAAGGGACGACTTTATCAATCCGCTGTGCCGGTACAACCGCTTTTTTCACTACTCGAAAGTGCTCGTTTTCAGAGGTCGGATGCGATTTGCGCTCTGATTGCGCAATAGTTAGGTTAATGGTCCCCGCGCTCTATCATCTCAATCACTCCCGCTGGAGCGGAAACAAATCCTTCGGCTAGGAGCCGTAGGGGAGGGTGCCGATTGACCCCATTATCGTAATGCCCCGGGGCGTTGGAGTGCGGCGTTGGCCGAGTTGGAAGGCGCCAGCGAGATCAAGACGCGTGAAGTCATACGGGCACCCGCACGACCTGGGCGGCACGGCCTTATGCCCGGTTGTCAGCAGTTGTCAGGCCACTTGTGACAACAGTTGTCAGTTGTCAGTTGTCAAAACGGGCTGACAACCGGTCGTCAGGCCCTACTGACATCTGACAACTGACAACCAAGCTAACCACCAAGGGCCGCCAAGCAAACGAAGGGAGGCTCTGGTCGGGAGCGCCGTTTCCAGCCGCTCCACGCACGCCTGTCCTGGAGCCAACCATTCTTCCAACTGATTAATGAACTTGCGTTCATAAAGTTGCTCATAGTGTGCCCCGACATGCCAACGACATTCACCCGTTGGCCACTGGCGTTGTAGGCGTATGTCGTCACCTGCCCACTGGCCGTGTTGGTGATGGCGATCAGCCGGTTCTCGACGTCCCACCCTTGCGTGTAGGTGAATCGCTGGCTCCCCACCAGCTCCACGCGCTGCGTCATGTTGCCGTTGCCGTCATACACGAATGTCGCGCCGTTCGAGAGTCCCGTGACTACAAGCTTGCGCACCACGTCGCTTGCCGCTACGTGTTCTCACACTCAGTTTGGTAATATCCAAGGTCCATTGGTAGATCCACCTGTTGGCCCCTGCTCACGCGCCCAAGTATCCGGATTACCTTGTTGAGCAAGTCCGCATTCCGGCAGAATGTGCGTTGAAAGGCTTCATCTGGGTGCAGAAGCCCAATATGGCTCTCTCCGAGCATCTCGGTGGTGGCTGTGGCTGTGAACTCACGTTGTTCTACACCGATAAGAATGGTGAATCGCAGCGTAGTTCCGCCATCTTCCAACTCAATAGACATCAGCTTAGCTGGTAACGATATCAGTTTCCGTGCCATACCCCACCTAGAAGATTTGCCAGCAGGTCGCTTGTGGTCATGAGATAGCTTGATCCTTGCCATGGATCGCGAATACGGACCATGTTGCCCTCGATTCCATCTACGACAATCATGTGATTGACAGAGCCTTGTGTCTTCATTTCAGCGGCCCAAGCGCCGTTCCGACTAAGTTGTTGCACCGTTTCTATAGACGGATCTTCTTGCAGATATCCGCCCTGCCAGCCACCGTCAGGACCAGCCTTGTTCAACTCATCTGCCAAAGTAGATGAGTTGCCCACAAAATTCTTCTCACCTTTGGGCGATAGAGTATTTACGAGGTTATTTTGACTAACATTCGAAACTCCGTGAGCTTTGGCTAGCATCTCGCCGGAGGCTGCCACGCAGGCTGTGTCGTGGCATTGTTCCACAACAGTTGAATCGTTGATAACCTCGTTATACCTCTTCCAATAGCCGGGTCTGAAACTCCCACCGCCTGAGCGAGTTGAATTCGATAACGATGATTCTAGTTGGTCAACAAACTCGGCACACTTCGCACATATCCATCTCAAGGCGCGCTTGAACGGGCCATCAATATTAGCTTGACTGCTGGAAGGCGGAACTCTGCCTGTACCGCCACTCACATATCCACCGACACCAGCGCCACCACCCCCCGAGGTCTGGCACTCATCCTCACTTGCACCTGGATCCCGGCAACTGTGGCCGGTGGGGTCGGTGTACTTGAGCGGATTCCCCAGCACATACGAGTACCTGTTGAGGCTCTGTGGATCACCTGGCTGCGGCACGAGGCTGTCTGCGGAGAGGAACCGGCCCAAGAGCGGCGAATAGAACCGCGCGCCGTAGTCCATCAGGCTGCCGGCGAAGCTGGCCTTTTCGCTGCGTTGACCCGTGAACGTGCGGTCGGTCGGCAGGCTGCTGCTGCCCGAACTGGGATAGCGGATCTCGCCGAACGGCTTGTAGCGCGTCACGCTGTTCGGCACGACGGCCCCACTGCTGGTCGTCGTCAGGCTGGCAGAGCCGAGGTGGTCGCCGTGCAACCAATAGACCGTCGAGACGCCCGTGCCCACGTTCGTCTGGCGCATGGCCACACGCTGGTCGCCGAAGTAGTAGTAGCTGGTGTGGGTCACTGCCGCCCCCACCCGCAGTTGCTCGAAGTGCGCCCCCAGCGTCACCAGCGTGCCGCCGGCGTCCACGCGCTTCACCCGCTGCCCACTGGCGTTGTAGCTGTACGTCGTCACCTGCCCACTGGCCGTGTTGGTGATGGCGATCAGCCGGTTCTCGACGTCCCAGCCCTGCAGGTAGGTGCTGCTCTGGCCGCCCACCACCTCCACCCGCTGCGTCATGTTGCCGTTGCCATCGTAGGCAGCGGCGAGAGCATCCTGACCCACCACGACGCGCAAGGCACTGCTCCAGCCTAGGAGTTCACTGCCCGCCCCAGCCGCGATCGATGTTATCTGCCGCACACAACCTGAGACTGGGCAATACACTGGTCAAAGTGCTCACACCGGGGCAGTTGATAGCATTGGCGGACAGCTTACGCACAGCGGGGGTGTTGAACGAGCAGCAACTGGACACGCTGGCGGCGCTGCGTGCCGGGCTGGTGCGCCTCACGTCACCTTGAGATTCTGGTGAACTGCAACAGAGCCTGGTAGTCGGGGAGAGACGGGCTGCCCACCCGCAGCGCCGTCTCTTTTCGTTTTCGTGAAAGAGCTTAGTAAACCTTGGCAGGCTTGAAGCTGAACCCATCTGCTGCATTTGCTGCATTAAGACACTCCTTGAACCTGTGCGACACGTAGATCCCTCGTGTCTTACCAACTATATCTAGATGGAAGATGTCGGCCCCGTCTGTGCGATCCATCCTTAAGGCAGGCACAAAGATGAGAAATGCTGCTTCAGGATTATCCTCAGTACATGGTTCGCCAATCCAACGAGTGTGCTCATAATCCAAGGCTCTCTTTGTAACGATTACGTTGAGCACGTAATACGTACCGAGTGGCTTATGGTTGTGCTCGTGAACCACTTCAAGCGGTAACATCTGAACACCTTGGATGCTACAACGCTCCAACACGTCGCGCACTTTCCTGGAGACAATCGGACAATGAAGTGTCGGAGCACTGAGATAGTCCATCGGCCTTGTCGTTCCTCCTCTCTCTAGGAGAAACTTCACTCGTGCACTCGCGCGATCCGGCCAATCCGCAACCCGTTTACCATCACTTAGGCTTCGTCCAAAAATAACTTGTTCATTTCCGACCAGTTGACGCATGTGGCTTGATCGTGTAGTTCCATTTGGGCAGCACCTTATGCGAGATCAAGTTGATGT
>JAMDDR010000076.1:1785-4125 GCA_023488685.1 Chloroflexota bacterium | reverse complement strand
GGTGAGCGGCCTCCACCAACCCCCACTCGTTGAGCCGATCCATCTTTGCAGTGTGGATGCGCAACTCGACCAGGATTTGTTCGGTGCTGTCCACGGCCGGCCTGAAGCCCTGGTACACGATGGCGGTGTGCAGGGCGCGATAGCCGCTGGGCTGCGGCAGGGCGATGTAGTCGTCGAACCGCTCCCTGTAGCGCTGCGTGACGGGCTTGCCCAATGCGTGCACCAGGCCCAGGGCCAGGTAACAATCCTGCTCCGACGCGCAGGTGATCTGCATGTTCAGCCGGCTGACCAGTTCATCCTTGGGCTTGCCCAACTGTTTGCAGTGGTGCAGCGTGGAGCCGGGCAACGTCACGATGGGGGATATCTTCAGCCCAGCCGATAAACCAGCCTGCCTGGCGCTCTGCTCCAGCGCTTCCTTCAGCTTGAAATAAGCCTGCGCCTTATCCTGCAGAAACGGGTTCCTGGATGGGGCAGCGCCGTCTGCACCTGTGGCCGTTGCTGGTCCATTGGCTACCGCGCTCGCTATCGCGCTAAAGCCCGCCTCGGTGTAATACCCCGGTGGCCCCAGCCAGCGGTCCATCTCCCTAAATTCCTCGGGATGGAGCACACGCCAGATCTGGTCCAGCCACTTGCGCCGCAATTGCCACATGCCCAGCATCTCAGCCAGCGGCACAAACACCTTCTCAGTTTGTGCCGCCAGTGATTGGGCAAGGTGTTCGCCGGCAGGATACTGGTACAGGCGTGCGTCGTGATCGGCCATCAGCAACAGGATCCAGGGCATGCCCGGCAGGTCCAGATAAGCTTGTCGGAAGAGGTGGCGCAGCGCTGCGCCGTACTGTGTCACGGTGCTATCCTGCAGAGGGTCCGCGGGCGGCCTGGACGCAGATGCGTGCCACGCCACCAACTGCTCCGCCAGCTCGATAGTGGGCAGCGACACTTTGTGGAGCAACGCAGCCCGTTCCATCAGCCGGTGGCTAAGCAACGGCGCCAGCAATGCTGCCGCTGCCACAGCCACGGGGACCTGCCAGTTCGCCAGGGTGCCGGCTGCCGTGGACGAGATGCGCCACACGCTGTCGCTGATTCTGGGATGGGCGGCGCGAGCCAGCGCTTGTAGCTCTCGCGCGGCGGATACCTCATCCGGACCCTCGGGCGAATACCGAAGCGGATTCTCCATACGGGACTCTCTCACTACCAGACTACCAGCATGGGCAAAACCAACGGCGTTTTGTGATTGTGAGCGCTTTTTGCTGATCTGTCAAGTGAGTATATCACAGAATCTGGGATATTGACAAGCGAGGTATTCTGTGATATTTTTGTGATTAGATCACAAAGATCAGATTCTGACAGCGAAGAATCTCCATCGTTATCAGGCGTAAGTTGTTACTCTCATCGCACTCGAACCGAACGATCGTCAAGTGATGGTTGCCTCCGGGAGGAGGTCGCTCCAAGAGCGGGTCGCTCCATGAGCGGGCCTCCCAACGGAAGTGTCCATCGTTGATCAACAGGGAGGTGCGAGATGATTACAGGTGCACCAGGAAAGCTCGGCCCGTTGGGCGTTACTGGGATTCGTCCTGGCCGTCGGAATCACCGCAGTGGTATTCGTGGAGCTGGAATCGCTGTCCAAGGAACACGAGCGAGCGCTTGCGGAACAGGCTAGCGCGGAGGTGGCACTGGCCCAGAAGGATAGCCAGATTGGCGCGTTGAGCAGCCAACTCACCGCCAAGGATCAGGTGATCCTGGGACAGGAGCACCAGATACAGGCACTCGTCGCGCAAAACAGCGAATACAGCCGGACGATCGTTTTTCTGCAGGGGCAATCCGTTGCGAATGCGCCGGCATCCGCGCCGGTCGTCGCATGTACCCAAGCCACCCAGGCGATCACACCGGGTCAAGTGCTGCCCGTCCCGTTGGCGGCTGGGGTGGCTGGAAGTGCCGGCCCTTCATCCGGCGATTTGCCGCAGGGTGGCGCGCCCGAACCGCCGCTGGATGGCTCGTTGGCGCCATGGTTGCTGCTGGCCCTGCTGGCAGTATGCCCCGCCTTCATCTTCGTGTATGTGCGCCGGACCCGCTCGGAGGCGCAGCGGCTGGCGGCGCTGGCAGATGAGAACGTGCGCCTGCGCGCGCAGTTGTGGGTGGAAGCGGACAGGGTTGCCGCGCAGCGCGCTCGCTACCAGCGCGAACTGCACGACGAACATGCGAAGACAGAGGCGTTGCGCCGGCAGTTGAGCGCTGTTGAACTCGGCAAGCAGATGCCTTCGTTTGGGCCGGTGAACGGGCTGGGAAACGGCAATGGCGGCGTCGTTCACCAGGTGAGCAAGGCGCCGCGCAGCAATGGCCACA
>JAMDDR010000076.1:0-1775 GCA_023488685.1 Chloroflexota bacterium | reverse complement strand
TCTCCCAGGGGGCGAGGGAGATGCGCGCAGACCGGTGCTCTCCCAGAGGGAGAGGGAGGAGCGTGTGCTCACTCCTCTTGTGCGGAATAGGCAGTGTTGCACGCGATGACTGCTTCATGTGGGGGGAGTGTGCAACACGCGATACCTCCGCTGAGCGGAGTTGTGCCCGCGGCTCCCTCTCCCTTTGGGACAGGATCGGCGCGGCGTGAAGGTCTGCCTCCGCTCCCCTTTGGGAGAGGGTTGGGGTGAGGGCTGAGAGCTCAGAACGCTGACGCAGCCAGCTCCCTCAGGAACAAAACCGCCAGCGTCATACCGTTGCCTTTGGGTAAATCTGGGTTGATCGTGCGCGAGAGAACCCCGGCGGTGTGCTGTAGTTTGTTGTGGGCAGTGTCAAGGAGTGCCAGGGTTTCGGACGCGAGATCGTCACGCCCCTCCGTCAGGATGAGGTCCATCTGCCTGCCCACCTGGTCAAGCAGGCGCGTGGCAGGCAGGAGCTGCTGTTCCCACACGTTCACGTACATGGGGCGCGGTGCGGTCTGCAATGCCGTCACGATGCCATTTACTTCGTGTTGATAACGTTTGTCCTCGAGTGACGGTGCAACCGTCATGTCATTCCCCGACCTTGTATCCTCTCTGGATTGCTTCTGCAACAGGTTGGCTGCCAACTGGACCCACAGGAGTGCCATCAAGACAGAAAAACTGAGCTCGGTCAATTCGGCCCGTTTTAGTTGATCAATCATTTTAAGTTTCCGAGATGGTCGAAGGAGACCGCTACGTTTCCCGGATTGAGGAAGGTTGGGCAGCCAGGGTGTGATGACGCCTCATGACCAGGCATTCGGTGAGAAGAGAACGTTGGCTGGGAGCCACAAGGCTCCCAGTTCACAGGATTGGTGCTATCCGGCCACACGCTGGCCGCCTAACGCGCGCACAATCGCCACGACGATGACCGCGCCGATGAAGGCGACTATTAAAGTAGTGAGGTTAAAACCGCTGATGGCGTCTGGTATCCCGAACACGGCCGAAGCCAGGAAGCCCCCCACCAATGCGCCCACGATACCCAGGACGATATCGCCGATCACCCCATAGCCGCCGCCTTTCATCACCAGACCGGCCAACCAACCTGCAATCAACCCCACGACGATCCATGTCAAAATACCCATCGTTACACCTCCAATTCCAATCCCCTTTATGCTTCAAACCATTACTATTCAATAAGACCACACAGATAGCCCCCCGCTATTTAGAATAACGTTTTAAACTCAAAAAGTCCTAAAGTGAAACGCAAAAAGTGCTCAAAAGTTCGGCGTATATGGCGAACAGCGCACGATCAGGCGCGGCCTGTCCGGGCGTGGTCACGCATGCCGTGGATCGCGCCACTCGATGCTGTGATAGGTGCTCATGGATGACCTCTATGGAAATGGATAACCGGGTCGGGCGGATTGTGTTAATTGCGCCAACTCGCCGATCGAACTGAGGTGGTGCCGTTCGAACAACCATGCCCGCGCGATGTTCAAGGCCAGGCTCTCCGCCACCGCGCGCGCATTGCCGTCGGGGATGCCGTCGATATCGGCCGCGTGCGCCAGGCCGATGGTGCGCCGTATGATCTCGGCCGCGCCGAAACCGGCGCTGTCTTGCAACAACTGGCGCATGTACTTGCGGCGGAACGTGGGCGAGGGCCACTCGCCGTTGCCATGGCGCTCCCAGGCGTGCGAAAATTCAGTCTCGAACACCAGCCATGTCTCACGCAGCGTGTCGAGCAGCCACTGCCGGTACGC
>JAMDDR010000064.1 GCA_023488685.1 Chloroflexota bacterium | reverse complement strand
GGAGCCAGACAGAAGGTCTTGCGCTGTTCCTTGAGCATCCCAACTTCATTCTGCTGGCGGCGTCGCTAGGGCTTTTGATTCTGTTTGAGGGTGGTCGCATCCCCATAGACAACCCGGCCACTCACCTGGAGCTGACCATGGCGAATAAGGCCATCACGCTCGAATTCGCCGGGCGTGACCTGGCACTGATCGAGTGGGCTGAGATGATTAAGATGACCTTCCTGTTCGTCCTCTTCGGCGATCTGTTCTTGCCAGTGCTTCCCCTGCCGGGATCCATATTGGCGGATGAAGGATGGAGGGCGGGTGGCTTGTCGGTGCTATTGCTGGTGGGCAAGGTCCTGGCGCTCGTCATCGTTCTCGCGGTATGGGAACTGGGGCAGCCCAAACTGCGCCTGCGAGCGGTGTTGATACCGGCATTGGTCGCTATCGCGCTGAGCGTTGTCGCCATCATCTACGGGTTTCTGACGACGGCGTTGCCCACTGTGGGGGCTCAACTATGAACGAGCTACTCAATCCGTTGTCTAACATCGTCAATGTGCTTGAGGTGGTCATGCTGGGCACGGCGCTGTACCTGACGATCACCGATTCGGTGTCAATTGTCATTTCGGCTTATCGGCTCCAGTCGTTTCTGCTGGCGATTGTGGCCGGAACGACGGCCATCATCCGTGCCGCGAATGGGGATGCAGGCGTCGTCCGACTCATTATCCTGGTTGTCATTCTGCCAATTCTGCTGGTCATTTTGATCAGGATGCTGCTGGTGCGCGCTACCGTGTCATCGTCAAGCCTGCGCCTGTCTTTCCGGGTGACAGCAGAGGATAGTATGCAGGCCGAACGGATATGGCGAGAACGTGCCACAACGCCGCAGCCCCGGCCACGTGACATCCTGGCGATTCTGGCGCTTGCGCTGCTGGCTTTCCTCATCGCAGCATTCGTTTTGCCGCCTGAGGGAGAGGTGAAGGATCTTCTACTGGAACGCGTTGGGTTAGGTGTGTCCCTCACCCTGCATCTGGTTGGCTTGTACAACATGGTACTGAAGCGAGACATCATCTCGCAGGTGATTGGGCTGCTGCTCATGGATCAGGGGCTGTATCTGGCTGTGGTCAAGATCGTCGCCATCCCGGTGCCCGCCGAATTCTTCGTGATCAGTCTCTATTTCTACACCCTGATCACCATGTTCATTCTCATCTTCTTGCTGCCGAAAGTGCGCCAGGTCACCAACACCATTGATTCGGCCAGGATAGCCGACGAATCAACATTGGAGGGCTGATGCATGGTTACACAACCCGAGCTGACAACTGGTCTTGTCATTGGGATAGTAGCGATCCCCTTTGTAGTGTGCGCGCTTGGCGCGCTCAGTCTGATCTTTCGATGGCGGAGATGGGAACCATTTGAGCGGGCGCTTGGCTACGCAAGCGTCGTTTTGTCGGGTGTGTGTCTGGTGCTCTCAGGTGTGTTGGCGGTGAATGCGCCTGCGATCGCCCTGAAGCCAGGCATCAACCTGCCATTGCTTGGTGATGTTGGCTCTTTATTACTGGTCGACTCACTCAGCATATATTTCATCCTGATTGTCAATCTGATCGCGTTTGTGGCGTCGTGGAATTCGATTGCCTACCTGCGTGACAGGTTCCCCCGGCGTGAGCGTCGCATCACCGTTGAGTCTACAGAACAGAACGACACGTCCCGCAGCAATCGCCGCAATCCAACCGGTTTTCATACCCTGGTGAACCTGTTCCATTTCACGATGGTGCTGGTGCCGCTGGCCGATAACCTGATTCTGCTGTGGATCGCCATTGAAGCCACTACGCTCGTATCCACGGTGCTGTTCGCTTTTGATAACAAGCGCGAGTCCTGGGAGGCGGCCTGGAAGTACCTGATCATTACATCCACCGGCATCATCTTTGCGCTGCTTGGCACCATGTTCCTGGCCAATGCAGCCAAGGGCTTGGCTGTACTCCGGGAAGGTCCGATTGCTGATGTGCTAATAGCCGACCCGAACGCCATCATGAACTGGACGTTCCTGATGGATCACGTGAGCTTGCTGTCAAAGGACTTCGTGGCGCTGTCGTTTCTGTTCATCGTGGTCGGCTATGGCACCAAGGCGGGTCTGGCGCCGATGCACACATGGCTGCCCGATGGACACGGCGAGGCGCCGTCGCCCATCAGCGCACTGCTGTCTGGCGTGCTGTTGAAGTCGGCGCTGTATGCCATCCTACGCTTCTATACGCTGACCAATGCCAAACTCGGCAACGCTGACTTCACCTCCACCGCCCTGCTGGTGGCGGGGCTGTTGTCGCTGCTGGTCGCCACGCCGTTCATCCTGAAAAGCAACAAATTCAAGCGCGTGCTGGCCTACCACAGCCTGGAGCACATGGGCATCATCACATTCGGCATCGGCATCGGCGGCGAAATCGCGCTGTTCGGCGCGCTTCTGCATACACTTAACCACGCCGTCACCAAGTCGTTGATGTTCCTGTCGTTTGGCGACGTGCTACGCCGTTACGAACGCATTGGCGTGGCGCAGACTGACATTCGAGGTGTGCTGCGCAGCATGCCTATCACAGGGGGCATCCTGGCGTTGGGCGGGCTGGCATTGGTCGGTACACCGCCATTCAACATCTTCATGAGTGAACTCATCATCCTGTGGGGGGCGCTCAGCCGTGTCCTGCTACCGGTAGCGTCCAGCAAACCGCCGCCGATCTACGCCAGTTCGATCCCGAATTGGGTCACGCTTGGCGCCGTGGCATTGTTCATGATATCGACGACATTGATCTTCTATGGCCTGGTCAGGCATCTGGCACAGGTCCTTCTCCACAAGGCTGACTATCCGGCAGCGGATGACAAGGCAACAGGTGTTGAAATACACCGTGGTTCGGAACGTCCATTTCATGAGCCGGTACTGGAACTGGCACCGCTGCTGATACTACTCACTGTGGTCATCCTCTTCGGCGTATGGATCTGGCCGCCGTTGTCACAACTCATCTCCAACGGCGTCACCATTGTGCTGACTGGCAAGGGGTGAACGATGGCGAGTATTCACAGTGGCATCCGTGAAACGTGCAGGGCACCCAATGCCGTTACCGAGTTGCCCCGGCGCGCACCGAACGAAACACACTTCGTCTTTGAAAACGGCGAGGACCTGGTGCGGCTGTGTCAATGGGCGAAGCAGGAAAGCTACCATCTATGCACACTGGTCGTCACCGACGAGCGGCAACTTGAGGACAACGCCTTCAAGGTCTGGTATGTCCTGCACTCCGCGCAACAGGAGCTGGTGATCCTGGAATATGCGTTACAGGATTCGCGACAACCTTTCAGCTTCCCATCGATCCAGGCTACGTTTCCATGTGTCGAGCTCCTGGAACGCGAAGTGTTTGACCTGTTCGGCGTGTCGCCGCTCGACCGGATGATGACCGGTGGCGCTGTCCTGCACGCGCCATATCCCGACGAGCTTCACCCATTATGGGCTAATAAATCACAGGCTGCGCTCAAGGCCAGGATCAACTCTCAGGCTGCGCGGCAACCCGATGCACCCGGACGCGAGCACCTGCCTGCAGGCATGTTCTATCTGCCCGTCGGCCCGATCCACGCCGGCGTGATCGAGGCTGGGCATTTTCGCTTCCATGTTGCCGGCGAAGTGATCGAAGATCTCGATCTCGTACTCGGCTACAAGCATAAAGGGATCGAAAAGCTGTTTGAGACACGCTACACGCTCGACACTGGATGGGAACTGGCTGAGCGCGTGTCCGGTGATTCATCCTTTGCACATTCGATGGCGTACTGCCAGGCTGTGGAGTCGCTGGCAAGTATCGAATTGCCTGAAACAGTGCATCTATGGCGCGCCCTATTCCTTGAGTTGGAACGCATATACAACCATATCACCGACGTGTCCGCACTGGCACAGGATATGGCGTTCGACCTGGCGGCGTCCGACATTGCTGTGCTGCGCGAACGCATCGTGCGACTCAACGCCGACCTGACCGGTCACCGCCTGCTGCGCAAGGTCAACTTCCCGGGTGGGGTGGTGCTCAACAGCGTGCCTAACCTGGATGCCATCAAGTCTACAGTGACTGAGGTGACACGGACTTTTCTGGGTCTTGGCAAGATGGTGATGGATCTGGCAGCCTGCCGCAACCGTATGATCACGACCGGGAAACTGACGAAGTGTGAGGCCGAGAAGTTTGGCGCCACGGGACTGGTGGCACGCGCGTCCGGGTTGTGTGATCACGATCTGCGGCTCAAACTCCCCTTTGGTGCTTACGCCTCAATGGAGGAACTGCGCCGATTGGTCAGTGCCACGGTCGCGATACCTGAAGCCTTGCAGAAGCCGTGGGCAAACCGCGGTATGCCTGTGTTTGATGGTGATTTGATCGGCGATGTCTTAGCGCGGTTTGTCATACGTGTGGCCGAGGTCGAGACATCAGCCAATATCATTCGCTTGCTCCTGGATCGAATGAGGTCGTCGCCGTCCTTTTATGCCGAGGTATCACCCCAACGCCGGCCGGCGTATGAGCGGCGAATGGTGGAATCATTGCGTCACGTTCAGAATTACGAGTTCGGCCTGGGCTATGTCGAAGGTTGGCGCGGCGACATCTTCTATTGGGTGATGAAAGGGCCGGGCGACACAATCTTCCGCTGCAAAGTACGCGACCCCTCTGTGTTCAACTGGCCGGCCATGCGACTGGCCATCGTCCGCAAGCGTAACGAGGGAGATGCATACGATCCGTCAGGGCCGCCCTGTTGGGAGAATATATTGGCGGATTTCCCACTGATCAATAAGAGCTTCAACCTGTCGTATGCGGGGAACGATGGATAAGCCGTGGCGGAAAGGATAAGCGACGATATGGACAAAGCCCCTGTAAAAAAGCCATCATTAATCTGGTTGCTGGTGCGGCGTCTGTTGGGTGTGATCGTGCGTAAGCCGCTGTATTCCATTCCGCCGCCCGACGCCAGGTTAGATCAGCCGCGCTCGGTCTTCATTCGCCACCTGGACTGCGGCTCGTGCAACGGCTGCGAACTCGAACTCAACGCGTTGAGCAACCCGATCTATGACATCGAGCGCTTCGGCATCAGGTTTGAGGCATCGCCGCGCCACGCTGATGTACTGGCGATGACCGGGCCGTTTACGCGCAACCTGACCGAGGCAGCGCGGCTAACGCTTGAGGCGATGCCGGAGCCGCTCATCATCGCCATCGGTGACTGTGCCATGAACGGCGGCGTGTTCAGGAATTCGTATGCGGTTACGGCTGGCGACGCCAGACCGGATGAGATCAGGCAAGCAATCATTCTTGAAGTGCCTGGCTGTCCACCCGCGCCTGTTGATATTCTGAAGAAGCTTGCTGAGTTGCCGCCAGACCTGTCAGGTGCGGCAGTTGCGTTTCCATCTTATCCCCCGCCGTTGGTGATTGAGCGTAGCATGTCCTGGCGGTCCACCATGCCCAGCAGGTGATTCTCCCGGTCGACCACCACCAATCGCTTCACGCGGCGCTCGATCATGGTCTGGATCACATCAATGGGGCGTGTATCGTCATAAACCGTGTAGACGACTGGCGACATCAGATCGTTGGCGGTGATCTCGTCCCGCAACGAAAGCGCTACCGAGGTATCGCCTGCCTGCCAGCGTTGCACGGCCACCTTCACCTCGTCGCCGGATAGGCCGCTGATGCGGTCCAGCAGGTCGGCGTCGATGATGATCCCGACCACGCGCTGCTCGTCGTCCACGACCACGACGCGGCGCAGCGAGTCCGCGACCAGCCGCTCGAGCACGACTGCAAAGGGATCGTCGGGTTTCGCGCTGGCGACGTTCGTGCGCATCCAGCCGCGCACGAGTGATGTGTCCGCTTGGGGATCGATCGCCGTCAGTAGCGGCGTGTCGATCTGCATGTGCGCCTCGCTCGCTACACAACGCAGGATATCCGAGCGGCTGATGACGCCCACTAGTTCCTTGCTGTCGTTGATGACCGGCAGCCGCTTGAGGCGCTGGCGCGTCATCAGGCGCGACGCCTCGTCCAACGAGGCGTTGTCGCGCACGCTGACCGGGTTGGGCGTCATCACATCCTGCGCGACCTTCCCCTGGGCCAGCACCAGGTGCAGATGGGTCGCGCTCAGGTCGCTTCTCAGCGACAGCCCGCCGTGCCGAAACAGGTCGCCTGCCGTGACGATGCCCTGCACAGGCTCGCCTGCCCCATCCACCCCGTTCAACACGATGACGGATTTCACCTGGCGCTGCTTCAGCAGGGAGAGCACCTCCGGCAAGGGCGTGTGGGGCGTCACCGTCGCCAGCGCGCGGGTCATGATGTCGCGCACGGCGAAGCGGCGGGGCACCTCGAATATGAACTTGGGCGTGTCCACGCGCTGGGTGGTGTAGATGCTGCGGTGGCCGGAGAAGATGTAGCTGGTCACGGTCCCGACCAGCATGTAGACGAAGCCGCCACTGCCGAACAGTTCGACAGCCATGACGGCGCAGGCGAGCGGGGTGTTGGAGGCGCCGGCGAAAACGGCGGCGAAGCCAATGGCAGCCAGGAGCTGTGGCGGGGCGCCCAGTGGCTGGGCCAGCACGTAGCCCAGCGCCGCGCCCATGATGAACAACGGGGTGATCTCGCCGCCTTTAAACCCGGAGCCCACCGTCAGCCCTGTGAAAATCAGTTTCCACAGAAAGGCAAAGGTGGCGATGGATGCGCCGCCCCACACAGCCGTAAGCAACGGCTGGCTGAGCCCGAGGTAGGCCTGGGCACCGGGGAGCAACGCCAGCGCAATGATGGCGCAGCCACCCAGCACCGGTTTGAGCCAGAACTGTCGCCGCACGATGCGATTGAGGATGAAACTCGTGGCGTGGGTGAACTCGATGAACAGCAGGCCGCACAAACCGAACGCCACACCGGCGAGGGTCACCTTCAACAGCAACAGCGCATCGACCTCCATCGCGGGGAGTAGCGGGTAGGTGCTGCCGTAGGCGCCGAGCGTCCTGACAATGGCGTACCCGACGATGGAGGATGTGAGGCAGGGCACGATCCCTTCATAGCGGATGCGCCCCACGCTCTGCACTTCCATGCCGAAGATGGCGCCGGCGAGCGGCGTGCTGATCACGGACCCGAAACCGCCGCTCAGCCCGGCCATCAGCATCACGCGCCGTTCCTCCTTCGACAGGTGTAGTGTGCGCGCCAGCCAGTCCGCCAACGTTCCGCCCATCTGCACCGCCGTGCCGACGCTGGCGATGGAGCCGCCGAACAGCAGCGTGATGACGGGCGCGAGAAAGCTTAAGGGGGCCATGCGCAACGGCACATCCTGGCGGTTCAGGTGGACTTCCTCGATCAACAGGTTATTCCCGCGCTCCGCCACGCCGCCCACATGCGAGTACAGCAGGTAAATGGCGACGCCTGCCAGGGGGAGCAGCGCCAGCAGCCATGGGTTCTCGCTATGCACGCGCGAGGCCCAGCGCAATGTCACCAGGAAGATGGCCGAGGCCGGCCCAGCCAGCAGGCCGCTGATCGTACCGAGCAGCACCCAGCGCAAAAATGTGGTCGCGATGGCTGCATATTGGCGCGGGTTGCCGTGGCTCAGGCCGGAGGCCGCAGGCGCTGCCCATGGTTCGAATAACTGTCTCATCTTACGCTGCAATCGTCACAAAAATACCGGTAGGTCTACCCACCAGACTTGCGCTTGGCCGGAACGTTTCATCACATCCTGCAATCGGCATAAAAAATACCGGTAGGTCTACCCACCAGACTTACGCTTGGCTGGAACGTTTCATCACACCCTGCAATCGGCATAAAAAAATAGCTTCTACCGCACCAGTAGCGCTGGTAGAAGCTATTAGTCGCTCCGACAGTTTTCGCACGCCTGTTATGGCGATGCGACAGCGAGCTTCATCGCTTGGCTGTTAGTTTATGCCGTCGAGTTCTTTTGTCAAGCTCAGATCACTAATATAATGGTGAAATAAGGAGCGTGTCATGACGAATATATTGCTCACCCTTCCAGACGAACTTGCGCAGCATCTGCCTGCTGACCCCGCATCGCGCCAGCGCGTGGTGGAATTGGGACTGCGCGAGTGGCGTATCGCGCAGGCATTGGAGGCATATCAGCGCGGTGAAGGTACGCTGGCGTATGCCGCGGAGCGTGCAGGGGTGACGTTGCGCGAAATGATTGTCGCGGCGCGCGCACGAAGTATCACGCCCAAGGTGGAGTCGTCGTCGCTCACGCTCGAAGCGGCTGCACAGTTGTGACCTGGCTCAGCCATGCTCATCGTTGCGGATACCTCACCTCTCATTGTTCTCGCAAAGCTCAACCGTCTTGACTTGTTGCTTGCCGAGTTCGATCGAGTTGTCATCCCACCGGCTGTGTATCGCGAGGGTGTCATCGCCGGTCAACAACTTCGCGCTGACGATGCCCTGGTAATTCAGCGTGCTATTGCGGAGGGCGTGATTGAAGTCCGCGCCCCACAGCAAGTCAGCAGCGGTATGGCCGCGTACCTGGGCCAAGGCGAGCTTGAGTGCATTCAACTGGCGTTGGAGTTGGACGCTGACGCCGTGCTGATGGATGACTATAACGCCCGACGCGCTGCACAGGGTGTCTTTTCGCAGCAAAATAAGCGCATCGAGGTGCGCGGCACGCTTGGCATTGTTGTGGGCGCAGTGAAAGCTGACCATCTTGGCGTACAAGAGGCTATTATCCTTGTCAGTGTGCTCAGAGGGCGTGATGATGTGTGGATCAATCCTGCCTTGTGCGATCAGGTGATTGAGGCATTAAGAAAAGCGGATAAGACCCTGTGATTGCTGTCTGTGATGTGGGATCGCGTGCGCTGGTTCATGGCTTCGTTCCAGCGCAACAATCACGTTCAAATGCCTGGAACGCACTAGGATCGACAGGTGGTGAAGTCGTCATTTCGTGGCGGTGACGATGTGGGCAGGCGCGCTGAATGCGACTGTGCCATCCGCCGTCACGAACGGTTGGAGGGCGCGCCCGGCTTCCTGGAGCAACCGTTCAAACTGCGCGTCGTCGATCATGTCAGCGAGCGTCCAACCCTTGATATCGGTGTAGACCCACGATTGAATCGAAGGGAAGCGTGCGGTGCCATCGCGGGTCGTTATTTGAGCGTTCGGAATGCCTGCCCCGGCGAACAGGTCGCGCAACGCCTGTGTGTCACCCAACACGAATGGGGCATGCAGCGCTACGGCGATCTGCTCTCCAAAGAGCTGCCGCAACAAATCCGTCATCGCCGCGTAGCCTGGCGTACGCTCAAGCGAATCCCACACCGCCACCGCCATCCGCCCGCCTGGCCGCAACACCCGCATCATCTCCTGGAGAGCGGCGCGGCGATCTTCGAAGAACATCAACCCAAACTGGCTGACGACTGCGTCAAACTGACCATTGTCCAGGGGCAGCGCCTCAGCCCGGCCTTGTCTCCATTCGATGTGCTGCGCCTGCCGTTGGGCCACTGCCAGCATGCCATCATTCAAGTCGACGCCGATCACTGCGCCGGATGGTCCGACACGGTCCGCAACGGCGCGGGCAAGCACGCCCGTTCCACATGCCACGTCGAGCACCCGCTGGCCGGGTTGGATGCCTGCCGCGTCTGCTACTTGACTCGCCCACTGTTGAAATAGCGCGGGCAGAAAGAATTCTTCGTACACCTCGGCCGCACTGCGATTCACCTG
Source organism: Chloroflexota bacterium (assembly GCA_023488685.1). Lineage (GTDB taxonomy): Bacteria > Chloroflexota > Anaerolineae > J036 > Brachytrichaceae > CAIXPS01. The sequence goes on along the minus strand of JAMDDR010000064.1, from coordinate 10,217 downwards.
CCCCTTTTCACTTTCGTTCACGCTACACCTCCAACCTTTGCCTGGCAGCCCAAGGCGCCGCGGATCATGTCGAGAAGTATAAACGGCTCGGAAGGCATCCCGCCATCTCATGCCGGTTGTCTGCTGAGGCTACAATTGGATCAGTGGGTCACCAGTTGATCATTTCATGGAGGGGAGTGGAAGATTGGACGTTCAGACTGCATTTCCCCCGGATCGTTCGCTCATCGACGCGCTGCGTAGCGGAGATGACGATGCCTTTGCGCACTTGCTGGATCGTTACCATGCCTCAATGGTGCGTGTTGCCACCCTCTACGTCCGGGACCGGGCGGTTGCCGAAGAGGTTGCCCAGGAGACTTGGATCGCCGTGTTAAGGGGCATCCACCGGTTTGAAGGTCGCTCTTCGCTGAAGACGTGGATCTTTAGTATCCTGGCAAACCAGGCAAAAACACGTGGCCGGCGTGAGGGTCGATCGGTGCCATTCTCGGCCCTCTATGACTCACAAGAGAGCGTTGAGGGCGATTTGGAGCCGGCTGTGGATCCGACCTGTTTCAAGGGTGATGGATGGTGGCGTGACGACAGCCACCCACACGAATGGAGCAACACACCGGAGAGTCAATACCTCTCGGATGAAGTCCGCCGATGCGTTCAGCGTGCCATCGATGCGCTCCCGCCTGCGCAACGCCAGGTGATGACGCTGCACGACATAGAGGGCATGGCCTCGGAAGAGGTATGTAACATGTTGGGCATCAGCGAGACCAATCAGAGGGTGTTATTGCATCGCGCACGTTCGAAAGTACGTCGTGCACTGGAGCAGTACTTCGATGAGCATTAGGAAACAAACGCTCTATAACGGTGAGTGGGTGGACGAGCTCACCTGTAAGGAATTCGTGGAGTGGGTGACCGACTACCTGGAGGATAAGCTTCCGGCGGAAGATGGCAGGCGGTTTGATGCGCACCTTGCTCAATGCTCCGGCTGCCCGCACTATCTGGAACAGATCCGACAGACCATACGCATCGCGGGTAAGCTGAGTGAAGCGTCCATCGAACCACAAGCCAGGCGCGAGCTGTTGCGCGTCTTCGCAAGCTGGAAAGCTGAGCATCAGCGCGGCGATGACCCTCAATGATCACCTGATGTGACGTCACAACGGGCGGCGCGTTTCTGGCGCCGCCCGTTGTGCGAGCGATTACGGGATGCAGATATTACCGTGATACTCAGCCTCTCCACCGGTGACCGGGTCATATGTTCCACTGGAGGATAGGACCCCGGACGCCCCGGCGAAATCCCCAGTGCCTCCGACGATGGAGAACAGTTCCACAAATTCGTCGCCACCCGTCGTGTGGTACGCGCCGCTCTCCTTAAAGATCAGATCGCCTGCCCTGGAACCCACGCGAGCGTGAGCCGTCGTGTCGGCGGTGAACAGGATCACGGACGTGGTGGGCGTGTCTGCCGTCGTGACGATGCTGCTGAAGGTAGACGCATAATCACCTCGAATGTCACCTCTGAACGCGCCTTCGGCACACACGCCGACGGATGAGGTGCACGCCGGGCCGGTCACCGGGTGCAGGTCGAAATAGCCGCTCACCGTCCGGCATTTGCCCGCGGCGCCCGCGCCCGCGCTGGACAGCACGAGCGCCACGCCGGCGGCCAGGAGCATGCCGGTGCGCACGACAAGCTTCGACATCGATGCTTTTGAGATGGTGAACCCATTTAGCATAATCAACGCCCTCCAAATGAACGAGTATCCGTTTGCACCACGGCGTGCGGTCCGCATGGCTGGTAGCACTCACCGCCGAACCATTCAGCGCCTGCTTGTTAGATCTGTCGGCGCTGTGACCGATTTCGTTACACCTCAGCCGGTGTCATTAAGAAAGTTGACAAGAGACAGCGGACCCTATATGATCTCTAATAGCCTCCTTGGTTTCGTCATTGCGCGCCTATTCATACCTCTACGCTGTTCATGGGACAGATGGTGTGGGGGCACTGGACCGGTAGCAATGCCCGACACTATTCATGCCTCCCCGGTTTTGAACGCCGAACTTGTGTGGCGCGCCGACGTTGGCAGCCCGCTCATGGGCACCCCATCCATCGAGCATGGATCGAATGGCGCATATGCTGTATTCACCTATGGTGGCCGCAGTGCTTCATGCGGCGGAATCGTCGTCATCAATCCCGAAACGGGTGCCGAGATCTGGCGGCATGATGTCGGAGCGGGCGTTGAGGGCGGCGCAGTGCTGGAAGGCGCACGTGTTTATTTTGGTGATCAGCAAGGATGGTTGTATTGCCTGGACCTGAGTAGCCGCCGCGAATTATGGTCAACCCAGGTTGAGGGCGCCGTCGTCGCCCCACCATTACCGAGCAACGGCCGTCTTTTTGCAGGCACAAGCGTCGGTGTCATTGCCTGTCTGGACCTGCTCAGCGGCCGGGTGGTTCGCGCCGAGAAAGTGCAATCGAAACTGGTCAGCGTCCAGCCAATACACGTTGCACAGGAACCACGGTCTGCACCAAACGATCTGACTGCGCTTCACCGGATCATCGCGGCCACCTTTACCAGCGACGAACTGAAAACACTATGCTTGTACCTTTCTGTGGACTACGATGATTTGCCGGGGGAGAATAGGAGCAGCAAGGCGCGCGAGCTGGTGTTGTTTTTCTCACGGCGTAGTGAGTTGGAGAGGCTGATCCAGTACTGTAAGCGCGAGCGGCCGAGCGTGCGCTGGCCTGGCGACCCGGAGCCGGAACAAAGGCAAAAGGGTGACCAACCTGCGCGCCAGGCATCGCGCATCGTCGCGACGCCCGTCATGCTGCCCTCGGGGGATGTGCTTGTCGGCGCACTTGATGGTGGGCTCTATCGTTTTAACGCAGAACAGCCGGGTCTCTTTCGGGTGTTCGACGCGGGTGCGGCGCTGTATGCTGCGCCTATTGCTCTTAGAGGTGATGGAGCGCGCCTGATCATTGCCAACCATCGCGGCGAGGTGATCGCGTTGGACGCGGCGGGTCGCGAGGTGTGGCGCGCGCGCACTGGCAAACCCATCCGTGTCACCCCGCATCTGGCTGGCAACGTACTCTACCTCGGCACACAGGGTCGCACACTACATGCGCTCAACACCGATGATGGCGCTGAGCGCTGGCAGGTGTCATGGCGTAATAGCATTACGACGACGCCACTCGTCAATCGAGGACGTGTCGTTTTCGGCGACACGCAGGGCTGTGTGATCTGCCTGGACGAGGTCACGAAGCAGGTCGTATGGAACTTCGATGCACAAACCGACAGGTCGGGGTTGGATGGTGTGCCCGCGGCTGTGTTCGGCGGGTTCGCGCTGTATGGCGGGCACCTGTTATTTGGAGCGCACAACGGCTGTGCGTACGCGGTTAAAGTGTGACTATGCTGCTAAAACCAGGCACGACGATTCTTGATGGCAAGTACCGCGTTGAGGCATTTGTCGGTAAAGGCGCTTCGTCGGAGGTGTATCGTGCCAGGCACCTGGCACTCAGGCAACTACGCGCACTCAAGGTCTTGCGCCGCCACTCGCCCGGCGTTGGAAGCACCGAATTCGGCGACTATCACCGCCGCTTCGAATTCGAAGCACAACTGGGTGCGCAGATCAACAGCCCTAATCTCGTCCAGGTGTACGACTTCATCGTGCAGGGCGAGGAGATGTTGATGCTGGTGATGGAGTACGCGCCGGGTGGCAGCCTGGCCGAGCGGCTGGCACGGCAGCGGGAGAGCAGGGCACTCATGCCGATGGAGGAAGCCGTCGGCATCGGTCTTGACGTTGCCAGTGGCCTGGCCGTATTGCACGCCCGCGATGCGGTGCATCGCGACCTAAAGCCCAGCAACATCCTCTTCGACGCAGAGGGACATGCCAAAGTCGCGGACCTTGGCCTGGCGCAAGTGCCCGGCGGGCCGAGCCTGCGCTCGCAGTTGAGCACGGCCATGCCTCATCCCGGCACGCCGGCTTACATGAGCCCAGAGCAAGCCAGCACATTAGCCTATCTCACGCCCGCATCGGACATTTACTCGCTCGGGCTTGTGTTCATCGAGATGCTGACCGGCCGGGCTTATAAGAACGTGCGTCCTGGCACACGGGCGGCATCACTTCGACCCGAAATCCCCCCCGCCCTGGACGACCTGCTAGCGCGTATGCTGGCCAAAGATCCGGAGGCACGGCCGTTCGATGGCGCAGAAACCCTGCAACAGTTGCGTGTTTCTGGCGTGACACCCGCGTGGAATCGCGATGAGGAATGGCAACAGCAACTGTTCGCAGCCGGGACGGTGGAGATGCCGCCCCCATCGGAGCCCGTCGCACCTGAGCCAATGACGCCGTCCAGCGTACCCGCTCCATCCCCGATGGAACAACCCATCACACCGGCTGCGGTCACCTCTGCATCTATCCCTGCCATCGTACCAACGCATCCTGCTCCGGCGATGCGCAAGTCGCGGCTCGCGCTGGCGATGAGCCTGGGCGTACTGGCCGTCGCCGCAGCCGGGGCGCTGATCGTCTTCTCGATGCTCTCGCCCGCTGCTGCACCCCCTGAGCTTACGGCGACTTCACCGCGGCCTTCTCTGACCCCTGAGCCGACCGCTGAATCACAGCCATCTAAACAGGCCGCTCGCTCGCCCGTGCCAACCATCCCGGATGTGGAGGCGGCTATTGCCATGCCGGATTCATCCGCCACGCCGACAGCCAGGCCGACACCTAAACCTCCAACGAGGATACCCGTCACGCCAACGCCCGCTGTCGCTGACTTCGACGGCACCTGGTATTCAAACTTTGCGGCGTTGGATCTCATACAACGCGGCAACTCGGTGGAAGGCGAGTACATCATCTACGGCACATCACAGCGGCTCTCGTTGCAGGGTCGCGTGACAGGCAATCGCCTGGAAGGCACGTTCGGCCTGGACCCTCATGACCGCGTTACCCTGGAGATGAGCCGCGACGGGCGAAGCTTCGATGGGCAATGGCTGAGTGGCGATGGCAAGAATGGCCAATGGTGTGGCGTGCGCGGTGGTCAGTTGCCGGATGGCTGTGGCTTTAGTGGGCGATGGGAGCTGGGTGGTTCGTTCACGTCGTCCAAGCGTGTCAACCCTGGTCCTTATTATGCATCGCTGGTACAGGAAGGCTCACGGGTGCGTGGCAGTTACACCGATGAGGAGAATAATCACGTCGACCTGGATGGCCAGATTGGCTCAGGTGGCTATCGGATGAGCGGAACGCGCACATGGTACACCAGTTCGGGCAAGCTTGGTGGAAGGGGCACGTTCGCCTGGGAGTTGGTCGGCTACAGGAGCAATCAGTTTCGTGGGTGGATCGCCGGTACCGGCTCGCGCAAAGAGCGTTGCGGCTGGCGTAGCGGGTTCACTCAACCGGTCCCGTGCAAGCTGAATTGAATGCGTGCCCAGCTTCCAGTGCTGCTCCAGTTCGTCTGACGTCGAAGGCCGGTCACCCCTCTTGTTGTATTTCCAGAAGCCCATCTCCCCGCAGATCGAGTTGCATGGATGTGTGGTCGTGCGCGCCAGTGCAGATCACGGCACCGTTCCAGCGCAACGTCGCCGGGCGCGGGCTCCACACGCGCACGCTGGCGGGCCCGTCGCCGGTCAAACGTACCTGCAGCACGTCGCCGCGATAGCCGCTGCTTATCACCGCCGCGCCAGGGGCAGCCATCAGAATGGGTTGGCTGGGTGGCGCCGTGCTGCGCGCCAACAGCAAGCGGTGATGCCCAACCGTGGCGCAATCGACCGGCAGCTTGTACGTGCCAGACACCGGCTGCCCATCCACCGACATGTCGCCCCACCATGCGCCGCGGCCGGTGACAGACACATCCCAGGTGCTGGCGCCAAAGTGGTGTCCTGCGAGGGACAGGTCGAGCGGCAGGTCAGCCGGGATGAGCGTCAGGCCGCCGGCGTCGTGTTCCACACCGGCGACAGCCTCAACCAGTGCGCGGTACCACCCCATCGTCGCAAACATCTGCCAGCGCTGGCCGGCTTGCAGGTGGCGCCCGTCGCGCACCCATTCCGGGCTGGTCCTGACCAGTTCCGGCACACACAGGTACTCCTCGAACAAACGGCCGGCCATGTCAAGCCAGCGCAGGATCGCTGCGGCTCTTCCAGCGCGCCGCAACAGGCGTAGCGCGTAGACGTCAAAATGCATGAACCAGCACGAACTGGTGACGGTTTCGCTGCCGTAGTATGGGTCGTCGTCCGGCACCATGTTGATGCCACGTTCGGTCATCAACCGTGACTCGATGTCGTCAGCCAGCGCCTGCCAATGCGGCTGCAGCAGCTCGATCCCGTCGGGCGTATGGGCGACCATCAGCGCCCAAAGGGGATAGGTGCCGTTGCGCGAGCCATCCGGCGCAACCGAATCGGTGATGGCGCCGGCCTGCGGATCGAAGAAAAGCGGCAGGAAGTGATGCCGGACGCGCTGGCCGATATCCGCTGCCCGCGCAGCCAGGTTCATATCGCCCAGTTGCCGCGCGATGCGTTCCATCATGCGGCACACGCTGTACCAGAAGCCCTGTTCCTCGGCAATGTAGTGCGCCGGCGTGCGGCCCAATTTCTCCGGCGCATCGGGATACATCCCGAGACAGGCGAACAGGCCGCGTTCGTCCGTCTGATCAGCCATCTTCAGAAACAACTCGCGGACGAGGGGATAGCGTTCGGCCAACCAGGAGCGGTCGCGGGTCTGGATGTAGGTGTGATACACCAGCGAGATGAAGATCTGGGTGTTGAAGTCGTAGCCGGTCGCCTGCAGCACCCCCAGTTGGTTGTCGTAGCGGTGCGGAATGCTGCCGTCGCTGGCGCGGTGGGTCTCGAAGAAGCGCACCATCGCGGCCATCGAGGCGGCATCGCCCCAGCGGTAGAACTCGTGCGCGCTGATCAGCGCATCCCATCCCCACACGAAGTAGTCACCGCCGGCCGACGCGCGGATACTCCCCGTGCCTTTCACCTTTGCACCTTCCACATAGCCGGGCGCCAGGCGAAAGGCCGCTTCCAGACCTGCATGGCCTGGAATGTGCAACCTGGGCGATTGCTCTGCCACACGGGTGTAGTGGGTTTGCTGGGTCTCCACCAAACCGGGCCAGCCCGCGATGAGCCGGCCGGCGCGCTCGCGCATTTCGTCTTCGTCGCCGCCACACAGCCACATAAACACCTGTGGCGCCGTCTCAGCGCCGGGCGCCAGGGATGTATCGGGCATGACGAGCGTATGGAACTGGCCGGTGGGCTCATAGCCGGCTGGACCTGCTGGCAACAACCAGCCGTGCACGCGGGTGTCGAGCGATGCGTCGGCGAAACCCGGCACGTTGATCCAGTCGAGCGTGTGGAGCTGATCGTGCGCGCTCACCCAGATTTGCCCTTCGCCTGCCACGTATGCCGGGCCGTGCCACTGCCGGTGGCCGTGCACCTGTGTCGCCAGCGCGCTCGCATCCAGCCTTGCGTGCAGCCGGACCTTCAGCGGACTCGGCCCCTCATTGCGCAGCCGCGTCACGACCAGCAACGCGTTGTCGACCAGGCCGATCCAGGTCGACACAGCCAACCCACCGTCGACGAAACGGGTCTCGCACGCGAATGGGTGGAGCGTTACGTTGGCGAAGCGATGTGGCACGTGCCGGCGACCATTGCCCGAGCGCACGTCGAGGCCCCAGGTGAGCGCGCCTTCGCCGCGCAGCAGGAAGGTGTTGCCCGCCTGTGGCTGCGGGCCATGAAACAGCAATTCGGTCACGCCGCCGCTCGTTTGGCCCAGGCAGGCCAGGGTGCGGTCGGCGCTGATCCAGGCCGATGGGTCGGTCGCGTCTGCAAAACCGTTGGGAAGAGATAGCATGTGGCAGTTCCTATACGCAGCAGGTCAGGATCGAGTTCCCACCTGTTCGCTCCAGTGTTCGGCATCGCCCTGGCACGTCACACGCCATCCCATGTCGCCTTGATCCGGGTGGCGCGTCACCCGCCATTGCGTGCCACCATCGCTCCACTCGAAACCGGCGCCATCCGGCAAGGCGATGACAGAGGCTGTGGCCACGATGGGCGGGCAGCAATGCGAGATAACCCTGGCCGGGCGCGGCACGCGCGCGGAACGTCAGTGCGCGTTCACCCAGCGGGCCGTAGCGGGCACCCTCCGGCGCCGCCCACTGCGCCGCCTTCCACCAGTAGAAGGGCAGCCGCGGTTCGTCGAACCCGAGATGCTCGAAGGCGCTCAGTGCCAGGTCGGGCGCCTGCGGCTGCGCAAGGTAAACATCCAGGTTGACTCCCGATGGTCCGGTGAAATGCGCTGAGTGTGTGGTCAGGCGGGCCTCGTCTGCCAACACCTGCAGGTTCCAGTCCGACGGCTCCGCGCCCGCCAGCTCGTCCAACAGCAGCACTGCCTCGCATGCGTGGACGTACAGCACCTGGCGCCGCCACGTTACAGGGGTGATCACGCGCCGTTGGGCGGACAGGCGGAAATCGAAATCGGTCGCGCGGATGGGCCATTCGCCCCAGCGATATTGGCGGCTGACGACCATCTCGCCGCAGATAAAGTCGACGCGCGCACCGAGCGACGCATTCAGCACGCGGAAATGATTGCCCCCATCCTCGTTCCAGTGACCGATGCTCACTCGATTGTGCAGCCAGGCGCACTCGATGTTGGGGTTGTACTGGCAGCCGAAGTCGAGCAGCAGCGGTTGGCCGTAGGCGTACCAGATCAGCGAGCCTTCGTCGGGGTCAAAATGGCCGCGACTGGGCCCCATCTTCACCAGCAAATAGCCATCGCCGCCACCTGGATGGCCGGTGCGGAAGATGGCGCCCAACCCTTCGTGCAGCCGGCTGGGCTGTTGCGCCGGGTCGGGGGCGACAGGCAGTGCGCGGTCGATCAGACAGGCCGGCTGCCACCAGATGGAATCGCTATGGAATTCGTGCAGCGAGATCGGCGGTGCGCCTGCCCGGCGCCAGGCCGCCATCATGCGCTGGCTGAATGCCGGGTCGCTCATAGCCGTCGCTTTGGCCGCCCACGCAAAGCACGCCTGCAGTGACTGGCACCAGCCGTAGCTGGTCACGTGACCCACCGTCGGCAACATGCAGAACCCGCTGCGCGGATCGCGTGGCGTCTGGCTGGCGGCCAGGAAATCGAACGAACGCTGCATCGACGGCTCCAGCGTGAACAGATCGGCGCGCCCGCTGTGCTGCAACGCAATGGACAACAGCGTCATGCATGCCAGGCTGACGAACTGATAGGTGGCGGCTTCGCCGGCGCAGCCACTGGGGAAGTGGTAGTTGCGCAGGAAGTGCACCGCCTCGGTCGCGGCATAGTCCAGCCATTCGCCTTGCTTCGGATGACCGGCCAAGAGCGCCGCGCTGATGCCTTTCGCCGTGAAGTAGTCGGCGTGGAAATTGGGATTGCCGCGCTCCAGGCCGCTTTCAGGCGCCGGCCAGGCATCCGGCGTGGAGGCGACTTCGGCCACGAACGCAAACTTGCGCAGAAACGACAGCCTTTCTGCCGCAGTCAATACGTCGCTGGCCGCGATCATGTCAAAGGCGATGCAGGTGGAGCGCCACAAGCGCGCCAGGCTAATGCCAATCAACTCGTCTTCCGTGGGGCCCAGGGCGGCCAGGCATTCCACCCAGCGATCCAGCCGCTGTGCGATGAGATCTTTGGCGTGGCTGGCATATTCGGATTGCCCACTGACCAGGTACGCCCCGGCCCAGTCGCTGCCCAATGTACGCGCCTCCGGCCGGATGCGCATATCGGGCTGGTCGTGGGTCAGGAACAGGCGGTCGTCGACGTGGGCCTCGCATCGTTCCCGCAACCAGTCCCAATGCTGGAAGTTTGCGCGCACCCGTTCCAGTTCGCCCGGCGCGAGCATGAGGTGTGGGAAGGAAATGCGATCCGCGCCTTCCCAGTCGAGGGCCATGTGGTGATACTCGTCCAGCCCCAGGCATTGCATCTGGCGGTAGAGCGCTTCCACGCCGCTGTGTGGTGCGTCGTCCACCGGCAGCGCGGCGCGCCGGTCGAGCATGCCGATGAAGAAGAGCTTCTGCCCCTCCTGGATAGGTGAGCTGAAAGCCAGCCGCCGGCCTTGTGTGTCGTGACAGGCGGATATGCCGGCCGATACACTGAATGGCTGGTAAGGCTCAGTGCAGCGCGTCCTGGAGGGCCGGATGGCGCCGATGACGAGCAGGTCGCGCCGGTCCGGTTGCTCCGGCCAGCACGACCAGAACATGGCGGCATCTGCGTGCCAGTTGTAG
>JAMDDR010000532.1 GCA_023488685.1 Chloroflexota bacterium | reverse complement strand
CTAATTGGATGACCTTGACTGGACGTCTCCTCATACACAGTTACCCTCGTTCGTGAAGAAGTGTGAGGAGTATAGGATTGTTAATCTGCTGTGACTATGTTAAAAGACTTTGCGAACGAACCACTAGAGATGCCATCCATGCTGTCCTCAGTGCTTAATACCCAGGTGAAATCGGATTCATCGTCTGCCAACTCCGGGTTGAAAACAGCCGGTCTCGCCGTGACATCCGAACTTATCCATACTGTGCAAAGGTCTCTGGTTGAAAGGGTTGAAAGTGCGCCATGATTCGCCACGGGCACTCGCTCACCCTGGTCAAGCCATGCGGTGTATAGTGGCACGAGCAGTGTCAGCAGGCTCATACAAACCACACCGGCAATGGCCGGTGAGCGCGCCAGCGAGCGCGTGAGGTGTTGGATACCTCGCAGTACGAGTGTTGCGCCTGGGATGTCATGCGCGTTCATTCGTCCTCCCCCGTTACCTTGCGTAAGGTGTTCTTCACCTCTTCCACTACCTTATCGCGTCGTTGGTGGCCCGTTCATTCAGGATTGCCCACTTTTTTAGCCATAATTGTCAGTCTTTCGCTGTAACAGGCTCGTCAGCACTCCGGTAACCGCTCCCCACACAACATGGGCGATGATCATTAACAAGTTGCGGTGAGCCGGTTGTTCCGTTGCCGGACTCAGAATGCCCAATGCCGGGAGCCAGCCCATATAACTGCCGGCCCACACTGCCAGGCCAAACCCGACGCCGCTCAGTGTCGAAAGCACTGGCGGCTGCCGGACCATGCCGCCATAGATGGCGCCAGCGGCGGCGCCGTAGGCGAAGTGGGAGACCAACGTACGTGCCTGGGCGTCGTCTATCAACCGATCCATCCTTAAATGGTGTGACACCTTATCGCTGATTTGGCGGGGTGGGAGTGGGTGGCGTTGTTCTGACGGCAAGTATTGGTGCATAACGATCATCGTCAGCGACATGGGCACCGTTGCGATCAGACCGGCCAAAGCGCCCCGCACCATATGTGCTGTCAATGGCTCTGCATGCCGCACCTCATGCCAGCGCTCGAATTCGCTCGTGATGGGCTGTTGGCGTGTGCTTGTTTTTCCATTATGGGAGTAACCGACGTCCGCAACAGGGATGGATGACTTCATAGGCGGACGTCTACCTGCAGTGCGCCGGCTCAACGAGCGACTTATCCGTCTTTGTGGTTGCTGACGTGGTTCCATACACTTCCTCCAGGTAAATCTGGCAGGCTTCTTGATATTTGTCAGATTTACCCTTACGTGTAGCCCGCATTTACGCTACACCCGCGAAGGCGTGTTCGTGCGTGCAGGCTCGTTTGCCGGGTTACCCGCTATAGCATTCTTCCAGTCATACATGTCGCATCGCCGGAAAGCGTAAAGACGTAGCTTAGAACAACCGCGCGCAAACGCGATGGCAGCATCGCACCCCACGGCGCTGTCGGCTCCTGTGACGAGGATGACTTTGCCGTGTAATCTGCCCATCGCCTTTGCCTGGGCGGGGTATTTGCCCAAGCTGCCTTGCCGTACCCGGATCTGCCGGTAATTCCTCATGTGTGACTAAGTCTCCTCCTATGTTGTGGCCATGGATCAGTCACGTAGACCCGTCAACTCTCTGCTCCGACGCCCACCGATTGTCGAAGCATTTGGTTCTGCAACCATATCAGGCTGCGCCTCAAAAAGTCCCAAACCACGGCACAAAAAAGACTAAATCTGGTCAATGCTTGCTCTTGATGCGATCGTACATGCCTTCGGCGTAGGCCTTAAAGTTGTGCAGTTCCTCATCCAGCCGCCTCCCCGGGTCGGAGAATAGGCTTGCTAATGCCTGACTCAACGCGCCGCCCGGTGGTTCGTAGTGCATGGTTACACGATCTGCCATACTCACTTACCTCCCAATCGATCCATTCGCTTTCTGCCGGGCGCTGCCGGGGCATCCAGGCCGTCACGCCTTGTTGGCGATACGCGTTGCTCCATTGCCGTTCAGTGCCCTGTTGTGTTGGGCGTGGACGGGGGTGAGATTCTTATTGATCGCAGGTGTGGTTGCGTCTTGAGACACGGTTTGAGACACAGTGACCGGCTGTTCGTCGTCCGCGATGGATAGTGGACAGGGCAATAGAACCTGGTAATACGTGCGCACCGGCATGTCGTCGAAGCGGAATTTCTTGCCACCGCTCAGCTTGTCGTACACCGTGAGGGCCTGCGCGGTGACCTGATCCATGTTGTAGTACTTATAGGTGGCCAGCCGGCCCACGAAGTGAACACCTGGCGTTTGCTCTGCCAGCGTGCGATATTTCTTATACAGCTCCGCATTCTCCGGGCGTGGCACTGGGTAATAAGGGTCGCCCTGGGAACACGGGTATTCATAGACGATGCTGGTCTTGCCATGTTCCTGGCCGGTGAGATATTTGAACTCGGTCACGCGTGTGTAGGCGTGCTCGTTTGGATAGTTCACCACCGGCGCAGGTTGATAAACTGACTTGTTGATCGTCTCAAACTTGAACTGTAACGAGCGGTAGGGCAGCTTGCCATAGCAGAAATCGAAGAACTCGTCGACGGGACCGGTATAGATCATCTCTCGGTAGGGAATCAGACCGACGACATCCCGGTAGTCGGTGTTGAGCATGATCTTGATGTTGGGGTGGTCCAACATATTTTCAAACATGCGTGTGTAGCCGCGCAATGGCATGGCCTGGTAGGTGTCGGTGAAATAGCGGTCATCACGGTTCATCCGGATCGGCACACGCGATGTCACCGAGGCATCCAGATCGGAAGGATCAAGCCCCCACTGTTTGCGTGTGTAGTTACGGAAGAACTTCTCGTACAATTGCCGCCCCACCTTGCTGATGACGACATCCTCTGAAGTCAGGATGCGCTCTTTGGGTTCTGCGATTGATGCAAAAAAGTCCTCAAGCTGCATCGAATTGAGAGTCAACCCATACAGTTTGTTGATGGTGTCGAGGTTGATCGGCATCGGCACCAGTTGCCCATCCACACTGGCGAGCACGCGGTGTTCATACGGCCGCCACTCGGTAAAACGCGACAGGTAGGCAAAAACCTCCTTCGAATTGGTGTGGAAGATATGCGGGCCGTACTTATGGATCAAGACTCCCGCATCGTCATAATGATCGTAGGCGTTGCCCGCGATGTGTGTTCGGCGATCGATCAACAAAACCTTTTTGCCGGACCCTCTCGCAAGACGTTCTGCCAGCACGCTGCCGGCAAATCCGGCGCCAACAATCAAGAAATCAAACATAGCTCCTCTCTTCCCCGCGCAGGATGTTGCATTTATTCGGGCTCGATGACGTGTGGCTGCGTGGCAACCTGCGGCTGGGTGGTAACCTCCGATTGTGTAATGGTTGGTTGGAGTGCCGGTGTATAAAATGCGGACTGCTGCTCGGGTGCCATCACGGCAAAGGCAGTCTCTTGGCGCGTGACAAGCGCCAACTCAAGCTCGATGAGCTGTTTCATGCGCGTCCATGTGCGATCCCACGAGTTTTGTGCCAGGAGCGCATCAACCCGCTGTAACCACTCGGTCTTATCCTCGTTCAGACGCAACGCTTTTTCTATTGCGTTGACAAACTCGGGTGCGCTTTCAGCGATCGAAATCAGTGCCTGTTCCCCATATGGGCGCACGACATCGCGAATAGGCGTTGACACGACGGGCTTGCCGCCGGCCAGGTATTCGGGCGTCTTGGTCGGGCTGATGAAACGAGTGTACTCGTTGAGCATAAAGGGCAACAGCGCAACATCCCATCCAGCCAGGTACTTGGGCAGATCTTTGTATGTCTTGCTACCCAGGTAATGGATGTTTGCCCGTTGAGGCAGGCTCTCGGGGTATATCTTGAACACCGGGCCGATAATGACGAGATGCCAATCGGGTCGTGCATCGGCGAGTTGTGCCAACAATTCGAAGTCCATGCGCTCATCGACGACGCCGAAGTAGCCCAGGCGCGGGTGCGGGATGTCCGCCTGATCCGCTGGGTCCGTGACGTTGTCGCGCGCTTGAGCAAAATGCGCCATGTCAATGCTGCTGGGGAACGCGTGGATGTTGGGGTGTTGGTTGCGCTTCGCCTCATACAGACTCTGTCCGCCAGTGAAGACCAGGTTGGCGCGACGGAATAGCTCGGCCTCACGCGCCTTCAACGCAGGAGGGGCAGCTTTGAACGAGGATAGCTCATCCATGCAGTCATAGATGACCATTGGCGATTCCAAATGTCGTGTGTACCCCATTGCCATTGGCGTGTAGTACCAGAGGATATAGTTGCTGACCTGGTGTGTGAGCAAGAGATCGTCCAGCAATTTGCGCTGCGCTGTCTCAACGACAGCGTCGCTGAGACCCTGTGGCAAATGCGGTGTGGCTACCCATACACCTTCGTCGCGCTGGCCGACCTCTTGCCGCGCTGGCTCGCCGTCAAAAACAGGTTCTTCAAGGAAGAACACTCGTCGCTCACGCGCACAACGGCTCATCAAATGCTGAGGGCGCTGATAGACAAAGTCCCAACGCAAATGTGAGAGGCAAATGAGGTCAGACTTTTCGGGTTGAACCACATTCGCATTTCCGGATCTGTTAGACCGTGACATCACTTATGACTCCTTTCCATTAACGACTCAAGTTTCGAGAAGGCAATACAGCATGAGTGGGTGCAATGACCTTCATCCGGCGATAGGTGCTTCATTCCCCCCAGTGCAATCCTTGGGTCATATGTGCTACGTGCACAATGCACTAGCCGGAGCGAGGATTGAGAACAGGATGTTCCCGCTACGAAATGAGCTATTCGTTAGAATAACAGCGATGCTCTAAAAAAGTCCCAAAGCCCATCCACAAAAAAACCTAAAAAAACAGCCTTTTTTATAGATTTTGTTAAATAAGCGTTCCAGGTGGCTTTGTGATGAGTATGGTAACGTGCCGTTTGGACAAATGCGTAGAATAGTTAGGCAGTCAAAGCTTCGATCAATACATTCAACCGATCACTATTCAGATAAGGTTATGAACGTAAGGCTGAACGTGCACGGGGGGTTGGGAATAGCCGCAATCGCGCTCATGGTGGGCATTGTTTTCGCCAAGGACTGGCAGATTCCCTGGCTCTATTTTGGCGCGGCCGTTTTGTTCTACAGCGGCTCTGTGATCGCGCTGAGCGTGTGGCAGGAAGAAGAGAAAGGCAAACAAGCCACACTGAACAGCGAGTTAAAAGGCCCCCACACGCGTGATCGAATCATCATTCTTGAAGAGATCACCGAGAGTAAAGTGATCATGTTCACGTTGTTCCGGGTGCTGTTGGGGTGTCATCTCGCGTTTGCCTTCCAGGCGCTGGGATTGCTGATCGGTTTCGGCGACGCCATCGTTGTGCGGCTGGGTTATTTCCTGGCCTCACTGGCCATTGGTCTGGCTATCCCATTCCTGTTGCTGACACGCCAGGAAGATGTGGCGGACGTGACGGGTGGTGACGGGTGAATGATGTGAGGAGTACGAGGTGATCTCGGGCATATGATTGACATCAGGAGGACAAGGCGATGCACAACCGCAAGCTTGGGAGAACAGGGATTGAGATGAGCGAGATCGGTTTCGGTGTGTGGGGCAACATGAACCAGAATCCCACTTACCAACAACGAATCGAAGCGCTTCGCAACACGAAATCCGAACACACCGCCCAGAAACTGAAACAGACTGGGTACTTCAATGTCGATGACGATGGCCGTATCCCATGGCCGAAGCCGATTCCCTTCAAGGCCAAGCCCAACCATCCGTCGGGTGGGTGTTATGGCGCTCGGTGCATCGGCGAGAATTTCCGCGCCTGGCTGGATGTGCATCCCGTGTACATCCACCCAATGAGCGCCCTGGCCGGCGCATGGATCACCTACTTGCCCGATGTGGGCGGTTGGCGACCAGAGGACAAGCCAACACATCTCTACCCGCTACACAAGAAGTACAACCTCGCACCTGGCATCGGCGCGATGAACCATCTTGGCCCCGACATGAAGATCGGCCTGGACCTGGGGTGGGTTGCTGCAGAAGATTCGTTACTACCGTGAGTTGAACGTTAAACCCTCCAAGACCTCACAGGTCTCTGAGACCTGTGAGGTCTTGGAGGGCAGGGACTTCTACGATGGTGAGGAAACACTTATCCTGGGCGTGCAGGATTGGATCAGGCGCCACGTGACCAGGGCCAGGGAGATGGCGGCGGCAGAAAGCGATCCAACCATCCGCGAAAGCCTATTGGCAATCGCCGCCATGAACAAGTGGCTTGTCGAGAACCCGCCACGCACCCTGCGTGAGGCCTGCCAGTTCCTGGCTTGGTTCCAATCCATTGACCGCATGTGGGGCCGGGGTGGCGCGCTCTCACAACTCGACGAACTGCTGCGGCCGTACTATGATGCCGATAAAGCGGCCGGGCGGATCAAAGATGACGAAGAAGTGGTGTGGTATATCGCCAGCTTGTTGTTCAACGACCCGCACTACTCGCAAATTGGTGGCCCTACACCCGACGGCAGCCGCGACTTGACCAGCCGCATGTCGTTCCTGATCCTGGAAGCCACGCACCGGCTGAAGATCCCAACCAATATCGCCGTGCGCATGCACGATAAGCTCGACCCCAGGCTGTTGCGCAAAGCGGTCGAGTATTTGTTTGAGGATGGCACCGGCGTGTGCTACTCCTGCTCCAAAGGCCTGGACGAGGGCTATGCCCGCAACGGCGTGCCAATCCAACTGGCGCGTATGCGCGCCAAGGTCGGCTGCAACTGGACGGCGCTGCCCGGCATCGAATACCCAATCCAGGACTGCACGCGGCAGTGTCTTACCAAGCCTTTCCTGCTCGCGTTTGAGGAGATGATGGCGGACGCTACGGCGCCGTCGCTGGAGGAATTGTGGAATCGATACACCCATCATCTCGGCGTCTCCGTGGACGTGATGAAGCAGGGTTTCGACTGGCACATGGAGCACCATGCCCGCAACAGTCCGGAAATTGTGCTCAACTTGTTCTGTCATGGCCCCATCGAGCGTGGGCTCGATGTTTCGGCGGGTGGTGTGGATATCTATCGACTGACCTTTGACGGGGTAGGCTTGGCGACGGTGGCGGACTCCTTTGCCGCCATCGAACAGCGCGTTGTCAAGGAACAGCGCCTGACCTGGGAAGAACTGGCGAGCTGGTTGGCCAATGACTTTGGCCGTTGCGAGAGTGGTCCGGAACGCGACCCGGCATTGGTACGCCAGGGTGAAAACGTGCGGCTGATGTTGAAAAACATCCCGCGCTTTGGGACGGGCAACTCGCGCGCCGACGGGTGGGCCAAACGCGTTGCGGATCTGTACGTGGATCTGGTGCGTGGCACGCCGACGGCGAAGGGCTTTACCATCATTCCCGGCCTGTTCTCTCACGGCGACATCTTCAACATAGGCAAGAAGCTGAGTGCGACGCCGAATGGCCGCCACGCCGGCGCGCCGATCTCGCACAGCGTCGATCCTGATCCCGGTTTCATGCCGGGCGGTGGTGGGGCGCCGACTGCCAAATCAAACGCGGTGACTGCTGTACAGCCGGGCTGGGGCAACTCGGCGCCGCTGCAGATCGACTTCGACAAGCACCTGGCTGTGGAATATGGCGGCATCGAAGCGGTCGAGGCGATGATCAAGACCCACAACGCGCAGGGCGGCACGCTGGTCAACATCAACGTGGTTTCCAAGCAGCAGGTTCTGGAAGCGCACGCGGACCCTGAGAAGTACCCAGACCTGGTCGTGCGCGTTACCGGCTATAGCGCCTATTTCAAAATGCTGTCGCCGGAGTATCGCCAGCAGGTTGTGGATCGCATCCTGGCAGAGGACTGAGACAAACGACGAAGACGAACCACCAAGGACACCAAGAACACCAAAATATCAGATGACTTGGTGCTCTTGGTGGCCTTGGTGGTTCCCTTTTTATTTCGTGAACTGATACTTGCCGCTGAGCGCGTACCAGCGAATGCGCAGTAGCTCGCCGAAGGCGCGCAAGCTGTCCTGCATCGGCCGGATCTTGGATTCGTCGGCGTGCTGCCACAGCAACGGCACTTCGGCGATCCGGTAACCGAGCTTGCGCGCGATAAATAACACTTCGACGTCGGCGGCCGCGGCGACGCTGGCTGTTGTCAGCGACTGCGCGGGCGAGTTGTAGAGCAGGGTGTGCTGCAGCACGCGTTGCGCGACTTGCGTGCGATAGGCTTTGAAACCGCACTGTGTGTCGCGGAAGCCGCGCACGACCAGCAGGCTGACCAGGATGCGCCAGGTGTTGCTCATCAGCAGACGGTACCACGGCGCGCCAGGCCGGCCGGCGCGTGAACCGATGGCGATGTCCTCGCCGGCTTTCAGCGCGTCGACCAGCTTGGTGAACTCTTCAGGCGGCGTCGATAGATCTGCGTCGGCATGCAGCGCGTACACGCCGCGCGCCTGCAACAAACCGGTGCGCACGGTGTAGGCCTTGCCACTGTGCGGGTTCTCAATCAGGCGCAGACTGGGATAGCGGCTCAGCGCTGCCCGCACCACATCGCGCGTGCCGTCCCGGCTGCCGTCGTCCACCACGATCAGTTCGCAGGGTGCACCGGATTGGGCACTGAAGTGGATGGCGAACTGAACGAGTCGCTCAAGGGTGTTGGGCAGTCGCTTTTCCTCGTTGTATGCCGGGACAATAATTGACAGCATTGGCTGCTGGCGCTGCTGCGCAGACTCAGACTGCCTGGTCAGGTCTATCTCGTTCATGTGCACAGATGGATGAGCAAATAGCGTAGCGCTCTAGTTAGATTTTAGTCAATTCCGGTCAATGTAGTGCAACACCATATGTTGTTCTTCGTTCCTTAAAGCGAGATAAAACAATGCAAGAGCACGACTTCATGGATCAACCCACCAAGGGACAGCGGTTTCGCGACACGCTATTATTGCAGGGCACAGGTGAAGTACCGGTATGGGGCGGCTTCTCGATGGCGACGTGGATTCGGTATGGGGATGCATTGCACGAACTGCTCGACCGTTTCCCGTCCGTTGAATTCGGGCGCATCCCGCGTGGTGTCGATCCGCGCGTCCTGGTAGGGCCTGCCAACCGCGCCGGTGAAATCTGCGTCGACAACTGGGGTTGTGAGTGGCACTGCATCCGCGACGGCATGGAAGGGCAGATCGCCGTTCACCCGCTGGCCGACATTCGACACCTGCGCCACTACCGCGCCCCCGACCCGCTCGTCTACACCGAGCGCGGCGAGCACGACTGGGGCGCGTTTGTCCGCCAATGCCAGCAGGCTCGCGCGCGTGGTGATACCGTCACCATTCCCGGTGAGCGCTTCTTTGAGCGGGTGCACTTCCTGCGTGGGATGGAGGATGCGCTGGCCGACATGGCGTTGCAGACGCCGGAGATGCAACAACTCGTCGATCTCATTCTGGAATATAACCTGGCTTACCTGCGGCAGGCTTTACAACTCGGATCGCCGGTGGATGTGGTGAGCTTCGGCGACGATTGGGGCGCGCAGGATCGCTGCCTGATCAGCCCGGCGACGTTCCGCCGTTACTTCAAACCGGGCTACGCTCGCATGTACGCATTGTGCAAGCAGTATGGCGCGCTGGCCACACAGCATTCTGACGGCTACACGGTCGACCTGTGGGATGAGTTCCTGGAAGCTGGATTGACCGCGTTCAACATGCAGGTGAACTGCGTCGGCATCGACGTCATTGAACGTCGTCTCAAGGGGCGCATGTGCCTGATCGCGGATGTGGACCGGCAGGGGGTGGTGCCGTTCGGCACGCCAGCCGAGGTGCACGACCACATCGGCGAGATTGTGACCCGGCTGGGTTCGCGGCGCGGTGGATTGGTTCTGCGAGTGGATATCTACCCGGACGTGCCGCTAGCGAACATCGAAGCGTTGCTGGCAGCCATCGAGCAGTATCAGGACTATTGGGTTGAGGTGTCTCACCGTTGACAGCGTGATATTTTCTTGTTAAAGTCTTGAGCCAGCATTCCGAGTTGCTGCTTGCGCGTTTTCGACAATATGATCGTTGGCCCTGGTGCCCTTGGAGTGACCGCGTGGTCGCCAGGGGCATTTTATTTTTCGGAGGCATACAAAGATGGACTCGATCAACCCGGGCGACACCGCCTGGATCCTCGTCGCGACAGCGTTGGTTTTGATGATGACGCCCGCTCTGGCTTTCTTCTACGGCGGTATGGTGCGCAAGAAGAACGTGCTTTCGACGCTCAACCTCAGCTTCATCGTCATTGCCCTTATCAGCGTACAATGGGTGCTGGTCGGCTACACGCTGGCATTTGGAATCGACGTGGGTAGCCTGATTGGCAGCCTGAATTACGCCGGTTTAGCAGGTGTCGAAAGCGCCCCAAATGCTGCGTATGCGCCCACCATCCCGCACCTGGCTTTCGCGGCCTATCAGATGATGTTCGCGATCATCACACCGGCGTTGATCACCGGTGCGTTCGTGGAGCGGGTGCGCTTCAAGACTTTTCTCGTGTTCATCCTGCTATGGGCAACGCTGGTCTATGATCCAGTGGCGCATTGGGTGTGGGGTGTCGGTGGCATGTTGCGCAACCTGGGCGCACTCGATTTTGCTGGGGGCACGGTTGTGCACATCACAGCCGGTTTCTCTGCACTTGCGTTCGCCATTGTCATCGGGCGACGCCGCTGGTTTGGGCAGGCACCCATCGAGCCATCCAGCATTCCCTTTACGGTCCTGGGCGCCGGTCTGCTCTGGATGGGTTGGTTTGGCTTCAACGGTGGCAGCGCCCTCGCGGCGAACGGGCTTGCGGTGAACGCAGTGGTGACGACAAATACGGCTGCTGCTGCTGCCGCTTTGGTGTGGATGTTTCTCACCTGGCGGGATAATAAGCCTAGCGTGCTGGGTGTCGTCACGGGCGCGGTGGTGGGCTTGGTGGCGATCACGCCGGCGGCCGGCTATGTCACACCGCTGGCAGCACTGGTGATTGGTGCCCTGGCTGCGCCCATCAGTTACTACGCCATCCGGTTACGGCAGCGTGTGAACCTTGATGAGTCGTTGGACGTGTGGGCCTGCCACGGCATGGGTGGTGCGTGGGGTGCGCTGGCCACAGGCCTGTTTGCCAGCAAAGCCGTCAATAGCGCCGGCGCAGACGGATTGTTCTATGGCAACCCAGGACAGTTCCTGGTGCAGCTTGTCACCGTGATTGTGGCAGTTGCATTCGCGTTCGGCATGACCTTCGTTATCACCAGGGTGCTGAAGAAGCTGATGGGTTTGCGTGTGTCTCAGAATGAGGAGGAAGTGGGTCTCGACATCAGCGAACATGGCGAGCGCGCTTACTCGTAAACGGTCGCGGGTATCGGTTTGACCCTTGCGAAGGCTGACCGCGATGGGTTGGCTTTTCAAACAGGCCTTCGCAGGGGTGGTTGTGAACCCGTTTTCATTTCGGAGGTCCGCGATGACTAAGAAAATTGAGGCCATCATCCGTGAGGAGAAGCTCAATGACGTGAAGGCAGCCCTGCGTGAGATCGGCATCGTTGGGATGAACATCACCGAGGTGCAGGGGCATGGCCGGCAGGGTGGGATTGAGTTGGTTGGGCGCACCGGGCCCTACCAGATCGATATGTTGCCGCGAATCCAGGTAAACATCGTGTTGAGCGATCACAATGTCGATCGTACGGTTGACGTCATCTGCAAAGCGGCCAAGACAGGCAATATCGGCGACGGGATTATCTTCATCTATCCGGTCGACGAGGTGATCCGTATCCGCACGGGCGAACGCGGGCGCGAGGCACTGACGTACGAAGGCGACATCGACGCTCGTCAGAGCCAGCCGGCTTTGACCTAGTGGCGGCGTTGTGGTCGCCCCGTCTTTGCGTGACATAATCGCTATCCTTGCGGTTGCCGGTGTCGTTGTCCGGGTGGGTTGTTCACGGAGGAGCCCCGCGGTGATGGCGCGTCTGCCCAATGAGACCCGCGCGAGAACCTGCGCGCACGCGTTGCCAGCATAGTTAGCATAGATAAGCGTATTGCCTGTAAACTGTCAGGTGGCCAAACTGAAGATTGGGGAATGGAGATCATGGCAGAACGCGCGGGTGCACAAATCAGCAAAAAGGCGTTTATTCAATCGATCGTCATCCTGGCAGTGTTGATGCTGCTGGCGGGCGTGCTCACGCTTGTCGTGCCGGCCGGGCGTTACGCGCGGGTGATGCAGGGCAATCGCGAGATCATCGACCCACAGTCATACCAGCAGGTGGCGCATCCAGACTACCCGGTCTGGCGCTGGCTGGTTGCGCCGATCGAGGTGATTGGCAGCCCGGATGGGGTCACCATCGTCACGATCATCGTTTTCCTGCTGATGGTGGGCAGCGCCTTTGCCGTGCTCGACAAGAGCGGCATTCTACGCGAGGGCCTCGGCCGCATCGTACACCGCTTCGGGCACCGCAGGTATCTGCTCTTGGTTGTGATTTCCTTCTTCTTCATGGCGATGGGGGCCTTCTTCGGCATCTTCGAGGAAGTGGTGCCGCTCGTTCCGCTCATGATTGCATTGGCTTACGTGCTGGGCTGGGATTCGCTGGTCGGTCTGGGCATGAGCATTCTTGCCACCAATATGGGCTTTTCCGCCGCCGTTACCAATCCATTCACCATCGGCGTCGCGCAGCAACTGGCTGGCCTTCCGCTATTCTCGGGGGTGGAATTGCGCACCCCCATCTTCCTGGCCATGTACGTGCTACTGGCGATCTTCCTGTTGCGCTATGCGCGGGCGGTCGACCGCGATCCACAAACGTCACCCGTGTTTGCGTTGGACCAGGTTGAACGAGTGCGTTTCAGCGACACGGCACAGGCGTTTGAAACGGGCAAGGCCAGCCTGGGCGCCGCGGTGGCCTGGTTCGGGGTCTCTGTGGTGTTGATCCTGTTGGTTCTCGTCGCCGCGCCGTTCGTTCCCGCGGTTGCGGGATTCTCGCTGCCATTGGTGGGTGTGTTGTTTCTGATCGGCGGCATCGGCGCGGGGCTGCTTTCCGGTGCGGGTGGCAGGACAGTGCTGCGCGCTGCGCGCGACGGTGTGACCGGCATCGCGCCCAGCGTCCCGTTGATTCTGATGGCTGTGAGTGTCAAATATATCGTGGTGCAAGGCGGCATCATGGACACACTCTTGCACGGCACGTCACAGGCTTTTGCGCAGGCCAGCCCGTTCACCGCAACACTGATGATGTATGTCCTGGCACTGCTCATCGAGTTCTTCATCGGTTCCGGCTCGGCCAAGGCGTTTCTGCTGATGCCGATTGTGCTGCCACTGGCCGACCTGGTGGGCGTCACCCGCCAGGTGACGGTGACCGCCTACTGTTTCGGAGATGGTTTCTCAAATCTGGTTTACCCCACCAACCCGGTGTTGTTGATATCGCTGGGGTTGACGGTGGTCAGTTATCCAAAATGGCTGAAGTGGTCGCTGAAGTTGTGGTTCTGGGTGGTCCTGGTCACCGTGGCGTTCCTGGCGTTGGCTGTGGCGATCCGGTTTGGGCCGTTTTAGCCTGTTATTCGGCCAGGGATGACAGAATGACACAGTGACCATTTCGTCTGTGCCAGATCGCCGGTACAATCTGTGGTTGTTTACTTGCGAATGTGGGGAATCTATGTACGAATGGTTACCCTGGTTTCCCGAGAGCTATGAAGCATCGCGGGTGCGTTTCAGGCAAAGCATCGAGTACGTACGGCAGTATTGGCCGGGCGCACAACTGCGCGCTCATCGTGTTAATGCTGCCGAGGATCTGACGATTGATTGGATCAGTGCCGACCCCCTGGAACACCGCAATCGGCTGTTGGTGTTCACCCTCGGCGAGCACGGTATCGAGGCCTTTACCGGCGCTGCGATGCTGCAACTTTTCCTCACGGAGTTCCTGGCGTGGCTGAATCCTGCAGATAGTGGCGTGTTGCTGGTACATGCGTTGAACCCATGGGGGATGAAGCACCGGCGGCGTACGAATGGCAACAACGTCGACTTGAATCGCAATTTTGTGCGCAGTGCACACGAACTGGACCTGGCGTTGAACCCGGATTATGTGCAGTTCGCGCCCATCTTCCACCCTCAGGGACCGCTGCGGCATGTGCGCTGGAACGCCATGTTGCTGACGCTGCGATTGCTGATGGCTGTTGGACGCGTGGGTGTGTCTGGATTGCGTAAGGCAAGTACGCTGGGCCAGTACCGTTTCCCGCGCGGGATTTACTACGGCGGCGAAGTCATCCAGGCCGAGACGGAGCTGCTCAAAGGTCTCTATCGCACGGCGTTGGGCCAGTACGCCCAGGTCGTGTTCCTGGACATGCACACTGGTTATGGACCGAGTGACCAGATGAGCCTGGTGAACTCGCCATCTGAGCCGCGTTCGTCAGAGCTTTTGGCAGAACAGTTTGGCTATCCCCTGGTGGTGCAGACCACGCCAGACGAGTTCTATAGCATTCACGGCGACATGATTGACGATGTGTATGCCCTGGCGCACGCTGAATTTCCGCAGTTGCGCCTGTACGCCACGACATTTGAGTTCGGAACCTTTGGCGATTCGTCTGCCGCTGCGTTGCGTTCGCTGCGCGCGCAAATCATGGAAAACCAGTTGTACTGGTGCGGGGCCGGCGATCGGCGGGCGCAGGCTTACCTGCAGGCTGAATACGAGTCGCTGTTCAACCCGTCCGACGAGTACTGGCGTGCCAAGGCGGTAGCCGATGCGCGCCAGGCAATCGCGGGTATCCTGCACGCAGAAGGGTTTGTCGATTTTGAGCAGGATCAGCGTCATGTGAGCCGTTCCTAAAAGCGGTTTCTGTTCCGCAATCGTATGGCTTGCCATGGGCGGCCCCGGCCATCTGTTCCCTTTACGTGTTTACCAAAGATCGAACACATGAAAGGGCGGTTTACCCGCTTGCCAAATCGGAACGTGTGTTCTACAATCCACCTTCGCGCCCAGCTTCAGGCGCGCGCACAATGTTCTAGCCTATCGTAAGGGTCCCATTCATCCACACGGCGAACTCGCTTCCTAGGGAGGTGACTGCGAGCGGGTTCAAGGCCTCGGCGGGCCGGTTTTGGCCGGCAACTGTTTGATCCTGGCGCGGCGATGTGCTGCGCGTTCTACCTGTACAAACAAGCGAACGGGGATGCTTGTCTCTGTGCAGGACAGGTGACGTGAACAGGTAAAAGAATCCATGAACATACCACTAAGACGTTACTGGGATTTGCTCGCCGAACACATTCAACCTCAGAAAGGGCGGTTCATCCTGCTCACCGTGCTGCTGCTGAGCAGCATCGGTCTGCAGATCGTAAACCCCCAGATCATGCGCTATTTCATCGACACCGCTACCACTGGCGGCGCATCCGAGCAACTGGCGCTGGCCGCGCTGGCTTTCATCGGTCTGGCCTTGTTCCAGCAGATCATCGGCGTCAGCGCCACCTATTTGGGCGAAAACGTAGCCTGGACGGCTACCAATGCCTTACGCGCCGATATGGCCCGTCACTGCCTGAACCTGGACATGAGCTTCCACAACAATCGCAGCCCGGGCGAGTTGATCGAGCGCATCGACGGCGATGTGCAGGAATTGTCCAACTTCTTTTCGCAGTTAGTCATCCGCGTCGTCGGCAATATCATCCTGCTCCTAGGTGTACTGGTCGTGCTGTTCCTGCAAGACTGGCGCGTTGGGCTGGCCTTCACCGTGTTCTCGGTTGTTGCATTGTTCACCTTGAACCGGGTGCGCGGCATCGCCGTGCCGTATCAGAAGGCTTTGCGCGCGGCCATCGCCGATCTGACCGGCTTCCTGGAGGAACGGTTGGCCGGCACAGAGGATATCCGCTCCAGCGGCGCGGTGGACTTTGTGATGAATGGGCTGTACCAGTTGCAGCACCGCATTCTGGGCCACCAACGCAAGGCCTGGACGATGAATCTGGCTGTCGGCTTCACCGGTAGCTCGCTGCTCCTGGTGGGCAACATCATCGCCTTGGTGGCAGGCTTTTTTCTGTATCAGGGCGGTCTGCTGACCATTGGCGCGGTGTACCTGCTCGTGTACTACATCAACCTGCTGGCACGGCCGATCCGTGAATTGACTCAGCAGACCGAGAGCCTGCAAAACATCGGCGCGGCGACCGAGCGTTTGGCAAACCTGCTTCACATCGAAGCCAAAACGGTTGATGGCGCCGGCAGCGACATCCCAGCCGGTCCATTGTCGCTCGTATTCGACGAAGTCATCTTCGGGTACGTGGAAAACGAGCCTGTGCTGAAGAACATCTCGTTCGAACTGGAGCCTGGCAAGGTGATGGGGCTGCTGGGGCGAACCGGCAGCGGCAAAACGACCCTGGCACGCCTGGTGTTCCGGCTGTACGACCCCAGCGTGGGGCGGGTGGTTCTGGGTGGCGTGGATGTGCGCCGGTTCAAACTGCGCCAGTTGCGCCAATCTGTGGCGCTGGTGACCCAGGACGTGCAATTGTTCCAGGCCAGCGTGCGCGACAACCTGACTTTCTTCAACCGCAGCATCCCGGACGAACGCGTACTGGCGGTGATCGAAGACCTGGAATTATCCGACTGGTACCGCCAATTGCCCAATGGCCTGGACACGCGGCTCGAAACCGGGGGGCGCAGCCTCTCTGCCGGGGAGGGCCAACTGCTGGCGCTGGCGCGCGTCTTTCTGCGCAACCCCGGCCTGGTCATCCTGGACGAAGCATCGTCGCGCCTGGACCCGGCCACCGAGCAACGCATCGAACGCGCCGTCGACAAGTTACTGCGCAACCGCACGGCGTTGATCATCGCGCATCGTCTTGGCACGGTGCAGCGCGCCGACAACATCATGATCCTTGAGGATGGGTGTGTGGTTGAGGCAGGCCAGCGCGAGTGGCTTATGCATGACTCCGGTTCGCGTTTCTCAAGCTTGCTCCGCACGGGGCTGGAGGAGGTGTTGGTATGACGACAGAAATGGACTCTCCCACCACCCCCCTGGGTAAAGGGGGGAAAGCGGTGAATGCACCACCTGCCTGGTATGTCATCCTGAAGATGGTGCATTACCGGCTGGGGTTGTGGCTTTTCAACCTGGGCGCGATGTTGGTGCTGACAGGCTTTTTTCTGTATCAGGGCGGTCTGCTGACCATTGGCGCGGTGTACCTGCTCGTGTACTACATCAACCTGCTGGCACGGCCGATCCGTGAATTGACTCAGCAGACCGAGAGCCTGCAAAACATCGGCGCGGCGACCGAGCGTTTGGCAAACCTGCTTCACATCGAAGCCAAAACGGTTGATGGCGCCGGCAGCGACATCCCAGCCGGTCCATTGTCGCTCGTATTCGACGAAGTCATCTTCGGGTACGTGGAAAACGAGCCTGTGCTGAAGAACATCTCGTTCGAACTGGAGCCTGGCAAGGTGATGGGGCTGCTGGGGCGAACCGGCAGCGGCAAAACGACCCTGGCACGCCTGGTGTTCCGGCTGTACGACCCCAGCGTGGGGCGGGTGGTTCTGGGT
The DNA here is from genome assembly GCA_023488685.1 of Chloroflexota bacterium. Taxonomy (GTDB): domain Bacteria; phylum Chloroflexota; class Anaerolineae; order J036; family Brachytrichaceae; genus CAIXPS01. The sequence continues at coordinate 2,447 of JAMDDR010000532.1, read as the reverse complement.
GGCGTGGATGTGCGCCGGTTCAAACTGCGCCAGTTGCGCCAATCTGTGGCGCTGGTGACCCAGGACGTGCAATTGTTCCAGGCCAGCGTGCGCGACAACCTGACTTTCTTCAACCGCAGCATCCCGGACGAACGCGTACTGGCGGTGATCGAAGACCTGGAATTATCCGACTGGTACCGCCAATTGCCCAATGGCCTGGACACGCGGCTCGAAACCGGGGGGCGCAGCCTCTCTGCCGGGGAGGGCCAACTGCTGGCGCTGGCGCGCGTCTTTCTGCGCAACCCCGGCCTGGTCATCCTGGACGAAGCATCGTCGCGCCTGGACCCGGCCACCGAGCAACGCATCGAACGCGCCGTCGACAAGTTACTGCGCAACCGCACGGCGTTGATCATCGCGCATCGTCTTGGCACGGTGCAGCGCGCCGACAACATCATGATCCTTGAGGATGGGTGTGTGGTTGAGGCAGGCCAGCGCGAGTGGCTTATGCATGACTCCGGTTCGCGTTTCTCAAGCTTGCTCCGCACGGGGCTGGAGGAGGTGTTGGTATGACGACAGAAATGGACTCTCCCACCACCCCCCTGGGTAAAGGGGGGAAAGCGGTGAATGCACCACCTGCCTGGTATGTCATCCTGAAGATGGTGCATTACCGGCTGGGGTTGTGGCTTTTCAACCTGGGCGCGATGTTGGTGCTGACCCTCTGCTGGCAGTTGCCCGGTATCGTGATGCGCGAGTTCTTCAACCTGCTGAGCGGCGAGGCCCAGGCAGGGCTAAACGTGTGGACGATGGTGGCGTTGTTGGTGGCGTTCGAGGTTGGTCGTGACCTGGGCCTGCTTGGGCTGATCCGCAGCAACGTGCCTTTCTTCGTGCACACGATGACGCTGCTGCGCAAGAATCTGCTCAAGCATATCCTGCGGCGACCGGGCGCAAAGGCTTTGCCTGACTCGCCAGGTGAAGCGATGAGCCGCTTCGGCGGCGACGTGTTCGAGATTCCGCTGTTTGCGCTGTGGCTCAACGATATTCAGGGCATGATCTTCTTCGGCGTGGTCGCCATCGTGATCATGCTGAGCATCAACCCCACCATCACGCTGGTGGCGATTGTGCCGTTCATCTTCGTCGGCATCATCGCGGCCGCAGCCACCAACCGCATCGAACAGTACCGCCGCGCCAGCCGCAAGGCCGCTGGCATCGTGACTGGCTTTATCGGCGAGTTCTTCGGCGCGGCGCAGGCGGTGAAGGTGGCGACGGCAGAGGACGGCGTGATTGAGCACTTCAAAGGGTTGAACGACGAGCGCCGCAAAGTGACGCTGCGTGACCGCCTGTTCAACGAGGTATTGCACTCCATCTTCCGCAACGGTGTGAATCTGGGCACCGGCGTGATCCTCATCCTGGCGGGGCAGGCCATGCAACAGGGCACGTTCACCGTGGGTGACTTCGCGCTGTTCGTGTTCTTCCTGGAAGGCATCAGCGAGTTGACCACGTTCACCGGGTTGCTGGTGGCGCGCTACAAACAGATTGGCGTCTCGATCGAGCGCATGAGCCGGTTGATGGAGGGTGCGCCGCGCAATGCGCTGGTCGAATTCAGCCCGGTCTACCTGGACGGCAAGTTCCCGCATGTGGAGTACCCGGCCAAGACGGCGTCGGACTATCTGCGAGGGCTGGAGGCGACGGATCTGACCTACCGCTACCCAGGCACAGATAACGGGATTGACAACATCAATCTGCATTTGAAGCGCGGGCAACTGACTGTGGTCACCGGGCGGGTCGGTTCGGGTAAGACCACCCTGTTGCGTGTGTTGCTCGGGTTATTGCCGCGAGACGGTGGCGAGATCCGCTGGAACGGCCAGCTTGTGCAGGATGCCGGCGCGTTCTTTGTGCCGCCACGCTGTGCCTACACCGCACAGGTGCCGCGCCTGTTCAGCAATTCGCTGCGAGACAATCTGCTGATGGGGCTGGACAAGGACGATAACGCCATTCAACGCGCCATCTACATGGCGGTGATGGAGCGTGATCTGACAGACCTTGAGAATGGCCTGGAGACGACGGTTGGACCGAAGGGGGTCAAGCTCTCGGGCGGGCAGATCCAGCGCACAGCGGCGGCGCGCATGTTCGTGCGCGAGCCGGAGTTGCTGGTGTTCGACGACCTGTCCAGCGCGCTGGACGTGGAGACCGAGCGGACGCTGTGGGAGCGTGTGCTGGACGGGCGACCGGTCGCCGGCGACTCGGGCGGGACGACGAATGCGCCTTCAGCGGAAAGCGCCGGCGACGACCAGCGCGCATTTACCTGTCTCGTGGTATCCCACCGCAAGGCAGCGCTGCGCCGAGCCGATCACATCATTGTGCTGAAGGATGGGCGTGTGGAAGCCGAAGGCACACTCGACCATCTGCTGGCCACCTGCGAGGAGATGCAGCGGCTGTGGCACGGTGAGTTGGTCGCCAAACAGGAGGAA
>JAMDDR010000482.1 GCA_023488685.1 Chloroflexota bacterium | reverse complement strand
TTGGCACTCAAACGGTAAAATCGGGGATGAGAGCTTGATGTTTGCCGTCATCTGTAACATAAACGCGCAATCGCGACTTGTATCTTCCTGGTTCGGGTTTCAGATTGAGAATTGCTGACTCGTCGATCAACGCCTTGACATGGGGCTTGAACAATGTACGCCAGCGTTTTGGGTTGAACAGCATACCGCGCCGGTAAGCCACATCGCCGTAGATATACATACCGGACAGGCGCCCACGCGCTGCTTTGATTTCCGCGCGGGTCAGCGCGAGCAACCACTCACCCACCCTGTTGACGAACGCCTCAAACTTCTGGGGCTCTTCAGCCATCCACACCAGCGCGTTCTCACTGCCAATGATCCGCCACAGGTACTCGTATGGTTCGCATGTCGCGCCGAACACAGCGAAATCGTCCAGGTACGGCATCAGGCGCTGTTCCCAAGACGGGATATTGCGGCTCAGCGCATCGCCCACACAATTAAGCTGGTCATCACCGCCCTGAAAGAAACGGCGCGGGTCATCTGGCGCGTCAAACGCGAATTCAGCCATTCCTTCGGGCTGTTTTACGGAGAAGTCGTCAAAGTGGGGCATGGGCAACGCACCGGACCGCCGGATCGTCGCTCCGAAGCCGGTCTTGACAACAATGTCATCGCCCTGCTGCGAGACGATTTCGAAGGGTTGGATCTTGGGATCCATATTCGGGCACACGATGACGTAGTCCAGGTCGAAATGACGGTAAGGATCGAAGTCCGGCCCCCATTTCGCTTTGCAGCGCAGCAGGAAGCCTGTCCAGAACGCTTCGCCAACGGGCACGCGATCTGCTTCATGGTGTGACAATGCGGCCCGCAAGCGCTGGGCCTTTTGTTGTGCTTTGTTCATAGATAAATCACTCCTGGTGAGTTAGATGGCAGATGTGAATGATCCATCATCCAAACCCACCCTCAAACCTACCCTCAAGGTTCACGGGTTACTTCCGCGGTCACTTCCGGTGTTGCCGTCGGGTCACCCCCTGCCACGATAACGGTCCCGGTCGACACCCACCCCTCACGCCCCTGGAAATCGATCCGCTGCCATGCGCCCTTCTCATCCGTGCCTAACACCTGGACGACCTGGCCCGACTTCAACCTGCCCAGCACCCTGTAGCGGGTGCCCGGCCCACTACGCACGTTCACAGGTGTATCCGCCTGCAACAGTGGTTGCCGTTTGGGCACCATGTTGTCGCTGGTCATCACATCGCCACTCAGCGAGACGAGTGGTGCACTGACCCAGCCCACTACATCCAGGCCCACTTTCAACCATAACCCGTCCTCAGTCATGTCTATCAGGGGCACAAATTCACCAGGCCCCAGTTCACCCACCACCTTCGAGCGCGTATTGGGTTCACTACGCAAGTTAATCGTGTCCTCAGCCATGACCGATACCACGATTGCCATCGGCGTGGGACGCGGCGTCGGTGTGGGCGTGGGGAGTGGCGTTGGCGTGAGGGTGGGCGTCGGCGTCGGCGTGATGGTTGGCGACGGCACCAGCGTCGGCGTGAACACAGGCGTCTGTGTCGCCGTTGGTTCGACCGGACTACACGCGCTCATGAACAAGGCGACGAACACGAGCCGCAGTAATCCGTGCGCAAACGACCGTCGTGATCGGGTGGTGGGGTTACAGTGTTGCATATACATGAATCAGTAAATTCCCATCATCAGGAAATGCTTAAACCTGTGTAATGACATACACGGCGGCACTATTCCGCACCGGTAACTCAACCGCAAAGCCCTCGTTTATAAGACGAGCACCCATCCATTCCTCCGCACCGGTGCTCGACTCATCTTCCCGCACAATGCTATACCGCGCGCCAGCGTCAAGGTCACACAGACGAAAGACTTCATGATCGCCAGCATCGTCAAGTCGATACACGAACAGCAGGTTGGTGCTCCGATCCAGCGATTGAAGCTGGACCGCCGCCCAACCGCTGCGATCCATTTTAGGTTGCGGCGGCGTGAGCAGGTGTGCGATGGCATTGGCGATAAAAACACGCCAGCGTTTATAGAAATCGACATGCCCGCACAAACGGGTGCGCGCTTCAGTGGGTAAACCCGCTAAATCCCCACTCAGGCCGAACATACCACACACAGCCACTCGCGCGGCAAAATCCAGGTCCACCGTCAAAGACGGTTCCCACAGCGCGCCGGAGGGCGTGATCACGCTCACTGGCGCAGCATCAAGTGTTGCCAGGTAGCGCGGCACGGCTTGTCCAATCGACCGTAATACCGTCCACTTACACCAGCGGCCGGGCAATGCGCGCAGCAATGCCCCCTGGTAGATGCGTAACACATCATAAGGGTTAACAGTATCGCTCAGGAAGTGGCCGTCGAAGTGCGCCAGGGTGTGGCTGTCAGAGCGCATGCCGCCGCTGGCACAACCCTCGAAGTAGACATGCGGATATTGGGTGCGCAACTCGTCCAGTAAGTCATACCAGGCCGCATAATAACGAGCGAGCTCGGCATGGGTAGGGTCTGGTCCCAATTCAAAGTTGAAATCCACCTTGATCCAGGCCAACTGGTAGGTGTCGATCAGGCGCGCAAACTCGGCAAACATATACGCACGCGCGTTCGGGTGCTCCAGGTTGGGATAATGGTACGGGCCATTCGTCGAGAGAAACCATTCGGGGTGTTCCTTCAGAACGGGTGCGTGCGGGCCAATGCGCTCTGGCTCCATCCAGATGCCGAACCCTAGACCGGCCGCACGGACCTCCTCGGCGAAATCGGCCATGCGTCCCCGGAATGCGGCATCCGGCTTCTCACGCCAGTCACCGGTTTGCTCCGACCAGTGGCCCTCCGTTGCACCGTACCAGCCGGCATCGATGGTGAACACCTCACAGCCCACTTCGCGCGCCGCGGCGAGCTGCTGGCGCAAACGTGGGACGTTGAGCACCTCGAATACGTCAAACCAGGTGTTATAAACCACTGGCGCGGGACGCGGCAAGGGGGTCTTCGTTGCAGCACGCTCTGCAGACATCTGGCGGGTTAAATAATGGCGATGTAATGCAGGTGCGGCCAGGTGCGGCTTTCCATCCGGGACAGATTGAGTGAGTAGTCGCGGCAGCGCGAACGTCGCCCCAGCCGGCAAGTGCATCTGTAAATCGCCATCGGCCAGACCCAGTTCCACGACGGCAAATGGCAGGGCGTCAGTTCCCACGGTGTGTGCACTCACGCGGATGACCCAGTTCCCTTGCGGCTCGACGTGGAAGGCCACCCCTGTATCACCATTCACGCCACGCAACGCCATGTAAGGCGTGGCCCCCTGGCACGAACGCCCACCCTCATTCGTCAGCACGATACTGCCGGGGCCGAGCCGCCGCCACGCCCCCTGGTTTTCATTGCACCAGCGGCTGTCCTGGCTGTAGACCTCGTAATGGCCGGGGGCAAGACAGAACCGTGCCAGGCAGCTAAAAATGGTGACATCGTGCGCACTCTTATTTTGCAGTACGTCGTCTCGGCTCCAAATGCCGGTGTCCGGGTAAAACATCCAACGGCTTTCAACGCCAAGCTGCCCGCCCGGCGTTTCCCACACGAGTTTCACCTGGTCCGCATCGAATACTTGTTCCACCAACTTGAGACGTTCCGCCTCAAACCGGCCCAGGTTCGTGTCAAGGAGAAACAATCCGCGCGCGCGAAACGGCCCTTCATCCCGCCCACTGAGACCGCACACCATTCCTGATAAACCGCTCAGCCATACCGCCTGGTCGGATTGGCAATACTGTGTCACGATCCCTGCATCTGTCTGATAGTTGACTTCTCTCATGTATCATCCTCTGATCATTTTGGTGGTTACGGTCATCATCAGCCCGCCTTTCCCAGTAAGTGGCGCAATAAGTGGCGCAAGTTGTCCACAATGCCCCGTGCTGGCACAGCGACATAGGTGACACCGGAACCATCGGCGTTGAGTTGGTCAAGCTGTGACACAGTCAGATGGTTGCCGGCGGCATCCAGTGGATTGCAGACGTATACCGGGGCGGGAATAGCTGCCGCCAGTTCGGGTAGATCGTAATGCAGCAGCACATTCGGCATGAAAACATCCGCAGGCCATGTGTAATGCTCGCTCTCGAGCAAACTCATGAAGCTTACCAGGCTATCCCAGGTGACCACCCCACTCACCTGTGCATCGATGGCGGCGACATGCATCGCGATGATGCCGCCCAGCCCGCAGCCCGACAGGACGATTCGCGCAGGATCGACTTCGGGACGAGCGCGCAGAATCGCCAAAGCAGCCAGCCCGTCGCGTACACGCATCGCCATGAGTGGATCACCCAGTGCATTGCTCATGTAAGCCAGCGTCCGGTCGATACTACCCCATCCGGCCAGCTCATAAGGATACATGGCCGGCGACGAATCACCCCACCCGCGCAGATCGACACTCAACACGGCTGCGGTTTGAGCATCCCGGTCGAGGAAGTTCACGGCTTCGGCCAGAATCCCTTGCCGATAAAGATGGCGATTCCGCCCCGCATCATCAAAATGCAATATCGCCGCGGACGATGGCGATGTAACGCCTGCCGGGTACAGATACGTTGCCGGCAGATCAATATTCTCCTCAAGCTGGAGAAGCAGTTGTTGCCAATGGTGCGTCCACACACGAAATGGCACCCCAGCCTGGAGTGCGCAAGCTGACTGTCTCAGGTCCGCCGGCCGGCGCTCGCCAACTCCGGCCACTTGGGCAGCAGCAGCGCGGACGTGCTCAGGCGTCCGCTCGCGCGTTTGCGCGAGTGCTCGCGCGCGGTCCAGTGTCAACGTGCGCATATTCACGTCTGTGCGCGGATGACAACGGATCTCATCGTATGGATCCAACCCAAATAATTCGTCTGGCAAATCAGGCCGCGATCGGTTGGGGTCCATGCATAACCAGCGATCCATGAAACCAACAAACTGGCGGGCCTGTGCCAGTGAATAACAGTGCCCAGCCCGGTCCACAAAGAATCTGAAACGATCTTCGGCCTGTGCAGCCCGGTACATCGCGCCCACTTCACCGGCCAGCCGGCGCGTGTCTTCGATCCGAAACACTTCGTCAAACTCACCCGCCATCAACAACATTGGTTTGGGTGAAAGCGCGCACAGCAGGTCAACCTCGTCGACGCCCTCCGCATAACGACGCCACATATGCGTCTCGGGACAACCCGCATAACACTGCGTGATGTCGAGATCGGCCAGCGGGGACACACAACACGATGGGCCAAGCACACGGATGCGCTCATCCAGCGCACCAGCCAGCGTGGTCGTCGTCCCGCCACCGGAAACGCCGGTCATCGCCACACCACGCGAAACATCCGCATCGTGGCGTGTCTGCACGTAATCGATGCAACGTAGCGCATCCGCCACAAAGTAACGGCTGGAGCTCTCACCCGCCAGATATGCGCGCACGCCGTCGACGAAGTGATCGTTGCCCGGCCGTTTCTCGCTGCTTTGCCCGGGCGGATCAAACAGGACCGCCATGTAGCCACTCCGGGCAAAGAACTGCGCCGGAAGCTGGTAATTATCGAACTGCTTGCCAGAATGGCCGACGGGGATGATCACAACCGGGAACGGTGGCGAATAGTCCAGCGGGACGTAAACGGTCGCGTTCACCTGCCAGCCAGGGAACGAGTCAAATAGCACATTCTCAAGGCGATAGCCACGTTTATCGAAAGAGCTGACGTGGGTCACGTCCATTGGTGCCCCGCTTGTGCCAACGGGGAGTTCACCGTAAAAGCTACGCACACTTGCACGCAGTGTCTCACGATATTGGTCCACCTGGCCAGCCGCCACGACAGCCTGGCGGCGTTGGGTGGCGCGCTCCATACACGCAAGACCACGCGCGATGAGGGATTGGCGCAGCATGTCTCTGAGGTCAACGCGCGGTGAAATTGGATTTTGTGTCACGTCAAACATAGACTTGGATGTGCGCAGTATAAGTAGTATGCACGTACTTTAGCATTGATCTGTTTTGCCGTACACTTCGGGGCGGCAGGCGAGTCATCCCTTCGCAAGGATTTCAGGGTGGATTGTGCCGCCCATCGCATCACGCACAAGGAGATAAACGAATGTTCAAACCCGTAGTAACCCCTGGCGACACCAGTTGGTTCGTACGCGATCGTTTTGGAATGTTTATTCATTGGGGTCTCTATTCGCTGGCCGCCCGCCACGAATGGGTGAAGTACAACGAAGAGATTTCCGACGAACGGTATTCGTATTACTTCGAACACTATAACCCCGATCGATATGACCCCAAGGCGTGGGCGCGCGACGCGCGCGACGCCGGCATGAAGTATACCGTCCTCACCACCAAGCACCACGAGGGTTTTTGTTTGTGGGACAGCCAGCTCACCGACTACAAAATCACGAACACGCCCTATGGCAAAGATGCCCTGCACCCATTTGTAGACGCGTTCCGCGCCGAAGGACTCAGGATCGGCTTCTATCATTCGCTCATCGACTGGCATCATCCGCACTTCCCGATCGACGGCCAGCACCCCATGCGCAATCATCCCGATGCTCAGGAAATGAACAAACACCGTGACATGGGCAAGTATGTTGAATACCTGCACGGGCAGGTGCGCGAGCTGCTGACGGAATTCGGCAAGATTGATATCCTGTGGTTCGACTTCTCGTACCCTGATTTCGTGTACCGCGGTCTCCCTGGGAAAGGGCGCAACGAATGGCAGAGTGAAAAGTTGCTCAAGATGGTGCGCGAGTTACAGCCCGGCATTATCGTTAACAACCGTCTTAACCTGCCGAAAGGCAATGCCGATTTCTATACACCCGAACAGTACCAGCCGCGCTCGTGGGTGCGCGTTGATGATGAACCAGTGGTGTGGGAAGCGTGCCAGACATTCTCCGGTTCGTGGGGATATTACCGCGATGAAGAAACCTGGAAGAGCCCCGAGCAACTGGTGCAGATGTTGATCAACACTGTCGCGTGTGGCGGCAACCTGATCATGAATGTCGGCCCGACACCCCGCGGCACGTTTGACGACCGCTCACTCCATGCATTGAACGTATACGGCGATTGGCTACGCGCGCACGGTCGCTCAATCTATGGCTGCACGCAGAGCGAGTTCGCGCCACCTCAGGATTGCCGCTTCACGCAAAACGGTAACCGGCTTTATCTGCACATCTTCAACTGGCCGTTCAGATTCATCTACCTCGATGGCCTGGCAGGCAAAATCCGTTACGCCCAACTGTTGCACGATGGCAGTGAAGTCTTCGTCAAATCCGCGTTGCGTGACTACAACTACGAAGCCGTGGCACAGCCTGTATCAGCGGACACCGCCGTGCTCGAACTGCCGGTGCGCAAGCCGAATGTGGTGGTACCAGTCGTCGAGATCATCCTTGAGTAGACATTGAGTCTCGAAATTCAATCGGTTTTGTAGTAAGCTTGAAATGGCGGGTCGCACTTCTTCATCTGTAGAGTTTTGTAGAGTTTGCTTCAAATCTAGATCCATGGGAGGGATCAAATGGAATATCGTTCGTTGGGACGCACGGGTGTTAAGGTTAGTGTATTGTGCCTGGGCTGCATGATGTTTGGCGGCAGGACGGAACCCGAGGATTCATATGCGATCATCGACCGCGCCATCGACGCGGGGATCAATTTCCTCGACACGGCGAACGTCTATAGCCGTGGACGCAGTGAGGAGGTCACCGGCGAAGCGCTCAAACGCAACGGCAAACGCCAGCGCATCGTTCTCGCCACCAAGGTTCACGGCACGATGGCCGACGACGACCCTAACATGCAAGGGAACAGCCGGCGGCATATTGTCGAGCAGTGTGAAGCCAGTCTGCGGCGACTGCAGACGGATTACATCGACCTTTACCAGATCCACCGTCCACAATCAGACATACCCGTCGACGAAACGCTACGTGCACTGGACGACCTCATCCGTGCCGGCAAAGTGCGCTACATCGGCACCAGCACTTACGGCGCGTGGCAATTGGTGGAATCGTTCTGGGTATCAAAGGAACAGGGGTTGCACCGTTTCGTGTGCGAACAACCACCTTACAACTTGCTCGACCGTCGTATCGAACGCGAACTGCTCCCCATGGCGCGCACATATGGCATGGGCATCATCCCCTGGAGCCCATTGGCGGGTGGTCTGCTGACAGGCAAGTACAGCCGTAATGCGCCGCCGCCGCCCAACACGCGTTTTGCCGACCGTCAGAACAACCCGTTCTTGAATCGCCGGTGGACCGAACAGGCATTTGATGTGATTGAGGGCATACAGCCGCTGGCACAAGCCAGGGGCTGCACGTTGTCACAGTTCACGCTGGCGTGGTGTGTCCAGCAACCGGGTGTTACCAGCCCAATCATTGGCCCGCGGACGATGGAACAGTTGGAGGATAATCTCAAGGCATTAGACGTGCAAATTGGCGATGAAGACCGTGCCGCCATCGACAAGGTCATCCCGCCAGGCCACATGGCTGCGCCTTACTACGAAGCCGATTTCGGGCCAAACCAATACCGTTAGAGGATAAACGAAAACGATGGTGGAGCACGTTCGTGAGCAAGAAATAGAATGGAAAGGAGTCTGTGATGATCGATAAGTTGGCTTTTGGCCGTACCGGCCATGAGAGTACGCGTACGATCTTCGGCGCGGCCGCGCTCGGTCGCGTCACACAAGAAGAGGCCGATCGCACCCTAGACGTGTTGTTGGAATACGGCATCAACCACATCGACACCGCCGCCAGCTACGGCGAGTCCGAGTTACGCATCGGCCCCTGGATGGCCAGGCATCGCAAGGATTTCTTCCTCGCCACTAAGACCGGCGAGCGCACTTATCAGAAGGCCAGGGATGAATTTCACCGTTCGCTGGAACGGCTGCGCGTCGACTCGGTGGATCTGATTCAGTTGCACTACCTGGTAGATCCACAGGAATGGGAGGTGGCCATGGGCCCCGGTGGTGCGCTTGAGGCACTCGTCGAGGCTCGCCAGCAAGGTCTGGTGCGATTCATCGGCGTCACCGGGCATGATCTCACAGTCGCCAGGATGCATATGCGTAGCCTGGAGCGTTACGACTTCGACTCAGTTCTGCTGCCTTACAACTACCTGTTGATGCAGAACCCTCAATATGCTGCCGATTTCGAGCTGTTGCAGGCCAAATGCAAGCAACGGAACGTCGCCGTACAAACCATCAAGTCCATCGCGCGTGGTCCTTGGGGTGACAAGCCACACACACATGCCACCTGGTACGAACCGCTACAGGATCAGAAGGATATTGACGCGGCCGTCAATTACGTTCTCAGCCGCCCAGGTATCTTCCTCAACACGTCTGGCGATATCCACGTGTTGCCAAAGGTGCTCGCAGCAGCCAGCCGGTACAGCTCCAGCATACCGGCCCAGGAGATCGTGCAAACGGCTGCGACGCTTGACGTCGCACCGATTTTCACGGTCTGACGCATCCAAACGTATCCACACCCCCGCGCGAAATGCGCGGGGGTACCTGCCCCGGTCGCATCAACACCCACGTGAGGCATCCACTCTATGAGGCATTCACCCTCAGCAACGCGGCAGACGCTCCCGGCATTGATCGAATCGTTGCCGGCATGTCAAGGCACTTATGCGCTGTTGTTGCATGTCGCCAGCCCCCTGCGTCTCGACATTGCTTCGCACAAAGAGATGCCGCTGCCACAGGGCGATTACGTCTATGTGGGCAGCGCCTGCGGGCCGGGTGGCTTGCGTGCGCGCGTCGGTCGCCACTTACGAGGGGACGGGCGGCCGCACTGGCATATCGATCGACTGCGTAGACTCGCGCCAGTGTATGGGGTCTATTACGCTACGACAACAGTGCGTTTGGAATGTGCCTGGAGCCGCGCCATTGCCGCCCTTCCCGGCATTCGTATCCCCATCATCGGGTTTGGGTCGAGCGATTGCACGTCCGGTTGCCGCGCGCACCTGCTCGCATTGCCGGCAAGCACAAAACCGGCACAGCTCCAAACCGTGATTACCCAGTCCGGTGACCAGTCCGTCGTGTTCATCGAGACCACAGGTGGGTTTTCCCTATTTCCCTCCCACCACGCACCACCATGAATCCATACCACCACCGGAAAAGGGCGCTGCAGACCATCCGGCAGATACAAGTCGAGCAGCAGCGCATGCTGGCCAGCATGCGCATAGCTAATATCTCGCACGGTTCTCATATTGCTTCGCTCCTGGAACAGACGGCCTACGGCGTGTTGGATGAGCAGTTATCGCGTTCCAGGTTGAGCCAAGCCAGTTCTTCGGTTGACAGGGGCGTCTCCAGTGCCTGCATATTGTCCTGGAACTCTTCACGCGAGCGACAACCGACCAGCGCATGGATGTTCAGCGGCTGGCTCATGACGTATGCCAGCGCAATCTGCGGGATCGTCAGCCCTTTTGTCGCCGCCAGCGCTTGCACCCGGTCCAACCGCTCGAAATTCTGCGGGTAGCAGTAGCACTGCACCACCAGTTTGTCCCAGTAACTATCGAATGAGTCCAGGTTGTCGCGCTGGAAACGGCCGGAGAAGAATCCACCCGCCAGGCTCGACCATGTAAACAATGGCATGTCCTGTTGTGCATACCACGCGCGCGCAGTGTTGTTCAGTGGGCCACTGATCGTGACACAATCCGCCCATGGCTCCTGTACCTGCTCAGCCAGGCTGTAGTTGGGACTGCTCGCCACAAATGGGACCAGGCCGTGCGCCTGCGCATACTCGTTCGCCGCACGGATACGCTCGTAAGTCCAGTTGGAGCCACCGAATGCACGGATACGTCCCGCGCGCTGGTGTTGGTTGAGAGCCTCAACGATAGGACCAACGGGCACGTCGGGGTCATCCCGATGCAGCAGATACAGGTCGATGTCATCGAACTTGAAGCGCGCCAACGAGTCGTGGATATCTGAACTGATGTCGAACGGCGTCACCCGTTTGCGATCCTGGTTGTGATGCGCGCCTTTGCCGATGATCACAACCTTATCGCGCAGATTGCGCTCATTCACCCAACGCCCGACGGTGCGCTCATTGTCGCCCCCACCATACACGTGCGCCGTGTCAAAGGTATTACAACCTTGTTCGAAGACGGCATCCAACAGAGCAAAGCTCTTCTCCAGCTCTTTCGAACTGACCATCATGGTGCCTTGCACCAGACGGGATATTGGCTTGTTCATTCCTTGAATATGCCCGTATTGCATCGTGCTCATTGATTGACCCTCCGTTATCCGGCAATGCGCCGGGGGATGCGCCAACGTTCAAACCATGTCATCGGGCTGTAGTGTTTTCACGGACAGGATCACGACGGTCATGATGATGCCCAGGGCTACCATCAATCCTTTGAGCGGCACGGATTGGAAAGCAAAAATGGCCGACAGACTGATCGCCGTCCAGCCGCAAGCCAACGCAATCACCTTCGCCCGCATTGGCATAGCGCGCTTCTCGCGGAATAATCTGATCTGGCGGCCTATGATTTTATTCGAGATGAGCCGCTGATAGAGCCGGTCCGAACTGCGCACGTAACAGGCAGCCGCCATCAAGAAGAACACCGTCGAAGGCATTCCTGGCAGGATGATACCGATAATACCCAGCCCGACGCAGACACTTCCGAGCACGATCAACCCAACTTTCGCCAACGACTTCAATCCGACGCGCGTAACACGTTCTTGCCCTTGACGTTGAAGATCACTTCTCATGCAATGGTTCCCCTACCTCAACCTCAACTCAGACCCATTGCATTCAAGTTCCGGTAACTGATGGCGAGACTTTCGAATGGGTCGCGTTGACAGATATCTTGTTCGACAGCATACCATTGGACGCCTGCTTCGCGACACGCGTCAAGAATGGCGGGCCAGTTCAGATTGCCCTCTCCCACCTCGGCCATTGTCTGCTGGCTATCGACAATGACCATATCCTTCAGGTGAACGACCGGCATGCGCCCCTTTAACTTTCGAATCCACTGGGCCGGGTCACCGCCTCCGTGCTGTACCCAATAAGTGTCAATCTCAGCTTGCAGGTCGCGTGGGTCACTCTCATCATAGATGACATCCAGGCCAGTGCGTTTGCCAAAGCGTACAAACTCGAAACTGTGGTTGTGATAACTGAAGGTCAGATTTGCCTGGCGCAATCGGCGTCCTATCTCACCAGCATCCCTGGCAAACTGCTTAAAGCCTTGCTCGCCCGCATTCCGATAGGATGCCGGCATACTACCAACCGCCACGTGCGGACAGCCCCACAGGTGGTGTTCGTCGATGACAGCCGGTAATTCCTTGGTCAAACGGTCAAAGCCAATATGAGTGATGCATACGGTTAAACCGTTGTCATCCAGGATGGCTTTAACCTCCTGTGGCGGGATTGCGCCGATGCCCGATACCTGCACTGCCGTATAACCCATCTCGCGCACCTTGCGCATGCTGGTGGAAAAGTCACTTGCCGTCTGCGTGAACTCACGCAGCGTGTAGAGCTGAGCTGCTAAAACAGGCTTTGCCACGATTACTCCTTGTGATCAGGCCTTGCTGGCCTGGATGTGGATCGTCACACCTATTATCGGCTTGAGCAGAAAACCGTCCAAAGTCGGTAGCAGGGGGATGCAAAAGAGTGTATAACCATCCTGGGTCGGGTGACCCAGGAGGCCATTGTGTTTTCAATACTTACCAAACGACTTGCACTAACCGTATTGGCGATGGCGTTCGCCGGGCTGTCACTGTTGATACAGCCTCCCCAACCAGCCGCGGCCAAGGTTCAATCGATGACCGCACGCGCCTGCCGAAACGCCATATACGCATCCCTCGAGATGGACAACAGCAAGGACGCCGCGCCTGGCGTCGGCTATGTGTACCAGGATCAGAGCGGTACATTGCGTGTGATCAGCAGCCGCCCGCAGCCAAGCGGCAACGATACCCATGTCATCTACGAGTACTTTGTGCGCTTGGGAACAAGCCTGCCCGATGGCGCCAGTGGGGTCATCACGGTTGATGGTGCCCACACCATTGGATTTACGGTGCAGGGCGAATGCGCAGGGCTCGGGAAGGTCGCAGGAACAGCTTACCTTGACAGCAACGCGAATGGCCGGCGCGACCGCGGCGAGCCTATTTTCACTGCCGCGTGGCTCAAAGTAACCGGCGGCGGCGTCTGGTATGTATGCGGCTGGGTCGGCGACGACGCCACCTACGGTGTTACGGTTACACCGGGGACGTACTATGTGATGCCGGTCGCGCCAAAAGGCTATCGTACGACGACGCCACGCATCCGGGCTGAAGTCCTTGATCTGGGCTATGTGGCAGGTGGAACCGACATGGGATTCGTCAAGGACCCTGCATCAGAGGGCGACGCCTGCGACCAGTACAATCCGCCACGGCCGTAAGCGCGCACTTCAACCCCAACCCAACCCCTCACCAGGATGAAGAGGGGTTGGATCAGTTGGGTCAATGGCGTAAAGCCAAAAATCACATCTCGCGCATTTATCGCTCACTGGGGTATTTAAGACCCCATGGAGCACGGATCTGGTCCATCGTGCGCATGACAGCCAGTGTTTCGTCCAGCGACAGGGTATCGCTCTCCGTCTTGCCCGCACGCAGGCAGCGCATCACTTCCGCTGCCTCGTAGTTGAACCCGTTCCCTTCGAAGGGGATTTTCATCACCTGATCCGCTTTGCCATCGACCGTGAGGGTCAACCCCGCTGGGTGGAATAAAGGCGCGTGGATGCGCATACGCCCTGTTGTGCCCATGATGAGGCCTTCATGAGGGGTATTGGTTCGTACCGCCGTATACAGAATCGCCATGCGCCCCTGGTCATAACCCAGGAGATAAGCCGACTGTTCGTCGATGCCCGTTTCTCCCAGATGCACCATGCTGGCAACTTGTGTTGGGCCGCCGGCGCCTAAGATCATCGACGCGAACGACACGGTGTATACCCCCACGTCCAACAACGCGCCTCCACCCAGCTCGGGCGCAAACAGGCGGCTCTGGGGGTCGAAATTGGCCCGAAACCCCAGATCCGCCGCCACCATGCGCACCTCGCTGATGGCGCCTTGCACCAGCATGTCGCGCACGCGTCCCATCAGCGGGAGAAAGCGCGTCCACATCGCCTCCATCAGGAACAGCTTGTGCGACCGCGCATAACTGATGAGTTCCTCAGCCTCTGCTGCATTGATGGTAAATGGTTTCTCGCACAGGACTGCTTTACCTCCCTGCAAGCACAGCAGACTGTTCTCCTTGTGCATCGGGTGTGGTGTGGCAACGTAGATTGCGTCCACATCCGGGTCCTGCGCCAGCGACTCGTAACTGGCATGCCGGCGCGGCAGGTTGTACTGCGCGCCAAACTGATCTGCCTTTTGCTGGGTCCGCGAACCGACCGCGACGAGTTCAGCGTCTGGCAAAACGCTAAGCCCTTGTGCGAACTGGTGGGCGATCCGCCCAGCCCCTAAAATGCCCCAACGAATTTTGTCCATGACCGTTATCCTTTGTATCCTCTTATGAATCGTTCAGACCGCAGTGTGCGCTAGAGATATGCGTTCCGCCGCAAAACCCTTTACAGAGGCAGTGTGACGGCACAGCCATCTGCCATGCTGCGTGCCACAGCTTCCGTGAATTCCATATACTTCACGCCATCCTCGAATCGGGTGTGCGTGATGGTTTCTGTGCCGCGAATCGCATTGATAAACTCCTGCTCCACACGCCATCCGCCTTGAAGCGCCGGTGGAATGTCGATCTCCGCGAGCGCGTTGTCGCCGCGTTGCCCGCCATACAGCCTGTCCTGGGAAAAGCGCAATGTGCCTTTACTGCCAGACAGGTAAGCTTCCGGCGCTCCGGCCAGGCCGGTCACCGTTGAAATCTGGAAGTGCGCCTGCGCGCCACAGGCCATATCGGCGACGACATCCAGGTGTTCCGGGATGCGCACGGCGCGCAGCACACCACTCGTATCTTTGCGCATGCGCACAAACGTCTTGCCCATGGCGGTCACGCCAGTCGCCTCACCCACCCACCGCATCATGGCCTCGTACCAAATGCCCAGGGTCATCATGTTGAACCCACTCAGGTCGAAGTCCTGGCGCCAATGCAGTGGACCCTCAAGATCAAGGAACGACCCGCCGGCGCGCACCTCGATCGCCAGCAGGTCGCCCAGGTAGCCATCTGCAATCAGCTTCTGCACCATCTTATCCACCCGTAGTGTGAATGGCGACGGCACCACCTGGGCAACAAGGTACGGCCTGGCCTGCGCAGCGTCGCGCATCGCCCACGCCTCCTCGGCGTTGGCTGCCATGCGTGCCTCGCACATGACGTGTTTGTCCGCCTCCAACGCAGCCAGGGTGAGCCGGCAGTGCATATAGGGCCATGTGCCGATCACAATAGCATCAGTCTCCGGCGCCGCAATCAGTTGTGTCCAATCCTTATAGACGTTAGGAATGCCAAACTGCTGCGCTACACGCTGCGATGACTCGACGCTGCGGTTGCACACACTGACGATCTCGACACCCGGAATGGCTTGTAGACCCGGGATGTGGCGCGAGGTGGTGTTCGCCCCTGCGCCGACGACGCCTACACGGATCACATCTCCAGTCATGTCTTATTCCCCTCCAACTAGATTGCAGCAAGATTATCACGGATAATGCCTTACCCGTAGTGCGGGGAGGTTAAGACCGATGCAGCACGCATTCGAATCACCGCTTGCCGGCAGGGACGATTTCTGGCTGAACATCCAGGACCTGCGCCAGGACCTGGTTAGCCGCGCCAACGCCCTGGTGTTTATCGCCGCGGGCGCCACGGCAATCCTCGGCATCGCCGGCCTGCCCGGCTCATTGTCGCTACTCAGCCTATCACTGGGGGCGGTTGCCTTGAGTATCGCCGTGTGGATTGCCAGCGAGCGGAACAGCCCCATCACCCGTCATCTGCTCGTCTGGGGCATGGCCGCGCTGCTGGTGTTGAGCATCGGGTTATTCGATACTCCCTGGCTACCGTGGTTGTCGTTTCCGCTGATCTTCTGCGCCGCAATCTTCATCTCCGGTGCAGACATCGTCATCACCGTCCTGTTACTCGTCTATACCATTGCCCTTTCTGCCGGCGCAGCACGCCAGTACCCGCTCGCGGCGATGCTGGTAGTGCTCCCTTTAGGACTGGGGCTGGCGCGTCTTGCCATCAGCACGCTCTACACTTCGTTACGCACCGCGTGGACCTCACAGCGACAGGCCGACCATCTATTGGCTGAGGCGCGAGAACGCCAGGCCGAACTCAGCAGTGCACTCAAGTCGTTAGAGTTGGCCACCTACCAGCTCGAAACAGCTAATCGCAATCTGTTCATCGCGCGCCGCCAGACCGAGGAAGCACGCCGCACCAAGGAGCAGTTCGCCGCCAGCATCAGCCACGAGCTGCGCACACCGCTCAACGTCATTCTGGGCTTCAGTGAAATGATGTTTGTGTCACCGGAGGTATACGGCGAGATGGCCTGGCCCACCTCGCTACGGCAGGACGTATATCAGATCTACCGTAGCAGCCGCCATCTGCTCGCCATGATCGACGACGTGTTGGAGCTATCTCGTTTCGAACTGGCCAAGTTCGCGCTCAATCGAGAGCCAACGGCGCTGGAGCCGCTGTTGAACAGTGCCGTCGAAATCGTGAGCGGCTTGTTTCGAGATCGCCCCATCCGCCTGGAGACGGCCGTTGAACCGAACTTGCCCATCGTCGAGATCGATCGCACTCGCATCCGCCAGGTCATCATCAATCTGCTGACCAACGCCCGCAACTACGCCAAGGCCGGGGTCGTGCGCCTATCCGCTGTGGCAACGAACGGTGAGGCCATCATCAGCATCAGTGATACCGGCCCTGGCATCGCGGCCAGCAAACTGCCCTACATCTTCGATGCCTTCTACCAGGTGGACACGTCGCTACGGCGCGAGCAAGGTGGCGCCGGACTCGGCCTGGCCATCAGCAAACGGTTCGTAGAGGCCCACGAAGGACGCATCTGGGTGGAGAGCCAGGAAGGCGTTGGCACCACCGTCTGCTTCAGCCTGCCCATCCCAGACATCGGCACGCCCACGCTCTACCCCCTGGAGACCCAGGCACGTGAACCCGCCGGCCACGATGCAAAACCGCGCGTGGCCGTCATCGACCCCGACCCTGCTGTGGCGGCATTGCTCAGCCGGTACCTGGAGAACTTTGAGGTTGTCCAAGCCGATAGCATGCAGGAATTGACACAGTCATGCAACGACCACCCAGCTCGATTGGTCATTCGCAATGTGCCCCCCGGGCGGTGGTTACGCCCGCCACTCGACAGCACGCCTGCTCACGAATCCACCTGCCTGAATCCCTCTTTGGGAAGGAGCGACAACGACAGTGACAATCCTCTTCCCTCTGCAAGAGGGAACCATGGTGAATTACCCGATGACACGCCCCTCATCGAATGCTCCCTGCCCAGCCGTGCCTGGATTGCCAGGGACCTGCCGATCCGCGGCTGCCTCACCAAGCCCATCACCTCAGAACAGCTCTACCGCGAGATCGAGCGAATCGGCCATGTGCGCGACATCCTGATTGTGGACGACGACCGCGGCTTCGCACAACTCGTCGAACGCATGCTGATGGCGTCACGGCAGACATACCAGGTGCGTGTGGCTTTTGACGGGCAGGAGGGCCTGGAGTCCGCGCGCCAGCGGCGCCCCGAACTGATATTCCTCGACCTGGCCATGCCAGTGATGGATGGGTTCCAGGTGCTGGCCGCACTCGGGGAAGATGAAGCGCTGTGCCAGGTGCCGGTCGTGCTACTCACCGTGACCAGCTACGCCGAGGACGCGCTGATGAAATACGGCAGCAACCTGCTGGTGACCCGACCCACCGGCCTGCGCCTGGCCGAGTTGTTGCGCTATCTGCAAGCCGTCGCCGGCGCCGTCGAACCAGGCGTGCCACACTTGTAGGGCGACTCTTGCGGTCGCCCACCGCAGTCGCCCAGTGCGCTCACCTGCCCACTACAACACTCCAACCTGTTGCAGTGCCTTCAACACCGCATCGCAGCTCACCGGCTTGGGAACCAGCAACGACGCGCCCAGCGACGCTGCCAGCTCCGGATCGTTGATGACCGAACAGACCACAATTGGGATTGCCGACGTCTCGGGATCGTTGCGCAGCGTCTGCAGCACTTCCCAACCATCCACCTGGGGTAACATGATGTCGAGGATGATGGCATCTGGGAACAACTCTTGCGCCAGTTGCATTCCCTCAATCCCGCTATCAGCTTTCACTACTCGGCAGGTGTAGGATGCCAGGTAGCGCTCCAACAGAGCGACCAATCCCTCGTTGTCGTCGATGACCAGGATGGTGCGGCTGCACACCGGCATATAAAGGGATATCATGCGGGTGCTGGCTTCACCCTCCTGCTGGCACACGCGCCAGCTTAATCGCTGAGCGAGTTGCTCCACCACGGGGTCAAGATCACTGATCATCTCCATCTGCACCCGGTATGTGATGGACAGGTGTATCAAGCTACGTATATCGCCGCACATCTCAAGGCTGAGCTGGACGTTGCCCGGCTGGGCTTGTTTGACAACATAACTTAGCAGGCTCACCATGATCTGCTGCGCCGCGATGGCGTCAGCAGATACCATAACCGGTGTCTCGGCGGGTGGTTCCTCGAACGAGATCGAACGCACCTGTGCCAGCTTCTCGACGGCACGTAGCGCCCGTGCCAACAGCACCCGGATGTCGGTGGCACCCACGTGAGTTCCCAGCCTTGCGATCTCCGACTGTACCGACGACGGCCCATTCTTCTGAGCATTGTGCGAAAAGGCCGTGAACCTCGCCCACAGCAACTCGGCGACGCTTTCCTCCCCATGGCGTAGTTCACGGTGTGCCTGCCGCGGCGAAATGCTCAATTGATGCGCCGCTTCCAGCACCGTCAACCCTTCGATATAGCGCAGTTGCAGCATGCTATAGGTGCGCGCGGGTGCAGCCCTGAACGATACACCCGGCTCTGGACCCAGCGACTCGACTGCCGCGATCAACTCTTTGCGCAGCCGTTGCCCAGCCGTCGCCCCTTTTGGACCATCCAGGTTCTCGGCCTGTTGTGCCAGGGGATGGTGCTGCAAATAGGGAAAGTCATACAGGTGTTCCAGGGCTTGCTTCACCTGTTCGACAAAAACAGGGTCGACCGAGGTTGCAGCCTGCACGTTGGTTGTCGCCGAGTCTTGCACAGATTCAGTCATGATTCCCACATGCGTCTTGGCAGGATTCCTAACCCTGGCAGACTTTTGTCACAGTCCTGGCAGAAGCCAGTAGACACAAGTATAGCCACGGATTACACTGATAACAACTTATCCCCTACCCAATCCAAGGAGGATGTACAGCGCATGGGCCAAGGCCACATGTGCGGTGGCGATGGCGTCTATCGATCACTTGTTTGGCTCGTTAAATGTTCAGTCCCAAACGTTTAACGTTCAATGTCCTATGTTCATAAGGAAGGAGACTCGATGAAAAGGCTACCGTATGTATCCCGGCGTAATTTTCTTCGTATGTCCGCCCTGGCCGCCACCGGCGCAGTCGCCGCCGCGTGCGGCGTACCACCGGCTCCCGCACCCTCGACCAGCCAGCAGCAGGGCGAGCAGCAACCCGCCCAACAACCCTCAACCGAGACCAAGCAGGTCGTCCTGTGGGGTGTCGGCGTGGACCTGGACAAGCGTCTGCAAAAGAACGCCCAGGACAACGACGCGATATGGCAGAAGTGGCTGATCGAGACGTTCGAGTCGCGTAATCCGGGCGTCAAGGTCAAGGGTGAAGACCATGGCTGGGATGAGCCCCTGCGCACCGGCCTGCTCACCGCCATCGCCGGTGGAACCGCCCCCGACGCGACCATTGGCGAAGCCTTCGTGCACGAGTTTGCCGCGCTGGGCGCCTTCAACGAAGTCACCGACGTGAATCCTGATGACTTCGTCCCTGGTTCAGTGCGCGGC
>JAMDDR010000147.1 GCA_023488685.1 Chloroflexota bacterium | reverse complement strand
CGCGGTCATGCGCCAAAAGATGTAGGTGATCGTGCCGACAAGGGCACAAACGAGAACGGCGCTGATGACATGTGCGCCCAATGGGGCGATCGTTGGGCTGACGGTTTCAAATGCTTCGGCCGCGAATACAGCGCCAAACGTCAATAGCAAAGTTAACCCCAGGAGCAGAAGGAAGGCAATGCGCCTGGGTTGTTGCGAACCTCGATTCGTCGATGAGACTTGCTGCCCTGGCTCTGATATGTCTTCCATAGCGCATCTCTCGTTTCACCCGGCTATTCGCGTGGATTGGGACCAATATGATAGCGGCGTTCCCGTTTAGCCCTGTACATCAATTGATCGGCTCGCGTGATGGTCTGTGTCAGGATGCTGTATTCGGAGGCCGTTGCGACTCCGATGGATAAACTCAGTGATTCACCTTCGTAGCCGCTGTTGTGCGCAGCAAGCGTTAACTTGAGGCGATCCAGCACGTCTGCGGCTGTACGCATATCTGTTTGAGGCAATAGAACGGCAAACTCGTCCCCGCCAATCCGGGCGACGATGTCGTTTTCCCGGAATGCCGCCTTCATGACCGCGGCGGTGCGCCGCAACAACTCATCCCCCCGAGCGTGCCCCAGGGTGTCATTGGTGAGCTTCATCCGATCCACGTCGATCATCACGGCGCTGATGGGGTATTGCTCGCCGTGTGTCAGATGTGCGAGCGCCTGTTCGAAGTAGGCGCGGTTATACAGGCCTGTCAGTACGTCGTGGGTGCTTAGATAGAGCAACTTTTCTTCTGTACGCTTGCGCTCGGTGATATCCCTGGAGACGCCAAACGTGCCCATGATATTGCCAGCTTCATCGCGCAGCGGCATCTTGGTCGTCGAGACCCACGCGGTTGGGCGATTCGTCCATGTCTCGGTTTCCTCTTTGGCCACGATGGGCTGGCCGGTGCGCATAATCTCCTGCTCGTCCTCGTAAGCCGGCTGGGCGTGTTCCGGGGTGAAGACGTCAAAGTCAGTCTTCCCAATCGCTTGCGCGGGGTCGCTAAAGCCGTATCTTTCAGCCGCGGCCTGGTTGATGCGGATGAAGCGACTCTGCCTATCCTTGAAGTAGATTGAGTCGGGGACGTGGTCCATCAGTATGCGCATCAGGTATTGTTCCCGTGCCAGTGCCTGTTCGGCTTGTTTGCGCGCAGTGATATCGTGCATGGCCACCACGGCACCCAGCATATCACCATTCTTATCGAAGAATGGGCCTCCACTGACGACCACGTGGCGCGCGGGCTGACCTGGGGCGCGGATGACCACGTGAGCGTCGTGTACCGTCTCCCCTCGCAAAGCCCGAATGAGGGGGATCTCCTGGGTGGGCAAGGGGGTGGTGCAATCGGCGTCGTACAAATGATAGCGTTCGGCCCACGTTTCCGGCGGGTCCCCTGCTGGCGCCATGCCGTGCCAGTCTCGCGCGATGCGATTGAACAGCACCAGCTTGCCGTCCGCATCGCATGCCACGACGCCATCGGCCAGGTTGTCGAGCAGCGTGCGGGTAAACTCTCGCTCGCGCTGCAATGCCTCCTCCGCATGCTTGCGCTCGGTGATATCCTCCATCATGCTGACGACGTATCGTGGCTCATCATTTGAACCGCAAACGAGAAAAGTGTCTGTATTGCACCAGATCACCCGGCCATCCTTGCGGATGCAGCGTGCTTCTGCGCGCAATTGACCGCGTTGTCCATTGATCAACCCGGTGTAGAACGCACGCGCCTGATCCATCTCGTCGGGATGCACCACCTCGGTGAAGTGCATGCTCTCGAACTCCTGTGCGCTATAGCCGAATATGTTCTGAAGAGCCGGATTGGTCTCGATTGGATTTCCATGCAGATCGACGAGCGCGATGCCTATGGCGCTGCCCTCGAAGACCGTGCGAAAGCGTAATTCGCTCTCGATCAAAGCGGACTCGGCTTGCCGCCGTACTTCCAGCTCCTGGCGCAGCCGTTCCTGGATGCGCCCGGCCCACCGGATGATCCAGTGCTGCGCGCCAATCAGGATGGCAATCAGCAGAATATTGGCGACGCCAATGACAATCACCGTGCGATGGATCGGGCTGGGGGGCAGGTATCCGGCTTGTGCTGCATAGACCATTGCAACCACGGCGAGACTGCTGCACACGGCCGTCGCGATACCCCCTCTTTCCCGCAGCAACGCGCCCGCTAGAAAAATAATAATCAGGTATCCCCCAATGGTAGGGGCGTTGACGCCACCGCTGGTGAAGGCATACCCTGTGGCGAGAACCCACAATGTTGCGATCAGCAAGACGCTCGCGATGTGTGTGTACCCACGGCGGTTCAGGTGGAGCAACACCAGGCTCACGGCAGTCACGATGACAGTCAGCAGCGACCAACGCAACGTGGCCTCCGGGAGCGCAATCATCACAACGATGCTTACCAGGATGACACATGGGATGAGCGACCATAGGATGGCATGCAGCAGCCAGGTCGTGTGCGATTGTGCCACGTCAGCGCTGGAGGGTGGGGCGAACAGGCTCGACACAGTACTTCCCAGGGACCTGGGTCTTGGTTGATGGGAGGGGGTACGGCGATGGTCCATAATTCCAGGCGAACGTAACTGTATTACTAAAGGGTGCTGAATATTAACCGAGCATAGTGCCCGTTTTCATGATCATGCTGTGTTGTTCGATGAGTGTACCACGAAATGTTCTTTAGCCAGCAGAGTCTAAGGCTGGGTATGAGAGTTGTTGACTGTATAGCGCTTGTATCAAGTAAATCTCGCGGAGGCTGGTGCGGCAGAATGACAGTTACGGAAGCCGGGCATGGTGATTGAAGTTGCAGAAATCATACAGCGCCGAGACACGAAAAGACCCCGAGTTCCGCTTGTCTGTTGCTCACATCCAAGCTTGCCCGAGGGTTTGTTCTCGCACCAGCCTTTGCTATGGGGTGTTATGTGGGTGTCTTATCTAAGCGTGCGGGAGGGGGGTGGCACCGGGCACCTGGCCGGGCCGTACTTCGTCAAAGATCGCGCGGACGTATCCGCGCATCCAGGCGAGCAGGACCGCGCGCACCGGCGCGGTGGTATTGCCGAAGGTCAGGTGACCGGTGTGGCTGTGTTCGTCGTACTCCGCGTGCATGGTACAACCATGCGCCCACGCGATTTGCGCCAGATCCCACAGCATGACTGCAACGCCTTCGTTGTTCCCGGCGAAGTA
Organism: Chloroflexota bacterium; assembly: GCA_023488685.1. Classification (GTDB taxonomy): domain Bacteria; phylum Chloroflexota; class Anaerolineae; order J036; family Brachytrichaceae; genus CAIXPS01. Next base: position 935 of record JAMDDR010000147.1, on the reverse strand, counting down.
GGAAATAGCCCAATGGCACGCCCGTGGTTCGCCCATCGCCGCCGGAATCCAGGGTTTTCTCAAGGTGTTGTAGAACACTTCGAGCTGCTGGAAGGAAAGAGTGTCGCGGTAAGCGAGTGCCGCGCGCCGGCCGCTCAGGCGCATTTGTGCCGTGAATTTTAGTAATAAAGTTGACCCTTCGGTCTGTTGCATCGGTGTGCCCATACCCCTCCCGCGCTCTGCGTATCCTTGTCTGCATCAGAACCAATCGTCGCATGGCGTATGGTTCGTTGAATTCTTCGTATGGCCGTCGCTCCACTGGGCACTGATGCAACTGTAAAGAACGTGGAGGCGACGGCACCTCCGGGCTTGTGACTGTAGGGCGAGTGGCGGTGCCCCTATCAGTCTTCCGGTTACTTATAATATCGTTCCAAGAGGGGTAAATCCTTCGCGTGCGTTCCTGAAATTGTCATACAAATTATGCTTTTGGACGAATGAGGACACGGGAGTTGCGTTTCGGATATGCATTTGGTATCAAGTGTGCGACCGTTTTGCACTTGAATGTAATTTGCAGTCGCTGGTTGACAGTGCTTATCGCTATGAAAGGGAATGAGCGGGCTTTGGCGTTTGAATTGGGTGAAAGAAGCGCGATCAGGCTCTGGCGGGAAAGCACTACCGGGCCACGTTTGTGAGCATGTCGGCCAGCGACGAGCACGTTGCCATGCTCACCACCGCCCACGCGGAGAGCGCGGGTTTATGGGGTTCATCTTGCGTTGGTCCATTTTAGCCAATCGATTTTCAGTGAGAGCGATTAAGAAACCGAGCGATTAAGAAACCCGATTTCTCCGAGAAATCGGGATAGTGACAGGTGTCCCCTATGTCAAGAGGCCTGTGCAGAAGGAGTGGGTTTCAGGGGTTTCAGTTCCGGATGAAACTGAAAGGCCATCGCCACATAG
>JAMDDR010000084.1 GCA_023488685.1 Chloroflexota bacterium | reverse complement strand
ATAGGGGTCCGTTGGCGGTTTGGTGTGGGCGAACCCACCAATGTGCACGGAAGCGATAACCTGAGCGGCGTCCCAGGCGCTGTCGTCGAAGCCGGGCCGCTGCCAACCGAAGGGGAAACGGCGCGCGTCAAACACTTCAATGGGAATACCGCCACCGATTGGGTTTGGGGCGCCAGTCACCGCATCCTCGGACCAGGCGTCACTCTTGTGCGCCTTCCAGGTTTGATCGCTGACCAACCAACCGGCATCGCCCAGATCAGCTTCAAAAACCAGGATACCGGTCTTACCCAGCATCATGTTCGGCACGGCCGGAATCCAGTACGACTTGGGTGTTCCGTAGTACTTGACATAGACGGCCAGGGTGTTCGCGCCGGGCTTCAAATAAGGGGCCAGGTCGAACAGATCATAGTGCATGCGCCGTGGCTGGCTGCGGATGGGGCCGCGATGGACCTCCTGCCCATTGACGAACAAGACATAGCGTGAATCCGCGGTTACGCGCGCCGGTGCTCGTGCCGGGACACGTTCAAGGTCAAACGTCTTGCGAAACAACGCATGGGCTTCTTTCTTTTGACCACCCGTGCCAAACGAGAACATGGAGGTGGGGGAAAGAGCCTCATCCGGCACCCAGACCCAGTTGCCTTTCCAGCGAATCTCGGGGAAATCTTGTGGTGTAACAGGTTTTGACACGTCGAGACACTCCTTTCATTCAGCGATATGGATATGACTGAATTGGTTTCTCTTTCACGTCCTGGCACGCAGCCCTTTCATGATGACATCGACGACGCTCTTACCCAGCACTTCGGGTGAAAGTGGCTCGTGGTGCCAGCCTCGCTCCGCCAGTTCCGCCCCAATCGTCAAGCCCATCATCATGCTACCGACGATCTCCTCGGCCACAAAGGGGTCTACGGTGCGCAGCTTGCCGCTCGCGAATAGTGTGGCGAACTGGTTCATCGTCTCACGTTGCAGCCCAGCAATCATCTGATCGAACGCCCGGCCCACTTCGTCATCCAACACGGCTTGTTGGAGCAGAAGAATCATGAGGGGACGCCGGTGCACCATACGGATCTGATCTGCCAATAACTGCGCCAGCATCTCCTCAAAGGAGCCGTTCTGCATACGAGCGATGGCCGCAGATGCACTTTCTCCCATCTGGTTGAGCAATGCGAGCAGTATGTCACGTTTGCCGCCGAAGTAATTGTAGAGGGTACCTTCCGACACCCCCGCCTGGGCAGCGATTTCTTTGGTGGTTGCGCGCTCAAAACCCTTACGAGCAAAGACCTCGGCCGCAGCCTCAAGGATCTCCGCGCGCCGTTGTGCAGGCCGCCGGCGGGGTTGGCGTTGCTCTGAGGACGTCAACGCCTTATCGCTAGCTGAATCGACCGATCCTTCCTGGGACATGGTACTGAGTGAGTGCCCACTCATTATATGACGAGACAAACGCAAGTCAAGCGTCGTTTGAGCAGAATCGAACCTTGCGAAGGATCGTGACGAGCTCCGCAAGGTTCCTCACACGTTACTGGTCCAGCACGTTGGGTGGTAGATCCAACGGCATGGGGGCCGGGCGCTCACACATGCTGTTCAACTCGATGTGTTTGCCCTCACGTGAAGCATCATGGATGGTGTGCATGATATCGAGTACGTGGAAGGCCAACTGCCCGCTGGCGCGATGCGCACGACCAGAACGCAGCGCATAGGCCATATCGGCGATACCCAGGCTGCGGCTGTTCTCCGCGCGGATGGGCAGTAGCGGCACTTCCTCCCACGCCTTGGTCCCCGGCTTCCACAGCTTGACCGGCCCGCCGAACGTGTTCGGGTCGGGCACGCTCAGGCTGCCGTCCGTGCCATAGATCTCTATGCGAGGCAATTGGTGCGCCCACACGTCGAAACTGGTGATGATGTTGCCCACCACACCGGATGCGAAATCCAATACACCCGCGATGTGTGTCGGGGTCTCGACCTTGATTTTATGACCCTGCCTGGCCCCAGCACCGATCGTGCGCTCGGGGAACGATACCTGCGCCGAACCAGTGACGCGCTTCACCGGGCCCAACATGCTGACGAGCGCAGTGAGGTAATACGGGCCCATATCAAACATCGGGCCGCCGCCCCGTTGATAGAAGAAATCCGGGTTCGGGTGCCATGGCTCCGGGCCGCGCCCAAGCATGAAGGCAGTCGCCGCGATGGGACGTCCGATGGCGCCCTCGTCTATCAATTTACGGCAGGTCTGCAATCCCGCACCCATGAACGTGTCGGGGGCGCAGCCGACGCGCAGGTTGCGCTCGCGCGCGATCTGCAACATACGTTGAGCATCTTCACGCGAGACAGCCAGGGGTTTCTCGTTGTAAACGCTCTTGCCCGCCTGCAACGCTTTTAGCGCGATGGCGCCGTGCGCAGCCGGCGGTGTCAGGTTGACGACGATGTTGATGTCCGGGTTGGCCAACAGTTCGTCCGGGGTGCAGGCGCACGGCACGCCATACTCCGCCGCCTTTGCCTTCGCCAGGTCGGCGATGACGTCGGCACAGGCCACTGTGTTGAGAATGTCAAACGTCTTGGCAACTTTCAGATAGGTTCCACTGATGTTGCCGCATCCGACGATGCCGATTTTAGTTTTGGTGATCATGAAACAGCTCCATAAAAGGATGGCGAATCAGCGATCTACAGTCGCCAATCGGCCATTGAGACATGTTGTACCAGATTACGGTAAACAGATGGCGTCATCCCCTACTCTGCGCAATCTCACAAGCTGCGCTAAACTGCTACCTGGCAATGGATCATACCCATGTGCATCGTTTGAACCGATCGACAGAGAGGAAAAGAGATGATTGAGACACCCGAAATCGTCCGCCCGCCCAAAGAATTGATCGAAGGCCTTTCCCACATCAGCAGCGCCACCGCTGCCGGCGAGTTAAACCGCCTGGGGATCCACGACCCTCAGATCCGAGGACCTATTGCCCGCACACCCGGCAAGGTTGTCGTCGGCCCGGCGCTCACCTTGCAGTTCATGCCCAAACGTGAGGACCTGTACGGCGCAGACGAGTACGCCGATCCAGAGAGGCAATTGCACCGTCACGCTCTCTATCACACACAACCCGGCGACATCATTGTCGTGGATGCCAGGGGCGATATGGGCAGCGGCGTGTTCGGCGAGATGATGCTCACTTACTTCAAGGGTCGTGGTGGCATCGGCGCAGTCATCGACGGTTGCATCCGCGACTTCCCCAAGGCACAACACCTTGGCCTGGGGCTATGGCTGAAGGGCACCACGCCCAACTTCCACACACAGACCAACATTTTCCCCTTCGCCGTCAACAGGCCGGTGGCATGCGGGAATACCCTGGTGATGCCGGGCGACATCATCGTGGCCGACGACGACGGCGCGGTCGTCGTACCGATCAAACTGGCGCCCGAGCTGCTCAAGAAGGCCAGCGAACACCACGAGTGGGAGGAATTTTCACGGCTGAGATTGTCGGAGGGTGGCGACCTGCGCAAATACTATCCGCTGTCCGAAGCCGCGCAGGCGGAATATCAGGCGTGGCGCAAGACACAAGCGCATTAGAACAAGCCACCTGTCAATAACATTTTGCAGTTCCGAGTACCGAGTGCTCACTACTGAGTGCTCAGTGTTCAGTCGCGATTGTCAGGGGAGCCTGACAACTGACAACTGGCGGCGGCCACCGCACCCCGGTGGCTCGCAAGGACGACGCCCTGTCTCTCCCCTTGTACTCCAAACCCCCGAGACAGGGCGTTGAGTATTCGTATGGAGAGACGGGGCGGCATCTCGGCAATAGTGTTCTTGGTGCTCTTGGTGTCCTTGGTGGTTCAAATAATCACGTGATCAGCACACAGGCCGAAGCTGCCACAGCCCATCTAAGACGACTGGGGCCAGGCTCGCTCGTATGCCGCGATGATGCTATCCCACTTGCGGTTTGCATCATCGTCGATGGTCCGGCGTGATGGGTCGGCTTCGAACCATGCCAGCGCCTCGCGTACTCCCTCAGTCCATGGCACCGTCGCTACGTAGTCGGGCACGAAACGCTTGATCTTGCTGTTGTCGAACACAACACTGTAGATCTTGTCGCCGATCAGGCTGCCGTACGAATCGGGGTCATATGCGGCGATGAGATCGGACGGGATATGGACCAGCTTGGGCTCGACACCAATGGCGTGGCCAAGTTCGACGTAGATTTGATTCCACGACAACACCTCATCCGACGTGATGTGGAAGGCATGCCCAATGGTCTGCTCGCGCCCGAGCAACCCGACCAGGCCTTTGGCAAAATCGGTGTTGTACGTAAGCGGCCACAACGACGTACCATCACCCGGCACGATCACTTTCTGCCCGCGCTTCATGCGATCCACGATGGTCCACGGGTGTTGCCAGCTACCGACGACAATCGGAATCTGGCTGGGGCCATACGTCAGCGACGGACGTATGATGGTAATGGGAAATCCATTACGACGGTACTCATCCATCAGGCGCTCCTCACATGCGATTTTGTTTTGTGAGTACGCCCAGTGCGGGTTCGCCAGCGGTGTGTCTTCAGTGATCAAGTAATGATTGGGCGGCTTCTGATAGACGCTGGCAGAGCTGATAAAGACAAACTGGCGTGTCTTAGCAGCGAAAAGTTCGATATCCCGTTCGATATCGGCAGGGGTGAACGCAATCCAGTCCACCACCGCGTCAAAATAGTGATCTTTGAGTTGATCCGCCACGGCAGCACGGTCGGCACGCACATCCGCTGTGAGGATCTGTGCTCCTGCTGGCACATCGTGCTTCCTCGATTGGGCGCGGTTGAGGATGTATAGCGCCATGCCACGCTCAATGGCCAGTTGTGAACATGCCGAACTGATCAGACCCGTACCGCCGATGTACAACACCTTCATGCCGGTTCTCCTTGCGTCAGATAGAAAAGGGCGGGGCTACAGATGAGCCCCGCCCTATGTTAGCACCCGGCCAGCACGGTGTTTGGCGATAGTCGATTAGATGAGCGTCTGCACAGGCTCGATCAGCGCCGGCTCGTCGTTCTGGGGTGCGTTCACCCGCCGCGACACCGCGTGAGCCTGCATCTGGTCCGCTGGATATGGCTTCAATAGCGCCATGAGGGCAGCCGGCTCCAGGCTGCCATCCAGCCAGGCCGCCTCGGCGTCACGCGGGAGGATCGCCGGCATGCGGTTGTGAATCGGCGCGACCAGCTCATTCGGCTCTGTGGTGATGATCGTGCAAGTGCGACGTGGTTCACCCTCCGGCGAGTTCCACACTTCCCACAGACCTGCCAGCGCAAAGGGCTCACCCGACTTCAGACGCAGGTACATCGGCGTCTTGGTTTTGCCATCCCCCTCTTTGCGCCACTCGTAGAAGCCATCTGCCAGGACGAAGCAACGTCGTTTCTTGAAGGCGCTGCGGAAGGCTGGTTTCTCGGCCACCGTCTCGGCGCGCGCATTGATCATTTGTGCGCCGATGCCGGGGTCTTTAGCCCAACCTGGGATGAGCCCCCACTGCACGACTGAGAGGCGCGTAGGGGATTCATTCAACACAACGGATACATCTTGCGTGGGGGCGACGTTGTAACGCGGCGCAGACACAGCATCGGCGGAATCGAGATGGAAACGTTCCATCAAGTCCTCCGGATCGACGGTAAGCGTAAATCGTCCACACATGGTATCCTATATTTTAGAACAGATGTTCGAAACAGTCAATCCCCGCTGACTCATCAAACAACTCTTACACACCATAAAACATAAAGAAGGGTTGAATCTCACATTCCAGCCGTAGCGCCTGGAACGGAAAACAGTAATGCAGACCGTCCATCACACGCTGGGAATACAGGCGGTTTATGAATTCAGTCGCCAGGTCTTCCTTCACCTGGCCATCTCTAGCGATAAACTGTCCCCACAGGGTCAGATAGCGAAACTCATTATCACTGATACGCGCCGTCGACAGGTATGCAGGCGGAAAAAGCCGTCGATAGGCGGCACGATTGTAAAGCCACGAACAACCGATGACGTTGGTCACGCCGATCTCCCTGTCTTTTATTTGTGCGAACATCGCCGTCAGTTCCGCTAAGCGGAACGGCGCACGCTCGTGGCTTAGCGGACTTAGTGTGCCAGCCTCGGCATTATGAAAATGCACCCGAATCTTCTGACCCGGCAACAGCGTATATGAAAAACAACCGAAGGCCGGTTCATCCGGCCTGATGCCCCCTTGTGCCTGCCGCTGCAGATACAACTGATACGTCCATTCAACAGGATCTTGAGCCTGTTCCAACCCGCGCAGATATTCTTGCCAGACAGGATGTGCAGCGTCGAACGATCGCCCCAGCTTTAAGCGCACGTAAAAATGTGTGTGGTCCAGGAGCACGCCGGCTAAAGGCCTGTTTGATACTTCGGCTACCCGCAACGCGAAGAGCCAGTTGAGTTCGAAAAACCTTTTGGGAAAGATCATTCTGCTCACATCGCTGAGAGGCGATCAGAGATCCTGATTCTGTGGCAGCATGACCAGGTCGCGAATGGTGACGTGCGGCGGCTGCGACAGCATAAACACGACAGCATCGGCCACGTCCTCGGAGCGCAGGCTGGCATGCTGCCCCACCCACCTGGCGATATCCTCCGGCGTCGTGATGCCCCACAATTCATTGGCGACCATGCCCGGCGCAATCGCACCCACGCGGATGCCGGAAGCCGCCACCTGCCGGCGTAAGGTATGCACGAAGCCCTGGATGGCATGCTTCGACGCGCTGTAGACAGGTTCCCAATGAATATCAATGTGACCCGAGATTGAGCTTGTAATCAGGATATCGCCACAATGCTGCGCCAGCATGTGTGGCAGCACCGCGTGCACACAGCGCAACACGCCATTGACATTCACGTCCATCAACCTGGCCCACGCGTCCGGGTCCCCTTCCGCCACAGGCCCGGGGATATAGATGCCGGCATTGGCGAAGAGCACGTCGACGCGCCCGAACTGCTCAACGGTTTTCGCCACCATCTGTTGGACGTCCGCGCCGATGGTGACGTCGGTCGGGATCGCCATGGCAGCCGGCCCCAGTTCCTCCGCCAGCGCGCACAGTTTCTCCTCCGAACGTGCTGCCAGCGTTAACTTACAGCCCAGGTGCGCCATGGCACGAGCCGTCGCCGCACCGATGCCCGAACTTGCGCCCGTGATGATGACTACTTTACCCGCCAGCGGATGCTCCATCTTACCCTCCAGATTGCTTGCTCTCCATGCCCTATGTTATATCGACAACCTGCCATCGTGCATTCGAAGTTTGACACTTGACACTCACGTAACGTCATCGTTTATGATCTCGCACGTTCGAGGGAATGAAGATGGTACATACGGTTAAACAGTTGTCCAAGCTGGCAGGCGTGAGCATACGCACACTTCACTATTATGACGAGATCGGGCTGCTAAAGCCTTCGTCGTATGGGAACAACGGCTATCGCTACTATGGCGAGGATGCCACGCTACGCCTGCAACAGATCCTGTTCTACCGGGAACTGGGCCTCTGCCTGGATGACATCAAAGACATTCTGGATGACCCGGATTTCGACGTGTTGCGTGCCCTACAGACGCACCGGCAGGCGTTACAGGAACAGGCCGGGCGGTTGAACCATCTCATGGCCACCATCGATAAGACGATCATGCATTTACAAGGAAAATCCGAGATGAGCACACAAGAACTTTTCGAAGGTTTCAGCGAAGAAAAGCGGCTCTCCCGACTTTAACGGGAAAGTTGCCATAACCGGATGACGCGCTAAGATCGGTGCATCTTCAAGCGGCGAGGTGCAACGACGATGGCGAGTTCGAGTTATCAGGAACTGATGAGGACAATCGGTGAGTTGTTGGACATGCCCAATGTGCGCGTGACGAAATACCAAACGCAGGGCCATCATCGGGTCAACGTGTTCATCGAATCGACGATCAGCGCGGCCGTGTGTCCGGATTGCGAAAGCGTCTGCGCGAAGCTTCACGCCGTGGACGAAGCGCAGATGATCCGCGACCTGCCGATGTGGCATCGGCGCTGTTGGATCGGCTATGCGCCCCGCCGGTTCACGTGTGAACCCTGCCACAAGACGTTCGTGGAGCGGGTCGCGTGGCGCGAGCCGGGCTTGAACTACACGACGCGCTACGAGGAGTACGTGTATGAACAGGTGCGGCGCGAGAGCGTGGCCCAAGTGGCCAAGGATGAAGGCTTGAGTGAAGACACGCTGGCAGGCATCTTCGCGCGGCGGGCGAAAAAAAGATAGCCGCGCGCGGGTATCCGCTGGTGAAGGTGTTGTGCTTTGATGAGATCGCGCCCCACAAAGGGCATGGCAACTATGAGTTGGTGATCTATGCGCCAGCGTTGGGGATCGTGCTGGACGTGCTGAAAGACCGCTTTCATGTGATGAAGAACCTGAGCGAGGCCGTAACGAAAGCGCGGCGCGCCATTCAGCGCCAGGCGACCGAAGCGCAGAAAGCGTTGCTGAAGGGCTGTCGCTGGTGGTTAGTGACGAACCGCGAAAACCTGAGCGACGAAGAACCGCACCCCTGACAGACCCTGCTGGCGGCTGCGCCGGAGTTGAAGACCTTGTACGAGTTGAAGGAATCATTTCGCGACTGGTTCAACACCTGCCCGGATCGCCCGCAGGCCGACGCTCGGTTGACCGATTGGCTGGACCAGGCCAAGGCCACGGGGCTCAAGGCGCTGCACGCTTTCATCGGCACGATCAATCACTGGCGTGCTCAAATCCTAAACTACTTTGCGGGACGCCACAGTAACGGATTCGCCGAGGGAGCGAACCTCAAGATCAAGCTGATCAATCGGCGGGCCTTTGGCTACCATCTGTTCGAATCGTTCCGTTTGCATGTGCTGGTCGCTTTCGATATGACCGAGGCCGCCTCGTTATGAACCGTTTCCCGCCAAAGTCGGGAGAGCCAGAAAAGCAAAAGCAGTACGAGCAGGAGGCAGCCACACGTTGGGGCAAGAAGATCGTGGCGGAGTCAAATAGACGCTGGAACAGCTACACAAAGGAACAGAAGAAGCAAATTGGGATTGAAGGCGAAGCCATCTACCGCGACTTGCTCGCCCACATGGATAAAGGCCCCAGCAGCCCCGAGGTTCAGCAGATCATTGCGCGCTGGCATCAACACATACGCTATTTCTATGAGCCCACACCGGAGATCCTGTCTGGATTGGGGCACGGGTATAACCAGCACCCCGACTTCATCGCGACGTTCAAGAAGATCCACCCAGATTTGCCGGAGTTCCTGGAACAGGCCATCACTTACTACTGCGAGCGACTGCTGTCAACGGATTTTTGAACGGATTGAACGGATTAAGTCGTCTCGCCTGGGATGGCCTGTTGCTCTTGACGGGAAGGATCGCCGTCTATTGACAGCGATCCATTCCCGCCGTACTCGGCACATCAATCCATACAATCCAGAACAGCAAGAGCCATCATAGGCGAGATCCACAAATCCGTTCAATCCGTTCCCAGAAATCCGTTGACTGTTCGTGTTAACCGGCTCTGAAGCGCGGCAGCACCTCCTGCGCAAACAGCCGCGCGCTGTCGGTCTTGGGGAAGTCGGCAAAGCGCAGGATGAAATGCTGCACACCCAGATCGGTGAAGCGTCGCAGATAAGCCGCGACTTCATCCGGGGTGCCGGCGATGGATGTGCGTGCATCGTAGAAGGGGCTGGCCTGGGCTATGCGCTGCGCCGCCCCATTGGTCGGCGCCACGGCCACGCACTCGTTGCCCCACGTCTTCACAATGCTGTTGTAGTCGCGCCCCACCGTCTCGCAATGACCGCGTAGCGTGTCCAGCAGTTCGCTGTAGTGCTCGACGGTTCCACCTGGGAAGTTCCACCAGTCTGCATACTGCGCCACCACCTTTAACGTCAACTGCCGCCCACCCCCGCCGATCAGAATCGGGGCCATCGGCTGCGGTTTGGGTTCACAGACGGCGCCTTCTATGTGGTAATAGCGCCCATGGAAGGTGGCGGGTGTTTGCGTCCACATCAAACGGATGATCTGCACCGCTTCCTCAAGTTGGTGAATGCGCGTCGCCGGGACAGGGAAGTCATAGCCGTAGGCCAGGTACTCATCGCGCTTCCAACCAGCGCCAATCCCAAGCACATAGCGACCGCCGGTCAACACCTGCAACGTGGCGCCCATCTTCGCCACCAGCGCCGGGTTGCGATAAGACTGCGACAACACGATGTTGCCAAACGTGAACTCCTGGAACAAACCGGCCAGGTAGCATAACGTCGAAAAGCATTCGTATGTGTCGGTGGTCGGGTCCAGAAACGTCGCCCACGGGACAAAGTGATCGGCCACCCACGCCGAAGCAAACTGCCCGCGCAACACATCCAGTGTCCCAGCGATCTGGTCGACAAACGCCCGCCCCCTGGTTCCGTCGACGGGGAAATCCGGCACACGCCAACCAAACTGTATCGTTGCCATCTGTAACCTCCATTCAAGGTTATACAACAGAGTGAGCGTTAGAGTAAGCGTGTGGTATCGTGATATAGGTTGGAGGAACAGATATGCGGCGAGCATTAATTGCAACATTACTCATGAGCTTGTTGCTGGCGTCCGGCTGCTCCGATACAACAGAGACGCCAACGGAGACGCCATCCGCTTCAGAGGCAGCGCTGCCCACAACAGATGGAGCGCCCTCTGCCGGCGAAGCAACGCAACCGGCTACCCCAGCAACATCGACGAGTTCAGTCACACCAAGCGCTGCCAATCCCACACAGGTCCCGCCGACGAGCGCGCCAGGAGTCCCTGCCATCACAAAGGATGTCTACCTCGACGATCGCAGCGGCCCTGTGCAAACCCTGTCATCCTTCTTTAACGCCATAAACCGCAAAGAGTATGCGCGCGCCTACTCCTATTGGGAAACAACGGAGGGGCTTCCAGCGTTCCAGCAGTTCGCGCAGGGTTATGCCCAAACAGAATCCGTGGAGATCACCCTGGGCACCATCAGTACCTATGCAGGAGCCGGCCAAGTCTACTATAGTGTCCCCGCCACGCTAATCGCCAGGAACAGCGACGGCAGCACGCAGACGTTCGTCAGTTGCTACCGGTTACATCTGGCCAATCCCGGCATTCAAGCCCAGCCACCCTTCAAGCCGTTGGGCATTACCCTGGCCACCATGAAGGAAGTGACGAACAACACAGATACAACCGCAGATATGCAGCAGATCTGCCAGGCCAGTCAATGAGTCCGGACGTGGGGTCAGGCATCGATCGCCTTAAAGAGTGCTGAACCTCCACTCAGACAGCATTAAGCAATTCGACAACAATTGGTAATGGGACAGAGGGAGGACACATAGAAGCTGAGTGATGAGAACAAACGTTTTTCGTTTCGATAAACGAAAGGGGAAATTTAAAATGGCAACTTTAACAACCTTTAAAACCAGTAATGACTTACCTATGGATGTGCGTGGGCACATGATCACGCTCCTCAATCAAAACCTGGCCGATATGAGTGATTTGTACAGCCAGACCAAGCAAGCCCATTGGAACGTGAAAGGGCGAAATTTCATTGCTCTGCATGAGTTGTTTGACAAGCTGGCCGGCGAAGTGATTGGTTATGTGGATGACATCGCCGAGCGCACGACCGAGCTCGGCGGCTATGCCACAGGCACAAACCGTATGTCGGCATCCGCTTCGCGTGTGAGTGAGTATCCGACCGAGGCAGTTGAAGGCATGGAGCATGTGAGCGCGTTAGTCGAGCGTTACGCGCTTGTCGCAAAGAACGTGCGCGCAGCCATCAATATCGCGACTGAGGCCGGCGACGCCGACACCGCAGACCTGTTGACAGAAATATCGCGCGATATGGACAAGTGGGTGTGGTTCCTGGAGGCACACCTGCAAGCATAGGATATCCTGACGCACCGTCAGTGACTCTAGAGAAACCGGGATTCCGCCATTAAGTGGCGGAATCCCGGTTTTTTGCATCGACTCATTGTAGTGACGTCGGCGCGTGAGAAGGTGCGCAATGAGCTTGCGCCGTGGGTGTAAACTTCTGGCGGTTAAGTCTGGCAGTAAAGCCATCCATTTCTTTTTCTCATGAGTCCGCTTTTATCACAATCTTTGAACTGAGAAGGAGTCAAACTTGGGAGCGATCATCGTCGTCGATGCACTTTGGGGCGATTCTGGCAAAGGCAAAGTGGCCGCTTTTCTCACACAGCGTGAGAATGCAACATTGTGTGTGCGTGCCGGCATAGGCACGAACGCCGGGCACAGTGTTTATCTCACTGCAGAAGAGTCGATTCGCACACGCCAGTTGCCCCTGGGTTTTCTACATCCCACCACCGTGGTTGCCGTTGGATCGGGTGTCGCTGTCGACCCACGCATTTTTAACGATGAAGTGACGCGCTACCATCTGCAGGAACGCGTCAAGGTTGATTATCGGTGCCCGATCATCACCCCTGAGCATATCCAACGGGAACGCGATAATACCCACCTCGTGCAAACGGTGGGCACCACGGCCAGTGGATCAGGTATGGCACAGGCTGACTTTGCCTTGCGCAAAGCCCAACAGGCAAAAGATGTCGACGTTCTCAAACCATACCTGGCGGATGTGGCGCAGTTGGCGAACGAACAAGCCAGTGTGAACACGGTCGTCGTCGAGTCGTCTCAGGGGACTTATCCATCGTTAGCCCTATCACCGGATTATCCGTATGTAACCTCCGGCAACTGCACCGTGGCTGCCGCGGTCGACGACGTTGGCCTCAACTGGCGCAAGGTGAGCGGAGCAGTGATGGTCGTCAAAGCGGTACCTTCGCGTGTTGGCGCGGGGCCATTGCCGGGTGAGATAAGCCCAGATGAGATCCGGCGCCGAGGTATCGCAGAATACGGGGTGGTCACTGGGCGTTTACGCCGCAAAGCAGAGGGCATCCCCTGGGATATGCTGCGGTATGCCGCGATGTTGAATGGGCCGACAGAGATCGCATTGACGTTCTGCGATCATTATGATCCTCAGATCACAGGTGTTACCGGGGCAGATCAATTGACGCCGGCCATCAAGGCGCTGATCGCAAAAGTAGAGCAGACGACCGAAGCGCCGGTGACCATCGTGGAGACAGGTAAACTTTTCGAACACATGATTGACCTGCGCTGAGCAATCTCAGCCCTAGTGAGATCGCTTATCCGGCAATGTCAGACTGACCAGCACACCCGCGCCGACCAGGAAAGCCGTCATGGCAAAGAGCGCTGCATAGGACACATATTGGACGATGAAGCCGCCGAGAACCGGTGCAAGCATGAGCGCTGCACCGGCAAGGCTCAGCAACCCAACGTAGGTGGGGCGATCATGGTCGGGACACCAATCCAGCGGGTAGTTGAAGTAACCGAGCGACATACTGCTCATGCTCAATCCCGCCACGACGAACGCGCCGGCAATGCCCAGGCTGAGTGAAGGATGAGCTCCTAATGCCAGCGTAAACAACAAGCCTAGCAAGGGTGCCAGACATTGCATAAACGCCGAAAGCTGTATGACCCGTTGTGGGCCGGATCGTTCCGCCACCCGCCCGAACACAGCCGGGCCTATCAAAGAGCCGAGTGTCTGTGCACCAACAAACACGCCCACCGATTCAGGCGACAGGTGCAATACATTGAGCGCGAACACCGTGTAGAACGGAAACGCCATCTGATCTGCACCTGTCAGAAGACGTGTCAACAACATACGGCGAAAAGCCGCATCCTGCCGGACAATGTCGTGCGCACGACGTGGGCCGGTCGATCCATCCACGAGCACCTGGTGCGGCCGCATCGCCTGCACATCGGCTTCCGGGATGAACCGCAACGCCAGCCCTGCTGAAAGAAAGAACACACCGGCGAATGCCAGTAAAACGCCGAAGTTGAACGGAAATGCAACCACGCCAGGCGTCAGAATGTACTGCACAGCCAGACTGCCGGCGATACTCAGTACACCGCCCAAGAGCAAACCTTGCCACACCATGCGCGCCCGTTCGCGCGACGTGAGCACGCGCGCAATGACATCGACGTACGGCACCGCCACAAAACCGTCGGCGACGCAGAACATCAGCATCCCAATGAGCAGCACTGCCAGCGTCAGGGTGAGATTCTGCGCATGCGTCAGAAAGAGCCACACGGCAACCAGCGGAAACGCCATGCCTCGCACCAGCGTCGCGCGCCGGATGATGGGCATGCGCTCGGGGTGCCCACGAATCCAGCGCGCGATGAGCATCACCGGAGCAAAAAGCGCACCATTCCACACCGTCGTGACCGACCCAATCACAACCGTCGAAGTGGTCAGTTGCGTAGCGAGCGCCGTCAGTACCGTGAAAGGGCCGGCCAACGACATGGCAAGGATGAAACAGGCCTTTTCGGCCACCAATGCCAAGAAGTTGCGCAGCGAAGGTTTTGTATCGGATTCCGTAAACGATGCGGCTTGTCGATCTTCCATTGAAATTAGCTGCGTCCGTGCTACAATTTTCACACGCGATCATAACTGCCACGGCAGGACGAACGCGCGCGAGGGTATTCTCGGGGCGGTGGCGAAATGGCAGACGCCGGAGACTTAAAATCTTCTGCTACGAAAGTAGCGTGTGGGTTCGAGTCCCACCCGCCCTACCTGCTATGACGATTGACCAGGGAAAAGGTGTCCCTGGTCAATTCCATCGTGTCACTTTACAAATGCCGCGTCGATCACGTCGCACCAGTAGTGCACGATGAAGGCGTGACCCTCCTGGATGCGCGCCGTGCTGTTGCTCGGCACGGCCACCATGTAATCGGCGCGCGAACCGACCAGTCCACGCTCACCCGTCATTGCAATGGTGACTGCACCCCGTTCGCGCGCAACATCGAGAGCCTGCAGCACGTTGGGTGATTTGCCGCTGGTCGTGATGCCGATGGCAATATCACCCGGCTGCGCAAATGCCTCCACCTGGCGAGAAAACAACTGGTCATAGCCGAAGTCATTGGCGATGCAGGTGACCACACCCGAGTCGGCAGTCAGCGCAATGGAGGGTAATGACTTGCGCACCGGCCCGAACTTGCCAACCAACTCACCAGCCAGGTGCTGTGCCTGCGCAGCACTGCCGCCATTTCCGAACACGATCACCTTGTGCCCTTCCTGGAGTGACTGGCGGATCACGATCGCAGAACGTTCGATGACGTCGGCGATCTCGTCGAGCATGGCCTGCACACGCAGACTGTCTGCGAGCGCCTCGGCAAAAGCACCAGAGGCCTCTCCGGGCACCTTGCCCGGAGACGATAAACTGGCTGCCCCAGACAACTGCTGCACTTCACCCGTCTCAACAGCACTAATAGCAGCCATGAGCGCAGCCACATCACCCAGGCGAGATCCCAACGCTGCGGGCACAATGCGGCAGGCAGCCACGGGTTGCGGCAGACACTCCATTCGAACCACCTCGCGTGCCGGCTCCAGGTATAAATCACCCAGTGCGCCACCCAGGCTGCCCAGCACGATCACGTCGGGGTTGAGGGTATCGATCAGGATCGCCAGCCCGCGGCCCAACCACTGGCCCGACTCGCGGATCACCTGGCTGGCCTGTTCGTCGCCGTCGAGCGCCTGCGTGACAAGCTCGCGGGTAGTCAACGACTCCGGCCAACGCCCAGGGTACAGCGCGTGCGCCAGTTTCACCATGCCCGCACCGCTGCAGAACGCCTCCCACGAACCCGCTTTACCGTATTCGACCGGGCCGCTGTCCGCAAGACGGATATGCCCCACTTCGCCAGCCGTGTCCGTCGCGCCACGGTAGATGCGTCCGTTTAAGATGAGTCCACCGCCGAGTCCAGTGCCGGCGGTGAGAAAGATGACATTCTGGGCTGTGCGTCCCGCGCCAAAGTAATGCTCCGCCAATGCGCCGGCGTTACCGTCGTGTTCGACGTGAACCGGCAAACTGTAGTGATCCGCCAACAGGCGCTTGAGTGGCACATTGACCCAGTTCGGCAGGTGCGGGGGCGACAGGATGATCCCCTCGCCTATCTTGAGCGGCCCACCGATCGATACGCTGAGGGCGTCCACGTGATGACCGGCCTGGCGCGCTGCGTCGAGCACGACATCAATCTCGGCGCAGATGCGCTCGAACGTCACGTCGAATGCGTCGCTGGCCTGTGTGGGTATCTCACGTCTTTGAAAGATCTCAGCCTGATACGTCCCTTCGAGCACAGCGGTCTTGGTACCGCCGATGTCAAGTCCAATGATGGTATTCATAGTGGCAGATAGGACAGATAACCCATTTGTCCCGCCCTTCTTAGTAGCTCCTCTTGACTATTGATGCGCGGCTCGCCTGGCCAGGATGCCACGGGGCAATATGAACCGTCCGAGTTGAGTTCGCGTGCCTTCACATTGTCGCGCAACTGTAGGAGTAATACTTCATCCCGCACACGGTTGCGCAGATCGGCATCGAGAATGGGAAAGACCGTCTCCACGCGCCGATCCAGGTTGCGTGGCATCAGGTCGGCACTGCCGACGAACAGTTCCTCGTCGCCGTTGTTACGGAAATAGTATACGCGGCTGTGCTCCAGGAAGCGCCCTACGATGCTAATCACACGGATGTTATCGCTGATCCCAGACATGCCCGGCCGCAGGCAACAGATGCCGCGCGCGATGAGGTCAACCTTGATGCCAACCTGCGAGGCGCAGTACAACACATTGATCATCGCCGGATCGACCAGCGAGTTCATCTTAAAGATGAGATGACCACCACCGTACTGTTTATGCAGCTCGATCTCGCGTTCAATCAAGTCGATCAACCTCTTGCGCAGATTGACCGGCGCGACGTACAACTGCCGGAATTCGCGCTGGCGCGAGTAACCCGTCAGCAGGTTGAACAGATCCGAGGCATCCTCCCCAATATCGTCTCGACAGGTGAATATGCCCAGGTCGGTGTAAATGCGCGCAGTGGTCGCGTTATAGTTGCCGGTGCTTAGGTGCACGTAGCGGCGGATGCGATCATGTTCGCGCCGTACGACCAGCGCCACCTTACAGTGTACTTTCAGGCCTGGCAATCCATAGACCACGTGCACACCCTCATCTTCCAATGCGCGGGCCCACTGTATATTATTCTCCTCGTCAAAGCGAGCCTTCAGCTCAACCAGGACCGCGACCTGTTTTCCATTCTGAATCGCCTCGATCAACGCCTGCACGATGGGCGAATTCGCACCAACTCGGTACAGGGTAACCTTGATCGTCAGCACCTGCGGATCGCGCGCCGCCGCACTAATGAAGTCCACCACTGGGGAAAACGCGTCATACGGATGGTGCAGCAGAATATCGCCCTGCCGGACCAGACTGAAGACGTCCTCACCATTGTCGGCCAGCACAAAAGGCGGGTGCGGAGTGAATGGCGGATCCTTGAGCTTCGGGAGAGGCAGCCGCAGCAATTCCGTCAGGCTGCTCAGACTGAGCGTTCCATCCACACGGTAGACATCACGCAGGTCAATTTCGAGGTTCTGAATCAAAATGTCGCGCACGCGGTCGGGCATATCGTGGGCAATCTCCAGCCGCACGACCGAACCGAAGCGGCGGTCTTGCATCACACGTTCGATGGTCGATAGCAGGTCGCCGGCTTCGTCCTCCTGGATCTCAATATCGGTATCGCGTGTGACGCGAAAGGCATAGGTGCGTTGCACAGCCATCCCGGGAAACAGCGCGGCAATATTGGCGGCTATCACCTGATCCAGCCACACGAAGCAGTGCCCGCACTCGTCATCCGGACAATCGGTGAGTGGCACCAACCGCGGCAGTGATGGCGGCACCTTTACCCTCGCAAAACGTTCACGCCCTTTTTCATCCAGCACCACCACGGCGAGGTTGAGGCTTAAGTTGCTGATATGTGGGAAGGGATGGCCTGGGTCAAACGCCAGTGGCGTGAGGACTGGGAACACCTCACTATCGAAGTATCTGATTGCGCGAGTGCGTTGCTCCTCGTTTAGTTCATCGTAACCGAGCACACACACACCATGACTACACAGCAGCGGCTTCACCTCGTCGTTCCACACCCGTGAGTGCTCGACCAGCAATGGCGTCAACTTTGCCACGATGTGGTCTAAGGTTGCGTTGGGCGTGTTCCCATCCGGGGTTACGTCGACCACCTCGGCTTCAATCTGCTTCTTTAAACCCGAAACGCGGATCATGAAGAACTCATCGAGGTTGGTGGCAAAGATGGCGAGGAATTTCGCCCGTTCCAGCAGCGGATGAGTCGGATCAGCAGCCTCACGTAGAACCCGTTCGTTGAACTCGATCCAGCTCAATTCTCGGTTGATGTAGCATGACGGTGGATATCGCTCTGTCGTCATAAGACGTATTGTACTGGGTGTCATTCGTAGATCGTGATGTGTTTCAGAAGCGAAACGATGGATGATTGATACAATCCACGCACAATGACAACGAACCAGCAGTGGCTTGAACTTTCCATCGAGACCAGCAGCGAGCTTGCCGAAGCGATCAGCGAAGCTATTTTCCCCTACGTAGAAGGCGGCGTCGCTGCCGAGCAGTTGAACTCATACGATCGGGCGGTCGATCGGTGGGAGGAGGAAACCGTCACCGGACCCGTCATCGTACGCGCCTACCTGCCAATGGATAAGACACTCGAAGAGCGACGGCAGAACGTCGAGTACGCATTGCGCTGTCTCAATCTGGTGCAACCTGTGCCCATGCCCAGCTACCGGTCCATCGCACAGGCCGATTGGGCGGAGGCATGGAAGGTGTCGTTCAAGCCGCTGCGTATCGGCAACCACATCCTCATCCGTCCCTCCTGGATTGACGTCGAACCGCAGCCGGGCGATATCGTCATCGCGCTCGATCCAGGCCTTGCTTTCGGCACCGGTCTCCACCCCACCACCCAACTCTGCGCATTAGCCATCGCGGAGCAAGTGCAACCAGGTGCACGACTGCTGGATGTTGGGTGCGGATCGGCTGTGCTCTCCATCATTGGCGCCAAGGTCGGCGCCAACGAAGTCCTGGGTGTGGACACTGATGAAGAAGCCGTCCGAGCCGGCCGTGAAAACGTCGCTCAGAACGGGGTCAGCAATCGCGTCACGATCGAGCACGGCTCGTTCGATCGGGCAACCGGTGTCTACGACGTGGTGGTGGCGAATATCCTCGCTGGAGTCATTGTTCGCATGCTTGATAGTGGCCTCGCGCGCCTGGGGAGACAGTTTATCTTCTCCGGCATCCTCGACACGCAAGTCCATGAGGTAAGCGCCGCCATCACTCGCTCAGGGTTGACGCTGATCGAGCGCAATCAAATCACGGATTGGGTCTGCCTGATCTGCAGGGCGAACGGTTAACGTCCGGAGCGAACGATGCATTTGCTCCGGACATCAGCCTTACGATATCGCTTGCCCACCGCCCCGGTTAGAATGCATGCGGTAGGTGATGCGACCTCGGGTGAGATCGTAGGGAGAAAGCTCCACTTTGACGCGGTCACCGAGCAGAATGCGGATGTAATACTTGCGCAATTTGCCGGCTAGCGTCGTAAGCACCTCGTGCCCGCCCTCAATCCTGACTTTGAACATGGTCCCCGGCAAGGCTTCTACCACCTCACCTTCGACCTCAATCATGCCTTCTTTCTGTTTGTACTCGTCCTTCTGGTTTCGTGCCATTTGATCCTTTCAATATAGATTTGAATAAATAACCGATAAGTTATTGTTATTATAGGCGACAGTAAAATCACGGTCAATCGATTTGGGAATTTAGATTTTGGACTTGGGATTTGGGGATCGAGATTTGGGATTTGAGATTGTCGAATTTGGACTGTCGATTTACGATTGGCAACCCTTAGACTAGAAAATACTGGGAGAACAACAATCATGCAAACGACGAGCGCCCAACAGGAATCGGCAGCCGGCAATCAGCGCGTCGCAATGTACCTGCAAGACGCACACCCTTTACGCGACGGGATGCAATACGTGCAATATGCCGAACGACGCGGCTTTGAAGCGGTGTGGCAGGCCGAGTCGCGCATGGTGCGCGACGCCATCGTGCCGATGGCAGCCTTCGCTGCGGTGACGGAGCGCATTCACGTCGGCAGCGGCGTGATCAATAACTGGACGCGCAATGCCGCACTCATCGCCGCGACCTTCCTGACGCTGGACGACCTCGCGCCAAACCGTATCTACTGCGGCATTGGCGCGTGGTGGGACCCACTGGCTAAGAGCGTGGGCATCACACGCAGTAAACCGCTTAAGGCAATGCGCGAATGCGTCACCGTCGTCCGCGACCTGCTCGCCATGAAACGCGTCACGTTCCATGGCGAATTCGTGCACATGGATGGTGTCGAACTGGATATCGTGCATGGCCGGCGCGAGCCGCGACACGTCCCCATCTATATCGGCGCGACAGGCGACCAGATGGTTGAGTTAACCGGTGAAATCGCCGATGGCATCGTGCTCAATTACCTGGTGTCACCAGCTTATAACGCAAAGGCGCTACAACTGCTCGAATCGGGCGCGAAGCGTGCAGGGAAGACACTCGACGATATCGATCGCCCCCAGCTTGTTGTATGTAGTGTCGATCACGACCGCAAGAAGGCGTTGGATGGCGCGCGCAAACTTGTGACACAGTACCTGGGCCAGCAACCGCACATCATGAAGGCCAGTGGCGTCAGCGGCGACCTGCTCGAAGCCATTGGCAGAGTGCTCACCTGGCCCGCCACCGAAGCGCAGATCGAGCGCGCGATGGAACTTGTGCCCGACGACGTGGTACAACTGATTACCGCAAGTGGCACACCCGACGAAGCCCGCCGCAAAGTGGATGAGTATCGTGCCAACGGCTGCACGTGCCCGATTCTTTACCCGCTGGGTGACGTGCAGTTAATGGTCGACACGTTTGCCGTTGCGTAATTCGGGGTTCAGGACTGGAGATTGGAGATTGACAATCTCCGGCCTCTCGTCTCTAATCTTCCATGACATGATCAAGATCGTAACTGACTCGACATCAGATGTGCCACCTGATATTGCGGCACAATTGGGTATCAGCATCGTGCCTGTCATCGTACAGATCGACGGCGTTTCATACCTGGACGGCGTCACGTTATCGCGGCAGCAGTTTTATAGCAACCTGGACAGCTATCGGGAAATTCCTAAGACAGCCGCTCCCTCACCGGAGACATTCGTCAAAGTGTTTCGTGAAGCAAGAAATCAGGGTGCGGATGAAATCATCGCCATTCACGTCAACCGTAAATTCAGCGCATTGTGCAATGTAGCCGAAGTAGCAGCTCAGGAGGTAGCCACAGAGGGATTGCGCGTACACGTCGTGGATTCAAAAACGGTCACCATGGGGCTAGGCTGGCTCGCCATCATCGCCGCCCGGCTGGTGCAAACAAGCCAATCCGCCCAGGATATCGTGCACACCATCGAGTCCATGCGTAAACAGGTATATGTTTATCCTTTGATCGATACGCTGAAGTACTTGCGCAAGAGCGGCCGGGCGAGCGCGTTGATGGCCAGCATCGGCGACATGCTGCAGATAAAGATATTGCTCAGTGTGTATGATGGCCTGATTTCCCAGGTCGATCGTATCCGCACGCGCAGCCGTGGGATCGCGCGTATGCTGGAGGTTGCGCACGGCCATCACAACGTGCAATACATCTCGGTAATGCATACCAGCAACGACATGCAGGCTGATATGACCCATCTGCAAACACATCTGAGCGACCTGATCCCCGTGGAACAGCAAATGGCGGTCCAGGTCACTCCCGTGCTGGGCACACACGTGGGACCGATGGCCGTCGGGATAGCCATGGTGGCCGACGTATAATTCGCTGGCAGCATTCAGTTCTCAGATATCGGAAGTCGTACATTGTCGCTCTGATTACTGACTACTGACGACTGATACTGATACCGAATCTATGCCAAATAGCGCCACAGAGAAACTAACAAAAATCCTGAAGCTCGAAGCCGAGCGCGGGTACCAGGATAAGGCCGTCACCCGCGGGCTGGCTTCGTTTGCCAACGCCTGGCTCGCAGACGCGGCCAAGTCCAACATCGATGCGGCTTGGGCCATGTCCATCGCCGATGAAATGCGCACGTATAGCGCCGCCCCAGACGTGGCTACGCGACGCACTGCCCTGAGCGCACTCATACAACGGCTACAAACCCCCACACTGGCTGGCGGGACCGCGAAGGGGCCGGCAGGTGCATCTCCGAGTGGACGGGAATCAGCAGCTCAACACCCGCCATATAAACCTGAAAGGGCACGACCGGCACAGCGAGCTGCGCCTCAATTCGCCAACCGGCCACCAGCCAGCAAACGGCCCCAAAACACAGACACCGACCAACAAGCCACCAGCGCCGCATTGATCAATCATCCACCTGCGCCTGTAACGCCGGCGGCTGCAGACCAAGCCGCAACCGCCGAGCCCGGCGCCACGACAGCATCCGCGGAACCAGCTTCCGTTGGGCAGGCATCCGCCGGCGTAGCGCCCACACCCGCTCAAGCTCGTGCACCTGCGCGGTCGCAGACACAGCCACGCCTCTCACCATCGCCACGACAATTGGAACAGTTGCAGCCACGCAGAAGCACGCGCACTCCTCCACGCCAATACAGCGGGCTGGGCCTGGATGCCCCGGTCAGCACGATGAGCGGTTTCGGGGATTCCACAGCAGAGCGATTGGCAAAGCTGGGCGTGAAGACGATCCGGGACCTGCTCTACTTCTTCCCCACCCGTTACGACGATTACAGCGCGCTCAAGACGATCAATCAGCTTGAGTATGGCGAATCCGTCACGATCATCGGACGCGTGGCGTCCGCATGGAAACAGCGCACCAAGAGTGGGTTACTCATCGTGCGCATCGCCCTCGAAGACGCATCGGGCATGATCGAATGCTCGTGGTTCTCGAACGAATACGGCGCTGAGAATCTGCTAAAGCAATTGCAGGTCGGTCGTGAAACGGTGATCAGCGGCAAGGTGACCGAGTACCTGGGCAAACTCATCTTCCAGAACCCTTCGCAGGAGCCGGCAGAGAAGGAATGGGTCATCGGTGGCAGCATCGTACCGGTATACCGTCTGACCGAAGGCCTGCAACCCTTGCGCTTGCGCCGTGCGATGAAGCGATTGATCGAATATTGGCCGGAGAAACTCGACGAATTTCTGCCCAATGACGTGCGGCAGAATACCGGGTTGATGCCAATCAACGAAGCCATACGCCAGATTCATTGGCCTCGCGACTTGGAGGCACAGGAACAGGCGCGCCGTCGCCTGGCATTCGACGAATTGTTCGTGTTGCAGATGGCCGTTCTGAAACAGCGCCGCGATTGGCGGTCCGAGCCGGCCCAACCGCTGCCGTTCGAGGACGGCTTATTGGATGCACTGAAGGCAACGCTCCCCTATACCCTCACCGGAGCACAGGATCGCGCCATCAGAGCAATCGTCGATGATCTGCGCAAACCCACGGCAATGCACCGGCTGCTTCAAGGCGACGTCGGCTCCGGAAAAACGGTCATCGCAGCTCTGGGCATGGTGCTCGCGGCCAGCGCCGGCGCGCAGTCAGCACTGATGGCCCCGACCGAGATTCTGGCCGAACAGCACTTCAACAATCTGAGCAAGCTTTTCGACGTCATGCGTGAGAAGGGAGCGATCGCTCCCCTCCAGGTGCGCCTTCTGACCGGCAGCGTCAAAGCATCCGAGAAGCGTGAAGTCTATGACGCCCTGGCCGACGGGAGTGTACACATCGTCATCGGCACGCACGCGCTGATCCAGGATGGCGTCTCGTTCAAGAACCTGGGTCTGGTGGTGGTGGACGAACAGCATCGCTTCGGGGTGGCACAACGCAAGGCATTGCGGGATAAAGGCCACGCATCGAACCCGCACACACTGGTGATGACGGCGACGCCCATCCCGCGCACACTGGCCTTGACATTGTATGGTGACCTGGATAATACGGTGTTGGATGAGATGCCACCAGGACGACAACCCATCGAAACGCACTGGTTTGCCCCTGCAGAGCGCGAACGGGCCTATTCATTCGTGCGCCAGCAAGTGGAGCAAGGACGACAGGCCTTCATCATCTGCCCATTGGTCGAGGAATCCGAGAAAATCGAGGCCAAGGCTGCGGTTGAGGAACATACGCGGTTACAGCGCGAGGTGTTCCCAAAGCTCAGACTTGGGCTGTTGCACGGGCGGATGAAGGCCGATGAGAAGGATGACGTGATGTCCCAGTTCGGCCGCGGTGAGTTGGACATCCTGGTGTCCACCTCTGTCGTCGAAGTCGGCATCGACGTTGCGAATGCGACGGTAATGATGATCGAGGGTGCGAACCGTTTCGGTCTGTCACAGCTTCATCAGTTCCGTGGGCGTGTGGGACGAGGCATGCACCGCTCCTACTGCCTGTTGATTGCAGACACAAGCGCGGCGGTCAGCGACGAACGACTCATGGCAATTGTATCGACCCAAGACGGCTTCAAACTCGCCGAGAAAGATCTCGAAATACGAGGTCCGGGCGAGTTCTTCGGCGTACGCCAGAGTGGCGAACCGGAGTTGAAGCTGGTCAACCTGCGTGACCGCGACTTACTGCTCGTCGCGCGCGAACAGGCCGAAATGGTATTTTCCCGCGACCTGGAGTTAAGCACGCCGGAATATCGGCCGCTTGCAGATAAGGTCGCGACGTTCTGGGCAGCACATGAAAATCACGGAGATGCGAGTTAATGATTACGGCGGTTTACCCGGGCACTTTCGACCCGTTCCATAATGGACATCTGCACATCGCAAAACGTGCCATGGCATTGTTTGATCGTCTCATCCTGGGCGTGTATATAGCACCCTCAAAGCAGATGCTCTTTACGCACGCAGAGCGGATCGCGCTGGCTCATGAAGCGTTGGCGCCATTGAATCACGATAATCGCGTGTCTGTCATCGGCTATTCCGGCTTGACGGTGCACTTTGCGCGCCAGCAAGGGGCGCAAGTGATCATTCGCGGGCTACGCAATGGTGTGGACTTCGATTTCGAGTGGCAGATGGCCCAAACGAATCACTGGTTAGCGAGCGATGTTGAAATCGTGTGCCTGTTCGCGAACGAACCCCACACCTTCGTGAGCGCGACATTGGTGCGCGAAGTGGCAACCTTAGGAGGTGATGTTTCCGAGCTTGTGCCGCCTTGCGTCTCAACGGCCATTATCAAGAAACGCCAATTGACGCAGGTCAAGCCACAAGAAGCTATCGTTACAGCAGGCAGGAATTCGAACGCAGTGTCCTCAACCGGCTGAAGACGCTGGCGTGGTTAGGCTCAGCAAGTGCCGGGGGCACTTGCCAGTTGTTAACAGTCAGTTCATACTTATTCACTATGGACATTCAACATCTGTTGGGACGACTCGAAGCCATTCTTCTTGAAAGTCGACGCGTACCCGGCACCAAGATGCGTCTGGTGGATGCAGACCGGTGCTTTCAGTTGATTGATCAAATGGTACTCGCGATCCCCGAGGAGATCAAAAAAGCACAACGCATCCAGCAGGAGCACGATCGCATCTTGGCGCAGGCTAAGGAAGAGGCTGATCGCATTCGTGAGCTGGCCCGCGAAGAAGCTGCGCACCTTGCCGACGACACGGCGGTAATGTCCATAGCGCAGGGCCGTGCACAGGCGATAGAGGAACGTGCGCGGCGCGAGGTCGAGCGCATGCGCGCCGAGGCCGACAACTACGCCCTGGAGACGCTCGCCCGGCTGCGCGAAGAGCTGGACCGTGTGACAACCGTCGTCAATAACGGTATCTCCAAACTGGAAGCGGAGCACACTGAGCGCATGGCAGCCAGTAATCCAACCACGGAGTCTGAAGCAGCAACGTGAGTGTGCGCGCCGAGAGAGTCAGTGCGGCCTTGCTGCTCGTGGCGGCGCTGCTTCTCTTCAGCTTATACAGCATAGCGACTCCCCTGTTCGAGGCTTCGGACGAGCTATGGCACTATCCGCTTGTCCGCCATCTGGCAACGACTGGTTCGCTGCCCGAACAGCGCCGCGATCAGAGCGACGAGGATGCGCCCTGGCGGCAGGAAGGCAGCCAACCTCCCTTTTATTATGCCGTTGCGGCCCTCGTCAGCGGCCCGGTTGACTCGTCCAACTGGCAGGAGATCCGTCGCATCAACCCACACAGCGACATGGGACAGCCGACGCGCGATGGCAACGCCAACGCCATCCTCCACACTACCGCCGAGCAATTCCCCTGGACACGCGCGACGCTGGCCGTCCACCTGGCACGGTTAGTCTCTGTCCTGTTCTCCACCGCGACGGTATTCTTCGCTTACCTGGTAGCGTGTGAGCTATTTCCAAGAATTGGTGGTGGTGACCGCACACTCAATTCCAATACAGGCGCAGCCTCGCTTCCAACTGATCAGGGTGCCTTTATACGCCTCGGCACGATGGTCTTTACAGCATTCATCCCCATGTTCGCGTTTATCAGCGGTTCAGTTAATAATGACAACGCCGCTGCCATGTTCGGAACCCTGGGACTGTGGTGGGCATTACACACAGCGCGGCGCGCCGATCTATCCATCCGCGCGGCGCTCATAGCGGGCTTGATCACAGCGGCGGCCGCACTCAGTAAATCGAGCACGCTGGGCCTTATCGGATTGCTTGCGCTATCCACGTTATTCGCAGGATTTAAACATTACACATTGCGCCCAGGTGGGAGTGTCCTCGGCCTGATAGCGCGGATGGCGCGTTTCATCCTGATCGTTATTGCCGTTACGGCCATCCTCGCGGGCTGGTGGTTCATACGTAACCAACAGTTATACGGTGATCCATTAGGATGGAGCGCATTCCTGGATGTCGTTGGCCGGCGTGCCCCCCCCGCCTCACTGGCACAGCTATGGAGTGAGCGTGAGGGCTTTGTCTGGGCTTATTGGGGAGTGTTTGGCACACTCAACGTCATCATGCCACCGCTGGTTTACGATGTTCTAAATGGGGCTGCCGTCATGGCATCTGCCGGCGCGGTTTGGGCGATTTTGAGACGAAAGACCGGGCAAGAATATCCAACGCCGGGGCAAGACCAGCCGCTCCTCATTCGCCATGCAGCACTCGTCATCAGTGCCGCGTGGGTAGCCATTACGTTCGCTGCACTGGTGCGATGGACCTCGCTCACGCCCGCGTCACAGGGCAGGCTCATGTTCCCCTGCATCGCCGTCATTGCCGCATGGTTTGCGTTCGGGCTATACCATATCCATCGCACGGTGCTATGGGTTGCGAGCGCCGGTTTGATCGTGCTTGCGGTGTCTGTACCATTCGCGATCATCATGTCTGCCTATGCGCAACCTGCTCCCACGAATGTCTCCCCCTCCCATCCGCTTGACATCACGTTTGGCGATGGACTCGATCTGATCGGTTACGATCTGCTAACACCATCTGTCGAGCCGGGGGACGAGGCAACCGTACGCTTGTATTGGCACGCACGCCAGCCGCTACCGGACAACTACAGTGTATTTGTCCACCTGATCAACGAGGATGATGTCATCGTCGCCCAGCGTGATATGTACCCCGGTCAGGGCTCTCTGGCGACAAGCGAGTTATCACCCGGCTATCGCTGGACGGATCATTATGCTGCGCGCGTTCCTCACCTAACACTCGCGCCACAGAGGTTGCGATGGGCAGTGGGCCTGTATGACCTACAAACAGGGCAACGTTTAACCGTGACACACGGCACAGATAGTGAACAGGGTATTGTGTTCGGTCAGGCTGAACTGGTACCGTTTGCCCAAAGCCCAATAGCGCTACTAAATTATGACAATGGAATTAGCCTGACCAGCTATGATGTTCAACCTCGCAGCGCAGGCCCCGGTACAGCCATGACCGTGACACTACGTTGGCGCACGGAACGCAAGATTGGGGATGACTATACGGTGTCACTGCAACTCCTGGATGACAAGGCCAATAAGGTCGCCCAGCACGATTCAACACCGGTTGAGGGGAATGCGCCAACGTCCTCCTGGATCCCTGGCCAGGTCATTATTGATCCCCATATCCTGCAAATCAATGCTGACGCATCACCAGGCGTTTATCGCTTGTTGCTGGTGCTATACTCTCCCAAGGATTTTTCACGCTTGGGTGCCTACGACGAGAGCGGTCAATACATCAACACGGAGATTGAGATGATACGACTGCGCATCAAATAGGCACGCAGTAGAACGCCTCCCTTCATCAAAACCCGCATTCCGGGCGCTGGCTGGGTATGGCTGGGTATGGCTGGGTATGGTTGCATATTTCGGTTGCATATTTCACGAGGTATTTCATGAATCGTTTCAGCGTCAGTCAATCCAATATCGTGGTCGATCAGGCAGTTGAGCGCAATTTCATCACCAAAGTGTATGGCTGGATGGCACTGGCTTTGTCCATCACCGGCCTGGTGGCTTATGCAACAGCAACCAACCCGGACTTCATCACAGCCATCGCCGGCACACCCCTCCTGCTGGGCATCGTCATTGCACAGTTGGTGCTGGTGGTCGTCCTCAGCGCGGCGATCGGCAAGCTTAACGCAGGCGTGGCCACTGGTTTGTTCATCGTCTATTCGGCACTGACAGGCATCACGTTCGCGCTGCTGTTCTACGTTTACACCACAGAATCCATCGCACAGGTCTTCTTGATCACAGCCGGGACATTTGCCCTGGTCAGCGCCTACGGTTACGTTACCAAACGCGACTTGACCAGCATAGGCAATTTGCTGTTCATGGGACTCATTGGCATCATCCTGGCGTCATTCGTCAACTTCTTCTTAAACAGCAGCGGGCTGTACTGGGTATTAACCTTTGTGGGCGTCATCGTATTTGTCGGATTGATCGCCTACGACACCCAACGCATCAAGCGCATGGCCTACGGCGTGAGCGAGGATGGCGACGCACAACGCAAGGCTGCCGTGATCGGCGCATTGGCCCTGTACCTTGATTTCATCAACCTGTTTATCCGGCTGCTACGGATCTTTGGGAAGCGTCGTTGATGTGTCGTTGATGCGCCGGCGATACGCCGGCAATACCAATATAAAAACGCCTGATGCGAACCGGTCACCCATCGCTGGCAGCAACCTCACATACCGTTAGCCACTGGTTCACGCGCGCTAACGCGCTCGTAGTGGCCTCACCCATTCTCGCCTGGGCCATAACCGGCATCTTCGTCGTGCTGGGAGTCATGGTCAGCCTCAAAACACCGCTCTATCAGGGGGCAGATGAGGGCTGGCACTACGCATATGTGGAGCATTACGCACTCGGCCGCCCGCTGCCCAACCTGAACAAGCACTTCACCACTGGCGATAGCGCCGCGCCCTATTGGCAGACCCATGAAGCGACCCAACCGCCGTTGTATTACATGCTCATGGGCCGGTTGGTTGCGTTGATC
Source organism: Chloroflexota bacterium (assembly GCA_023488685.1). GTDB lineage: Bacteria > Chloroflexota > Anaerolineae > J036 > Brachytrichaceae > CAIXPS01. Next base: position 37,095 of record JAMDDR010000084.1, on the reverse strand, counting down.
CCGCGAGGCGACCTGATGCAAGAGCAAGTGCTCTTACAAGGTGGCGCACCCAACGGGATGTACGGGAACTACTTACCCAGCGATGACGGGAGCCTGGGCACCGGCCAGGTGTTGGCCGGGCACCTCGTACGCTTTGCCACGGTGCTGATGGGAGCCGTCGTCGTCATCTGCGCGTATTACATCACCCTCAAATTGACCCGGCGAGCCGAAATTGCCGTGCTCACAACGACACTGTTGGCGTTCAACCCGCGTAACCTGGTGCTCAGCGGCGCCATTTCGAACGACATGGCAGTCGGGTGCATGGCAGCACTGACACTCCTATTGGTTGTCCATTTCACCTTAACGGAGAAAGAGCCACCGTTCACTCATTCATTTCTGTTGGGGATACTGGCTGGTTTGACGCTGTTGACGAAATATAGCGGCGGGGTCGTCGTGGTTGCCGCCGCATTTGCCATCCTCGTGCGCATGATCCGATCGCGGCATTCATTGAGGTGGCTGTTCCTCAACGGCGCGTTATTAGCCGCAGGCGCCTTGCTAGTCACCGGCGCTTACTTCGTGCACAACTGGCAACTTTACGGCGACCTCCTGGCATGGAATCGGGTCAACGAGATGAACCCGGCCAACCTGACAACACCACGCACGCTGCAAAACACATTGGAATGGTTGCCGTTCATCTTAAAGAGCTATTTTGCACACCCGGGCTTCATCTTCACCTGGCCTAACCGGCACAACGAGTTCATGTACGCCGTGTTTCTGGTGGGTATAGCAGGCGCGGTATGGCTGATGGTACGGCGTAGGCTGGGCGCTGCCTACTGGCCAATGCTAGCCGCAATCGTGGTGAACATCATCACCTATTATTCCTGGATGAGCTCGCGCGATTCGACGCAGAATATGCGCTTCTTCTCACCCATGTACATCCCCATTACCCTGCTGATTGCCATGGGTATATTGGTGTTCGTGCCGAAGCGCTGGCAAAAGGGATTCGCCGTGTTCGTGACCGTCGTATATGGTCTATTCACATCGGTCACTCTTTACGATTCGCTGAACGAGATGTACGCCTTTCCACAGTACTTAAATGAAGCCGAAGCGCGCAATCTCTTGAATCGCCCTGATGCCGGGCGGATCAGATTCGAGAATGGGATCGAGCTGTTGGATGTGCAACTTCAAAAACAGCGCATCGATAGTGGCTCCCCTATCGAATTGAGCGTCGTGTGGCGCACGACGACACCCTTGACCACCTCAGCGCACCTGATGTTGGACATACGCAACTCACAGGACAAGACCGTAGGGGCTCTGAATACAGGCACCGTCATACGCTATAGCTATGTCCCCCGCGCGTGGCAGGTGGGCCGGCCGTTGCGCGAGAATTACCAGATCACGCCCGACACCAGTAAAGGAGAGGTTTTGCGGATATTGGTAGGCTGGTGGCTGGATGGAGGGGGGTTGATTCGACCAGTCGATAATCCATCCGTCAGTGTTGAGATTGGGCGGATCAAAGTTCGCGGCCCCGAAGCAACCACGCCGATCGACACAACGCCGCTCGCTACACTGGAAAATCTGGCGGATCTGGTGTCTGCCCGCGTTGAAAGCGACACCGTCATCTTGAACTGGCGTGCGACAACCGAGCCGGCGAAGAATTACACCATCTTTGTACACGGGTTGGACGCACAACAGAAGATCGCCAGGCAGCACGATGTTCCTTTTGAGTACTCCGCAGCCTATTGGAGTCAGGGCGAGCTGTTCGAACAGCGTATTGAGGTACCCGGTCTAGCGCAGACCGCTTCCATCCAGGTAGGCGTCTATGACCCAGACACAGGCCAGCGTTTTCGCGCGCTCAAATCCAATGGGAGCGACTGGGCTGATGGCAGTATCGTACTGAAATGAGCATGTCCGGCACCGTCGAGATGCCGGACATCATGGGATAGCAGGTTTAGGCCAGTCCGTGCAGGCCGGCATTCTTCATCAGGTCAGCGGCTTCCATTTTCTCCAGCGGCGCGGTAGGACCGTTGGGGTTGCGTGTGAACTTGGACACCGTCGTCGGCGCGGCCCACCGTACGGCATTGGTGATGACCTGGCGCACCAGGGGGTTGTAATAGGTCGGATAGGTCTCGTGGCCGGGCCGGAAATAGAACACTTTGCCCTGGCCGCGATGGAAACAGCACCCGCTGCGGAACACTTCGCCCCCGGTGAACCAGCTTACGAAGACCAGTTCGTCCGGCTGTGGGATGCCAAAGTACTCGCCGTACATTTCTTCCTGGGGCAGTTCAAAATAATCCGGCAAGCCCTGGGCGATCGGGTGACCTGGGTTGACCACCCACAAGCGCTCCTTGTCGTTCGCCTCACGCCAGCGTAGCGCACAATCCGTACCCATCAAGCGCTTGAACACTTTGGAGAAGTGACCCGAGTGCAGCACGATCAGGCCCATGCCATCCCACACCCGGCTGGCAACTCGCTCGACAATATCATCCTTGACATCACCGTGTGCCATGTGTCCCCACCAGGTCAACACGTCGGTATTGGCGAGCACGTCCTTTGTCAACCCATGCTCAGGTTCATCCAGGGTGGCAGTGCGAACCGTGAATTCAGGGAACGCGCGCAACCCATCGGCGATGGTCTCGTGCATGCCTTTGGGGTAAACGTTGGCGACTTCCTGGTGCGTCTTTTCGTGACGATACTCACTCCAAACAGTGACGTTGATTTGCTGTGTCATATTGCTCCTGAAATCTGCTTGTTTTTAGCACTCGACCGCCTTGGCAGTGAGGCCGATTCCATTTTAGGACAAAATTAGACACAGGGACGCAGCTCTCGGCACTGAAATCAGACGGCAAGCCATGGACAGACGACAGCGCTGTCGTCATGGAGTGGCCTTGACCACAGGCAAATCGACAGCGTCGTCTGGCCAGGGAGTGCCGGCTGCATCCTGAACGGACAAGCGTTGTCCTGTTGCCGGATCGTAGAGCCCGATCCGCAACGTCGCGGCTCCAGTGATTGCGCTCACGTGATGCTCATCGACAATCTGCTCGCCCGCATCCCACAGCGACATGGGGTATGCGATAGGCGCATCGGCCTGCCCGATGATCTGGCCATTCTGGTCCAACGCGTGAACGAAGACGGTGTAATCCTGCGCGGGTGCACCCAGGCTACGCCAGAATAACGTGAGCGTATCACCCTCCACTTGATAGCCTTCAAGACCGGCGATACTGCTGAATGTGCTGCTGAAAGGCGTCGTAGGAATCATGGCGACAGGTTGTGCGCCGCGCACTTTGATCAGACCGACCTGCGCACCAACAGCACCACTCCCTTGTACGTGCGATACCGTGTTCGGCGGGCGCTGTTGGTACCAACCTATAAATACACGCGCCACACTGCGCGATGTTGCGCTGATTTCCAGGTGATACTCGTCGCGAAAGACGCGTCCCACCTCCATCTGCGTGGTGGCATACCGGCCGGCAAGAGGCAACTGGCTCATCCGCCCGATCAGACTGTTCTGTTCGTCGCGCACCTCCACGACGGCGCGGTACACATCGGTAATCGGTTGCGTGGCACGCCAGTACGCACTCAGTTCAAGCTCATGCCCGGGAACGATACGGTTGGGGTTGACGGATGCGGCCACCAGTTCAATACCATTGTCAAACCGCGCCACAGCCTGGGAGGGCAATGATGCGATTTCCAGCTCGGTTAAATAGGTCGGTGTCGCATAACCTGCGATCAACGATAAAAAGAGACCGGCAACCGCGCCGGCGACGCTCACCCCCGACAACACCACCACTCCGGCCGCCCTGATACGCCGTGGGAGCCACGCGAGCAACCCGGCAGCGCTCAGTGCCGACACCGCGGCAAATGCAGGCGAAAGCAGACGGCTGTTCTCGGTGCCGGTCTGATTGCGCATCCAGATGATGAACGTGGCAAAGGTAACCACCCCGACGACCAGGAGAACACTCAACTCCTGCGGCAGTTCACGCCGGATCAGTGCAATGACCACACCCACAGCCACGACACCTGCGATCACCATCATGACGGTATCGACGGCGGGCGGGAACTGCACACCGTGGCCAAACTCTCCCCAGTAACTGGTGAGCACTTTCGGGAGCCGCGCCAGGATTTCTTCCAGGGAAAGGGGGATCGGGCGTATGCCGAGGGCGTGTGCGCGTTGGAACTGCGTCGCCGCGAGTGGGTGACCGTAACGTAACATGTTGTAGAGCAACAGCCAGCCCCCAGTCAACGCAAACCCAACGACACAAATGACACCCCACTTGAGGAAGATCGGCACAACGGAACGTGCTGTTTGCCGCAGCGTTGTGCCCATCCCACGCCGTCCCTGGCTCACGGCGCACCAGGCAACCACGAACGCAGCCGGAGCCGCCAGCGCCATGCCGCTGTACTTGGTCGCCGTCGCCACCCCAACCGATGCGCCAAGGGCCAGCAACGACAGCCACGACGGCGCGCCGGGTTGTTTGACCATACGCACACCCACCCACAAGCTCAGCACCGCCGCACAGGCCACCGCAATATCGTTGTTGAACTGGCTGCTCATGTGGAGGAACTTGGGGTTGAACGCGGTCACGGCCATCGCGAGCAGCGCCACCTCCTCGCTGTTGAACATGACCTTCACCGTTGCATACACCAGGACGACTGTGATGGCGCCCAGCACAGTTGAGAAAAGTCGCAGCATGCGCAGCGCAAGGGTCACACCGGTGGGCGGCATCTGTCGTTCTTTCGGCAGATGATCGTTGACAATGCCATTATCCAGACCGGGATTGGGCCGGTATACCTCACTGAAGTCGCTCCGGTCGATCCAGGCGATGAGCGGCGCGCTGAGGACGTAGTACAGCGGCGGTTGTGACACCTCGTGCGACGGCAGTTCGTCCATACTCGGCAACGCGCGGTTGCGGGCGATGTAGTCAACATAGATGTAATGCGCGCCTTCATCGGGGGCCTCAAATAGCGGCAATGCTACGTTGTACGCCACGCACAACGCCACGAAAACCAGCACAATGCCGGCAACGAACAACCGCGAATATCGGCGTGAGTCATGGGGAACGACGGAGCGTGAAAGTATCACGGTGTAATGGCAATCCTTTGCATCATTTATACTCCCCCTCCCCTTTTTACGGGAGGGGGAGCACGACACTTACTTACTCTTCCAGCGTTGAAATATCCCCTTCTGGCAGCCCTTGCGCGCGTGCCTTGAGCAAACGACGCATGATCTTTCCACTGCGCGTCTTGGGCAGTTTAGGAACAAACTCGATATGTTCTGGCTTGGCGATTGGGCCGAGTTCGGTGCCGACGTGCTGGCGCAGTTCTTCCGCCAGCTTCTCCGTAGGCTCGAAACCACCCCGCAGGATCACGTACGTGTAGATGGCATTACCTTTGATCTCGTGCGGCAAACCGATCGCCGCAGCTTCAGCCACCGCAGGGTGTGATACGAGCGCGCTCTCAACCTCGGCCGTGCCCAGCCGGTAACCACTCACTTTGATCACGTCGTCCACGCGTCCGATGATCCAGAAGTAACCATCCTCGTCCCTACGGGCGGAGTCACCGGTGAAATACTTGCCTGGGTACTTCGACCAGTACGTGTCCACATAGCGGTCCGGGTCCTTGTACACGGTGCGCGCCATGGCCGGCCATGGCGTGGTGACGACCAGGTAGCCCTCCTCATTCGACGGAACTGGGTGACCATGATCGTCCAACACTTCGGCCTGGATGGTGAAGAACGGACGTGTGGCGCTGCCAGGCTTTAACGGCACAGTCGGCGTTGGTGTGATCATGAACATGCCGGTTTCCGTCTGCCACCACGTATCCATGATGGGGCACCGTTCTTTACCGATGTTCTTGTAGTACCACCGCCACGCTTCGGGGTTGATTGGTTCACCCACACTTCCGAGTAGACGAAGCGAGGACAGGTCACAGCGGTTCGGCCAGGCTTCGCCAAAGCGCATCAAACCGCGAATAGCGGTGGGCGCCGTGTAGAGGATCGTGACACCATATTTCTCCACGATACGCCACCAGCGATCCGGGTACGGGAAGGTAGGCGCGCCCTCGTAGATCACGCTCGTCGCGCCATTCATGAGCGGCGCATACACGATGTAGCTGTGACCAGTGATCCAGCCTGGGTCAGCCGCACACCAGTAACGATCCTCGTCATTGATGTCAAACACATACTTGAACGTCGTATACGTGCCGACGCTGTAGCCGCCGTGCGTGTGCACCAGCGCCTTTGGCCGGCCCGTCGTCCCCGAGGTATACAGCAGAAACAGAGGATCTTCGGCATCCATCTGTTCAGTCTCGCACTTGGGGCTGGCGATGGGCAACGCCATAAGCTCGTGCCACCAGTAGTCGCGCCCTTCCTCCATGTGAACGGGTTTGCCCGTGCGTTTATAGACCACTACCGTTTCGACGGCGGCTGTTCGTTTCAGAGCCTCATCCACAATCTGTTTCAGCTCAACCACCTTACCATTCAGGAAAGCACCATCACACGTGATGAGGATACGGCTCTGTGAATCTTCGATGCGGCTGTGTAACGCCTCAACGGAGAAACCGCCATAAACGACGGAATGCACTGCGCCAATCTTGGCGCAGGCCAGCATCGCAATTGGCAATTCAAGCACACGCCCCATGTAAATGGTGACGCGATCACCCTTTCGCGCACCGAGAGCCTTGAGCACATTGGCAAACTTGCTCACCTCACGATTCAGCGAAAAGAAGGACATGGAGTGCTCGCTGCCATCCTCGCCCTGCCAGATGAACGCCAGCTTGTTTTTGCGAAATGTTTGCAAGTGGCGATCGATGGCATTGTGGACGATATTGGTCCTGCCCCCGACGAACCACTTATAGAACGGCTTATCGTTATCGTCTAAAACGGTACGCCACTTCTGATACCAACCCAGTTCCTCTGCACGCTCCGCCCAGAATTTTGGAGGGTCTTGCTGAGCCTCTTGTGCCACCGCTTCCCAATCTGCCACATGCGCGCGATCAGCAATATCGGCTGAGGGGTAGTACACGTTTGAGTTCTCTTTCTCCGCCGCCGTACCATTTCGAGCCACCTGTTCCAACATAGTTTTCCTCACCTCTTGAACCCAATAAACGGTCTGACAGGGGCATTATATTAGGCGCGCGTCGCTAGCGACCCAGTAAGCGGCACAGATCCTCGTCCTCCGGCTGGATGGGCACAACGATCGCATCGCCATCCCAGGCACTACCATCTGAGCGAGTAGCTGTCAGCCTCTTGCCATCCGAGCGCAGATATGCGCCGAGGCGGATGTCCTTCACTGTTGCCACGTTGGCAGGGATGGTGACCTCGCGCGTCTCGGTGATGACGACGTTCGGCAGAACCTGGTCCAGCGGCAGATACCCGTCGATCAAGTCGCGGTCGGCCACGATTGCCTGGCGGTCCTGTTCGTCGAAGACGTGCACGAAGACGCCTATCGGCTGCGCCATGTTGCGCACGTCGGACCAGGTCAGGTTAAGCGCGATGCGGTCAGCGCACCTGGCGGCATGCGCCTCACGCAGGGCAGCGCTGGTCTCACCGTCAGCCAGCTTGGCCAACGGCGGCGCAGTGGTCTTGTCAGTACCGATGATTGCCAGGCGGCGCGCACGCAACCCTGGCGAGTCATAATCAAAGCGATAAGTGTAGTTAGACGACAGGATTCGCGCACGTAGCGCCGTATCGTCGACGATTTTGCCTGGGATCCCGTAGAAATAGCGATCGCCCCGCGTCAAGGAAATATCATGGTGCACGTAGCTCATCTCACGCCACGTTCCGCTGGTTGCTGCCAGCCACGACCAGGCCGGTGTATCGGAGCTTTGAAAGATCGGCATTCCTTCCGAACCGATGAGAAATGCGGGGTACGCGGGCGCACTCCAATACGGCATGTTGATGAGCAGCACGGTCGCATCGGGACTGGCCGTGTGTAAATCGTTATCAATCAATTTCATCGCCGGTGTGAGGCGGGCGGTCTCGTTCTGGCGGTCAACCACAAACGGCACACACCAGGCAAAGAGCACGACCAGCGCGATTGCGAAGGCGGCTCGTAGCCCAGGGCGACGGATAACGCCAAGGAGCGTAACCGTCACGATACTCCAGAACAGGGCTATGCCGATCGAACCGATGTAGAGCAAGCGTGGGCTGAAACGCACGTACGACGTATCCAGCAGTAATAACGGCACTGTTGCGATTGCCCAACACGCCAGCGCAAACAGGCCTACAAGAAGCTTCCGTTGACGAAATAGCCAGATCGACGCCGCCGCCACACTACCGATGAACAGCACCAATATGATAGTGTCAACTGCATCGGACAGACCTATCTGTGCGCGAACCAGGATCAACAACCAGCTCACAAAACCTTGCATGGAATAGATCAGGTTCGAAACCACGGACTCAACGGTCACGACTTCGTCAAACCACACTGGAGGCAGAAGCAGACGGTAGGCAAGCGGGTAGATGAGTCCCAATGTACCCACGGCGATGGCACCAACGCTCGGACGCTGTCTGGCAACCAGGACTTGCAGCAACTCCAGCCCAAGCACCAGCACACCGAATATAAAGCCCGACTCATGCGAAAGCCAGGCTGCGCCCAGGAGTACGACACACAACAACCACCAGCGTGCCTGGCGCCGGCTGCGCGCGAACCAATAGGCGTTCAGCATAAACAAACCCCACATTGCCGCCAGGGGGTGGTAAAACGCATTAGCCCACAGGATCGCCTGGTAAGAGAAGGGGAAAAGGCCCAGGATGAGCGCACAAATGAGCGGAAATACGGGGCTGTGTAACCCGGAAAGACGGCCCAGGCGGATGGCGAACACAGCGATCAAAACGGTGTTCAGCACATGTGCGCACAGGTTCCACATGTGCGTGATGGCCGGGATATACCAGCCAAACAACTCGCGCGTCAAGACCCACAGCACATTGGCCATGGGGCGATCAGCGATGCCAATGTCGTCACGCATGGCAAAGATGCTGATCGGGTTATAACCGGTCATCCAGAGCGCGGCAGGCGCGTCGTCATGAAAAAGCATGAGCCGAACAGATGGTGCGTATAACACGAAAACACCAAATGCGATGCCGGCAATGAGAAGGTTGCGCTTCAGCGCGCGAGGTTTCGTCATCATCATTGTTCTGTGAGTCACAGTTTAATGCAAGACGGGCCGGTCAGACACTGTGTTAATAGCTAACAGCCTTGTGAAGGTTTGCAAGGGCTATGGCATACTCAAGATCATGTCGAGTCTGCGTCAAAGCATCTCCCCTGTATCGAAACACAAGCACGCGAGGCCCCTGCTCGCCTTCATCATCATTGTAATCGCAGTGTTCCTGCGTCTCTACCGCTTCGACCTGATAGACCTGCGATTTGATGAGGCGTCGTCTCTACGGTTCGCTCTGGATATCATAGATGGGCATTGGTTGTCCATGGCGCCTTACAGTGGTTCAGTCGCCAATCATCCGCCAGTGTACTTGTATACACTGGCATTGCCCTATCTCCTCACACACGATTTCATCGTCGTCACGGCTTACCGTGCCATGCTCGACATATTGGCCGTGGCAGTGTGTTGGGCGCTGTGCGTGCGGTACTTCAACGGGCGCGTCGCGGTGATCGCCACACTGTTATTCGCGACAGCGCCTTGGGCGGTTTACTTCTCTCGCAACCTGGGCATCCTGCAACCACCGTTGTTCTCGGCCATCCTTTTATTCGGCCTGCTTGAGGCACTGCAGCGCCGCAACCCGTGGGGATGGGCCATCGCGGGGCTGGGGCTGGCGCTGTGTACAGGCTCTCACCTGTCTGCACTCTATCTGGTCCCGATTGTGGTTGTCGCTGTGTTACTGGGCTGGCGAACGCTGCGCCCCATGCCTGCTCTGGTGGGGTTGTTGCCCCTGGCTGCACTGGCGATTATCTACCTGGGATACGACGCGACACAAGGGTTTGGCAACGCGCGCGCCATATTAGGTTTTGGGGGTGCGCAGGCGACGTTCAGCCTGGACTCGTTGCGCATCGCGCTGTGGCAGAGTGGTGGCACTCATCTCAGTGATCTGACGGACGGCGCCTACGGGATGTGGGTTGCCCAGCTTCCTGCGATGCTTAATGGGATTGAGACGCTCCAGATCGCCCTACTTGCCAGCAGCATTCCGCTGCTGGCCGTCGTCTGCATACGGCACGTACGCCGCTGGAACTGTGCGCCCTGGATAGGCCTCTGGTTGCTCCTGGCATGGTGGTGCATCCCTGTATTGATGCAGATGCGACATTCCCAACCCATCCAAATGCACTATCTGCTGCCGCTTTACCCGGCGCCGTTTATTCTGATGGGATTGGGCGTCGATCGCGTGCTGGCATACGCAACACGTCTGAGAACCTTTGCCTGGCTACGCACAGCCACCGCCGCGCTTGCAGCCGTGACGGTAGGCGTCATCACCCTGTGGCAGTGCACGACCGTGGTGCGTTTCGCGGATTTTGTAGAGCAACATGACACCAGCAACGGCGGCTATGGACTACCGGTGCGTAGCGCGTGGATAGCTGCCCAACATGCCAGGCAAGCGGCGGCTGAGGGTGTTAACGGTGATGTTGTCGTCGTCGTCCCAGACTATGTCACGCCGTGGCATGAACAAGGCCTGTTGTTGGGGGTGGTGCTGGCCGACATGCCTTATCGTTTCCTCAACAGCTATATCGATGGCTGGGTCTTCCGGCCAGAAGGAACCTCATACATCTTCGCACCCGGGACTGAGAACACATTAGCGGGCTTACTCAGTTACCTGAAACCCTCCGACGTCATCACCAGCATGACACCAATCCGAGCAGAGCTAAACAGTGGCTATGTTTACGTGCGCGTCAAACAAATGCCCGACTTGAGTGACTTTACACAAACACAGCCGGCGCAGTGGGAAAGCGGCGTCGAACTGACTCATTACCGCATCTCAGCGGTGAACAACGCAGTGCGCGTCGAAACAGTGTTGCGCGTGTTCCAGGAACCACCCCAGAATGTGGATTATCACTGGTACAACCACCTGTTCGACAGAGACACGAAACTCGGCCAGCTTGATGGGAGTGGCATCCACCCGTTGTCCTGGCGTGTGGGTGACTATCTTTTGCAACGGTTTGACATTCCCTTCACCGGCCCGATGCCTTCCGAACCAGCCTATGTCCGCATCGGAAGTTATGGCTATCCTGATATCCAGGGTGTGAATGTGTCAGAGAATGGAAAGAGTCCCGAGAACGGCGTGAATCTTGCCATCAAGCAGCGTTGAGGGTGCATGAGATCCGTTCATCGGTTTGCCCGCATGCGCAGCCACAGGTTGATCGTATCGCGCAACATGACCATCACATCCCGCGGGCGAATGCGCCGGTTCATTCGTTGCGATGTCAATGAGACAGGCGCATCTGTAATGCGATAGCCTGCTGTATGCGCCAACACCAGCAGCTCAAGATCAAACGCATAACCTGTAATGGACAGGCGTGGGAAGGCATAGTCCAACACCTCACGCTTGAACAACTTGATACCCGTCTGCGTGTCGCGCAGGGGTAAGTCAAATAACGCCTGGACCAGCACAAAGTACCCCAGGCTGTACGCACGGCGCAACAGAGGATAATCGATGTGTGATTGTGGGTGCTGTTTCGAACCGATGACAACGTCAGCACGTTGTGTGCGCATCGCATCTTGCAGCACAAAGAGCAGGCGCGGGTGCAGGTCCAGATCGGCGTCAAGAAACGCCACCAACGACCCTTGGGCACATCCGAAGCCACGTCGCAGCGCGGCTCCTTTCCCCGCGTTCGGCTTATATGACATCACCCGCACGCGCCCGTCCTGTCGCGCCACATCCAATGCTGCGGCAGCAGTGCCATCGCTGCTGCCGTCGTCGATCACGATCAGCTCAAACGGGTGAAATGCCGTCTGCGCCGATACGGACGGCGCTCCCTCCAGCGTCCGGATGGTCTCGTACAGATTACTGCGCAGCCGGCCGGCTTCGTTATAAGCCGGCAACAATACACTTAATTGAACGGCATTTGGCATGATTCAACACGCACGGGCACGGTTATGGCGTCGCCCTCCCACATACTGCCGTTCTGTCGCACGGCAGCCAATCGCTTCACGTCCGCCCGGTTGTAAACACCCACACTCACCGCCAGGCCATCAAACGACCCCTCACCCACCTGCTGTGGCAATACGATCTCGCGTGTCTCGGCGACCTTTGTCTTATCTGGCACCTGGTCAAGGGGTAAATAGCCCTCCAACAGGTCACGATCGGCAGCAAGCACCTGCGCCCCTTGCTTATCCAGCACGTGCACAAAGACACCCAATGACTCACCCGCGCTATCCACATCGGCCCAGATCAAGTCCAACCTGAGACGGTTTTCACAGGCGCGCGCGCTGGCCGCCCTCAGAATAACACGTGCCTTACCGTCAGACAGCCGGGCAACAACATCGTCCCCTTGATCCAGAGTGACGATCGCCAATCGGCGCGCGCGTAACCAGGGATCGTCATAGTCAAAGCGGAATATGTAGTTCGATTTGAGGATAGCGTCACGCAGTGCGGCATCATCCCGCGGCACGCCTACAATCCCATACATGTAACGATCACCGTGTGTCAGAGAGATATCATGCCGGATATGTGCCGTCTGGCGCCGGGTATTACTGACGGTGCCAAGGTAGTCAGATGGCGACATGGCCCCCTCCAGGTAGATCGGCATGCTCTCTACGCCGATGGGGAATGTCGGGCGCGCGGGGATGCTCCACCAGGGCAGGTTGATGAGAAGCACCTGCGCCGAAGGATCAGAATGCTGCAAATCGGCATCGATCTGGTTGAACGCCACTGCCAGATGATCGCTCTCAGTCGACCGATCCGCAATATAACCCGCGCACCAGGCCAGCAGGATAAGACTCGCTGCAATGATGACCCCCTGGAACAACGGCCGGCGTACCAACCGCACCCATGCAACAAGCAACATGCCCAGCAACAGGCTGGCGCCAATGGATGGCACGTACATGAGCCGTGGGCTCACCTGCAGATAGTTGGGCGACGTCAATAACACCGACGGAGCAACAGCCACCAACCACCAGCCCGCCGTAATGACACCCAGGGTCAGTAAACGCATGCGCACAAAACTGATCACGGTGAGCACAGCCGTTGCGCCGAGCATCACAAGGACGAGGATCTGGCCATTTTCAGGCAATCCGATATAGTCGCGCAGTGCAACCAGCCATCCGTAGACCAGGCCCTGGGCCTGGTAGCCAAAGTTGGCTAGAATTTCGGATAACCCCATTGGCCCCGTCGCCCAGTTCGACGTATCAGTCCAATAGGTTTGCATGAAGAGACGATAGAAAACCGCATAGGCAAGAGCTATCCCACACGCCGCAAATGCGCCGGCGCTCAGGCGCTTTCGCTGACTCCACGCGATCATGACATCGGCAAACAAGATGAACACGCCGAATACAAAGCCCTGTTCGTGACTGAGTAAGGACGCGAGCAGCATCAGGATGCATACCAGCCACAGCACCGTGTGAGGTAAATGCACTTTGCTTCCTGGCCCGCGCGCGGTCAGATAGGCATGGACGGCAGCCAGGCCAAATGCGACCATGAACGGGTGTGGCAGGGCGCCAGCAAATAGAATGGCCTGATACGAAAATGGAAATAGACCAAAACGCAGCCCGCACAGCACCGCCAACAAGGTGCTGCGCATGCCGAAACGACGACCCAATCGCCACGCCAACGACGCAATCAACGCTGTATTGAGTACGTGCGACCACACATTCCAGGCATGCAACAGGCTGGGGATAAACCAGCCAAACCAATCGCGCATGAACAGCCAGGGCAGGAAACTCATCGGCCGGTAGTTGCCCGTGCCGTAGGGATGCAGGTCGAATAGGCTGATTATGTTGCGGGTTGCCAGTGCTGTGATGTTGACGGGGTCATCGTAGATGAGCGCCTGTCGCAGCGCGCCTGAATACAGTGCAAAGATGCCAAGTAGAATGATACCTAGCACGACTGAACGGCCATGAAACGCAAATTCGATGCAAGTACGAGGTTTCATCGTTGGTAGAGACTCATTTGGGCGTTGCACGCAATCATACACGAACGCAGACCGCAGTAGCTCTCACTGCTCTGGTGATCGCATACCTGGTCTATTTCTCCGTTGGTCTGAGCAACCTGGATCTGCCAGGACTGCAATATGACGAAGCAGCCGACGCCGTTCCAGCGCTTGAATTGATCCACGGCCTTCCGACGACCGCATTCAGCACCGTAACGGTCTTCGGATTGCGACTGCCCTTGATGATGGGCCATTACACCGGCCCCAGCTCCATTTACACGAGCCTGGTGGGCATGACGCTGTTTGGCACGACGACACAAGGATTGCGCACCAGCCAATTGCTATTGGGTGCAGTCACGATCTTCCTGCTGTGGTGGCTCGCGCATACCTGGTCCGGTCCACTCACCGCTGCCATTGCCGTTCTCCTGTGCGCCAGCGCACCGGCATACATCTGGTGGAGTCGCACAGGCGCGCATTTCGCCCAGCCACTGTTGCCATTGGCGCTGGGGTTTCTGCTGCTGCTTACACGCTGGTGGCGCACGCGCAGCAACACAATACTGATCGCCGCAGCTTTTGTGTTTGGCCTGGGCCTGACCACGAAGCTGATTTTTAGCTGGCTTGTTGTGCCGATCGGCCTTACCGCAATCCTCATCCTGGGCATTCCTGGCTTCTGGCGTCTGCTTCGATCAATCGGTATCAAGACGCTGTTCTTGTGCGCGTGCGCATGCGCCCTTGGCTTTGCGCCATTCATCGTGCACAATATCCCTTCCGGCGCCTCATTTCAGTTCATCTCAGAGAACGCCGTGCGCTCGCGCACCTACGGCCATAACAACCTCGATCTGTTGGGCAATATCCAGTTTGAGTCGGTTGAGTTTGTGCGCATGCTGGGCGGCGACACGTTGCACTTCGATGCACCAGCCGGGTTACCACTCGGCGCTCTCGCGCTGATCGCCAGCCTGGTCTACACAGCGGCGCTATGCATCCGTCGTCGCAGCGATATACCTCTCAAGGCAGGTTCGCTGGAGCAGAGGACGAGTTCCACGGCGGATATCGCTCAACCGCGCTACGTTCGCCTGCGTTTACTGCTACTGTTGTGCGTCATCACCGTCATTCCGTTGGGGACGATTAGTATCAGCAGCATCGGCGCGCGCCATCTATTCATCATCGTACCCCTGACCTGGCTCCTCATCGCATGGTCGTTCATAGACATGCTTGCCTGGCTCGCTCAGCGGATGTCGCTGCGCCAGGCGGCCGTGATCACATCGGTTGGCGTAGGCATACTGGTTATCAACCACACCGCGACCAATGTGATGATCCAAACATTCCTGGTCACGACCGGTGGCCGGGGGTTGTGGTCCGATGCCATCTTCACACTCGCCCATGATCTGGAGTCGAATTACGCGAACCGGCCTGTGATTGCGCTGGACTGGGGTTTTGAGCGCAGTGTCACGTTCCTGACAGAGGGGCGCGTGCACATGCGTGAGATGTACGAATATCTGCCGGAACCATCGCCCACGTTCGCGGATGTCTCCACGGTGCTCTTGCGCGATCCTTCGAACATCTATGTCTTTCACACGCCCGAGACGACGGCATTCCAAGGGCATTGGGACGTGTTCGCACGTAGCGCGGCCAAACAACACAAGACGTTGATCCCCACGGAAACATTGTATGAGCGTAACGGGGTGCCGAACACAGTGATCTACCAGGCTGAAGACACACCTCGCAGCTTTGAGGTCTCCCCCACCCTGGCCACACGCAACGCCGTGTTCGATGGCGGGTTGACGTTACTGGGCGGAAAAGCGGCTGTGGATCTGGCTAGACGAGAGATCGCTGTCGAACTTTACTGGCAATCCACCGCAGCGCAGCAACCGGATGACACTGTGCTGCTCCACATCGTCGACCAATCCAATGGTGAAATTATCGTGGTAGCCGATCAGCAGCCGGTGTATGGCTCATATCCTTTCTCGCGCTGGCAACAGGGCGAGGTGGTCACCGACCCGCATTGGGTAGCTTTGCCAGACAATTTGAAGCCCGGCGTGTACCAGGTCCGAGTCGGCGTTTATGACCGCACGTCCGGCACACGCCGGTCCATCGACGACCCGCTCAACGATGCCGCTGGAAACAGTTTGATGCTACACTGGTTCGAAATCAAATAGCTGCGATTCGTTACGATATTCGTTGCGATAATCGCTATAACAGTCTTGAATCTCCATATCTCATATCCCAAGTTCGCAATATGAACCACCTATCCATCTGCAACCCACCCATGTCCGCCGATGACGCTATTGCACACATCGAGAGCGGGATGCGCATTTTCATTACTGGCAACTGCAGCTTTCCGCAGCAATTGATGGATGCGCTGGTCCGTCGAGCGCCAGCGCTACAGGACGTCGAAATCGTCCAGGTGCTTACCATCGGCAACGCCGATTACGTCCAGCCTGCCATGCAAGGTCACCTGCGGGTGAACACATTGTTCATCAGCGAAAACGTGCGCGCAGCAGTGAACGAAGGGCGCGCCGACTTCACACCCTGTCTGCTGAGTGAAATCCCACTCCTCTTCAGGCGTTCCACACTTCCACTCGATGCAGCATTCGTCCACGTTTCACCACCCGACGAACATGGCTTCTGTTCATACGGAGTGGAAATCGGCGTGACAAAGGCCGCGGCAGAATCGGCGCGCATGGTGATCGCCGAAGTGAATCCACGCATGCCACGCACCCTGGGCGACAGCTTCATCCACATGTCCAAAATCAACTACTGCGTGGACGTGGATTATCCGCTGCCCGAATTCCGCAGCAGCGAGACAGGGCCGCTCTACCAGAAGATTGGCAAGTACATCGCCGACATGATCGAGGATGGAGATTGTCTGCAACTCGGCATCGGCGCGATCCCCAATGGGGTATTGCCATACCTCAGCAGCAAACGCGATTTAGGCATTCACAGCGAAATGTTCTCCGACGGGATCATCGAACTGGTCGAGCAGGGAATCATCAACGGCGAGCGCAAAACCTTGCATCCGGGGAAGATCATCGCCGGGTTTTGCCTGGGCACGCAACGTCTGTACGATTTCGTTCACGACAACCCGCTCATGGAGTTCCGGCCGACTGAGTATGTTAACAACCCCTTCCTGATCGCCCAGAACGATCACATGGTCGCTATTAACTCTGCAATCGAAGTGGATCTCACCGGCCAGGTGTGCGCCGACAGCATTGGGCCCCGTTTGTACAGCGGTGTGGGCGGCCAACTCGATTTCATCCGCGGCGCAGCGTGTAGCAATGGTGGCAAACCCATCATTGCACTAACGAGCACTGCCACACTGCGCGACGGACGCCAGGTCAGCAAGATCGTAACGATGCTCAAACCCGGCGCCGGAGTAACGACCACGCGCAACGACGTGCACTATGTGGTGACGGAGTATGGTGTCGCCAGCTTATACGGCAAGACAATACGACAACGAGCTCGTGCGCTCATCGACGTGGCACACCCCAATTTCCGTGAGGAACTGGAACGCTGCGCGGAGGATCTCAAGTATCTATAGTCAGAGCCGCACGCGTAGCGCACCGTGATGATCACGCTATATACAGACATTATGGATACCTACAGCGAGGCCGAGATCCAGGTGCTCATCGTCCTGATCGAGCTTGCGCAGCCAAAGGAAACGCCCAACAACAACTTTTATACGTTCTACCCAAAAACAGTTGAAGAGGCGGCACGCTACTTCAAAAGCTATCGGGTTGATTGGGCTGGCGCCTACCCAGACCTGGCAGCAAAGGGCCTGATTAGCAAACAGGGCAACACCTATGTGCTCACACCCAAGGGAATAGGTGTTGCCAACCAGGTGCGTGACGCGCGCCCGCCCATCTGGTACTGGTACAAACAGTATTACAGTAGTGCCCCACACAGTCGGGCTTACGCCACCTTCTGTGAGCGCTTGTACGGTAAAGCATTGTGCCAGACCAACTTCAGTGACATGGCACAACTGGATAAACTGATCGAGGTCACGCGGCTAAACTCGCGCGATCACGTTCTCGATCTAGGCTGCGGCGCCGGGTTCATTGCCGAGTACGTCTCCGATCGGACCGGGGCATCATTTACCGGGATCGACTATTCACCTGAAGCGATTGCTGTGGCGCAGGCACGCACCGCACACAAACGCCATTGCCTGTCGTTCCAGGTGGCGAACATGGATTCGCTCGACTTCCCCAGCGGGAGTTTCAGCGCCATCCTCTCGATCGATACGCTGTATATGCCAAACGACCTGGACGCTACACTGCGCACACTCATGGCAGTGTTGAAGCCGGGTGGGCAGATGGCCGTGTTTTACTCACATATGTTGTGGGATACACAGGCACCGCGGGAGAGCCTGCTGCCGGAAAACACGCCTCTTGGGACAGCCCTCATGCGCTGTGGCTTGCCTTTCCAGACGTGGGATTTCAGCGCAGAGACGTATCGGCATCTGCAACAAAAGCGACAGATCGGCCTGGAACTGAAAGCCGCATTCGAAGCCGAGGGAAACCAGGCGCTGTACGATTACATCATGGCCGAATCAGAGGGTAGCACGACCCCGTTTGATCCAGCCACTGCCACATCCAGCCGTTATCTGTACCACGTACGTAAGCGCTGAGGTTTGGAGGGTTACAGACAGGGTTAGAACAGGGTTAGAGAAGCTTCTTCACCCAGTCACCCACCTCAAGTAGTCTCGCCACACAAACATCTGCATCAGTAGAGGGCGGACAGTCCACCAGGATTGTCCGCATACCCATCTGTTTGGCCGGTCTGGTGTTGACGGGTGTGTCCTCAACCAGGATGACTTCATCGGCACGCACAGACATCATCTCCAGTGCCAACGTGTACGCCTTGGGGTCCGGCTTGTTGGTGAACTTCAAGGCGCGGATGTCGATGATCCGCTCGAAACAGTCCAACAAGTTGACATGCCGCAACACCCGCGTTGCGTGTTCGATATTCGAATTCGTCAGCACGGCACGCCGCAACGGCAGCGCCAACAGCATCTCGCGTACCTCCGGCTGTGCCTCGATCACCCCATCCAGGGGTATGTCATGAACGTACCGCAGGTAATCATCCAGGTCGAAGGCATAGCCCTCCTCGATCATCCCTCGCAATGCCGTTCCGTATGCCCGGCGCCAGGATCGGCGTAGTTCATCAGCCCGTGCGGCAGAGACCCCCAGTCGATCGATCACGTACTGCGTGATACGCGCACCAATGGCTGGCATGAGTGATGATGCCCTTGGGTAAAGCGTCTCATCGAGATCAAAAAGAATGACTTTTAGCATCTAAGTGCAGCAGCAGTGTCTTTCCACCCGTCCGTATGCACACCAGCCCTGCCGATAAGCATACAAATCAAATCATTATGCTAAACGGGTGTGATGTTCATCGATTGAATCAGGAATAGCTCGCGTGTTCTTCCAATTCCTCAAGCAACTCGGCGAAATCATCGGGCGGCACAAACTTCAATGATTGATCTTCGAGTTCATATGGCAGCACCGTGAAGTCATCATCGTGATACCAGTACAGGTAGGGGCTGATCGATCCCGGCCCATCGCGGTGCATGCCCACAATCACCTGCAGCATCGCCCCGGCGGCCTCCATGGCGCCAATGTTTTGAATTCGATGCACGATCAGGATGTCGCGCTTGGGCACCCCGATCAGTACACCATGGGCAGCATCGGTGGGGAGATAGTTTTCGATGATGAGCACGTGGCTGGCCGCATAAAACGGGTCGCCGGTGTACACGGTGAGCGTAGTCCCCTGCTCCAGTTGCACCGTATTCGGCCGCAACAACCCTTTCGCTTTCAGATTTTGCCGGCCGATCATAAACAGGTCATCAGGATCAAGCCCCCACACATCAGCTTCTGAGCGTGACACCGTTCGCACGGTTGTGGGGAGATCAAGCGCAAGCACCTCCAACGTACCTTCAGGACCTGGACGCTGGATGATCTCGGTCGCGTGATTCACAATATCGACGGGATACAGCCTTGAGCGCAACTGCGACTTCAACTTGCCAAAGTCTTCCATGTGGATATGTAACGCATTATCCTCGTCCTTGGCCTCAAAGATGGAATCAAAATGAGCAGCGATGAGATCGCGCCACTCGTCCCGATCAGCCTGCTGGCAAATCTGCGCGATATTCTGTAAGCCAAAGGTGCTGCTATAAGCGAAGTTACCAAGGTCAGGCTTGACTAAGCCCTCCTCGTCGTCAATCGCCACAGCGATATTTCGATTGGCGAAATAACCTTCGATAAGGCTTAGAAATGAGCGATAACCCTGCTTACCCAGCGGGCGCGCCCAGCCGGGAAGGGAGGTGTCATCGTCGTCAAAATACGAACTCATAGGGTCTAGTTTACAACGTTTCAGATGCCTCTTTAACGCTGTGATCCGGTATTGGCTTGGTCGCCCAATCACGTACCAGCAGCACGAGCAACACGGCTGACAGCATACGCAACACACCAGATGCGATGAACAACGGATGATAGCCAATCACATCCGTCAGCAATCCCCCAATCGCGGGTCCCAGCGCTGCGCTGAGAGACGTCAACACGGTGTAAACCGCGATATAACTGGCTCGCCCCTCTTCCGGCGTCATCTCAAGTAGACCGTTGAAGTTAGCCAGTTCATGGCCAGACCAGATTGCCCCTACCCCAACCCCCACCAATGCGCCGGCAATCGGATCACGCACGAAGAGCCAGGCCAACGGGACCAACCCGGTCGCGAAACGCAGGCTGCGCATGACGCGGTAATCACCAAAACGCGGGATCAGCAACGACCCATACACCCGCTGCATAACGATGTTCATCGCCAGCTCGGCCGATGCCAGCACACCAATCGTGGCCGCGTTAAACTGTAACACGCGCACCTGGTAAAGGGCAATGAAAGGGCCACCGACGCTTACCGCAAACGATAGCGCACACGAGCACAGTACGAAGCGCGCAAATGGGCCGTGTCTGAGAAACGCCAGTAGTGAAACCTTGCGCTGGGTGTTTTGATCAGCAGGCTTGCGGCCTTCCAGCGAACCGTAGGCGGCTCCTGGCACACGCGCATATACATACGAGGCATAAAAGCCCATCAATGCAGACATCAGATAGACGGTCTGATAGCCAGACGGAAAGCCAAACACAGTGATGATTTGCCCTGCCAGCAGGGTACCGGCGATGACGGCAACCCCGCCAGCGAAATTCCGGGCCGAGAAGTAATTCGCGCGGATCCGCAAGGGCACCATCTGCCCCATGGCGGCTGCCCATGGAGCACCGACGAAGGAAAGCAGGAAAGAGCGGAGTGAAAAGATGATGATGGCAGCAGCAATCACCGGCTGGCCGATATGAAACAGCGGCAACGCGACTAGCAATAAAAAGCCCACACGCGCAAGAACGCTTGGCCACAAGATAGTCGCGCGGTAAGCTCCCGTGCGCTCAGCGACCAGCGCGCCCGGCAACGGCGCAAGCGCTGCCAACGCCTGGGTGAACGTGTTCAGAAACCCAATTTGGGTGTCTGTCGCGCGCAAAGCCACCATAAACACATTGGTGTAACTCCCGGACGCCCCATCTGAAAAGCTGCTGAAGATGCCATTCAGATACATGTTGTGCAGGGAAGAGCGTTGGGCGTCCGGCAGCACGACCGCATCTGCATAATTCAGGCCAGCCAGTTGGCGCAGGTACCTTATGCCTTTGCGAAATGCGAAATAGGCCATTGAGGCAGACAGATATTTGGGAATGAACACCTGGCGCAGGCGCGATAACAACGCGCCTGCGCCAGGTGTTTACGGCGTTTTCTATACCGTCACAGTCACTTTGGTCAGACCGCGCGAAACATCGGGGTTATACCCACGCGCGACCGAAAGATGCATTGCAAACAGTTGCCCGGCCACGATGAAAGGGATCGGCGCCAACCACAGGGATGGACTGGCGATTGGCAACGTAGTGACCTGATGTGGCAGTGATATGGATCGCGCGGCCTCAGCCGTGGCGAATACCACCACCTTTGCACCCCTATCACACACCCGCTCGACAAATGCAACCGTGGTGTCAAGCGTTGCATCGTGGTTGAGCATTGCCAACACCGGATAATCTCGCTCGATCATGGCTAATGGGCCATGCATGAAGTCGGCCGCGGAGTACGGCTCGGCGCTGATGTAGCACGTTTCCTTAAGCTTAAGCGCGGTTTCTTGTGCCGCCCCATAACTGTACCCGCGTCCAATCACTGCCGCACGCTCAGCCGTCAACCAGCCCTGTGCGAGCGCCGCAATATCGGCTTCTCGCGCCAGCATACGGTCAACATGCTCCCCCAAGGAGGCAAGGTCACGGGACAGATCGGCACGGCGACTCAGCAGACTTGCCAGCAACGCATAAACGGCGCATTGGGCCGTCACCGTTTTTGTCGCAGCGAGGGCTTGCTCCACATCCGCATTGAGCAGCACGACGTACTCGGCGGCTGCGGTCAGTGGCGAATCAGGCGTGTTGGTGACTGCGAGTGTTATGGCCCCCTGCTGGCGGGCTTGCCGTAACACCTCCACGACATCGGCTGACTGCCCGCTCTGAGATACACCGATGACGAGTGCGCCTGCCAGGCGCGGCGGTTGCCTGTAGAGCGTAAAGAGCGACGGTGCGGCGAGTGCCGTTGGCAGGCCGGCCAGGCTTTCCAGCAAGTACTTGCCATAGGTGGAGGCATTGTCGCTACTGCCACGCGCAGCCAACACCGCGAATGCGCATTGGCTGGCACGTTCGGCTACCGTTCGCAGTGTGGCGCCAGCGCTGTCGATCAAATGAGAAAGAATGGTTGGTTGTTCGAAGATTTCACGTCGCATCAATGCGGCGGGCTGGCTATCATTCATGCAATCATTATCGCACGCGCCTGACCACCCCGTTTCGTCGTCAGGCTTGCCAGCGCCATTCGTCGCGCGCAAAAAAGCGAGACCATCACATCTATTCGTGATGGTCTCGCCAACGGCACCCCTTCTACCAAACTGATAAGTGCCGTCAAGGACTTGCGGAATCCTCGCAGCAGCGACTAAGATCAGGCTCTCGCGTCAAGCATTTGAAGAGCGTGCGGCATTTCGTTCCTGTTCCTGCTGTTCCCACACCTCGTGTGACACAAACTCGCCGTTCTCCACGTGACGGCTCAGTTCTTTACGATTGACATCGAAGTGCAGCTCAATCTCGGCCATGCCGTAACAGACGTTGTCAACGACCTGTTTGCGCACGACATAGTTCTCGCCATCATCGTCGAGGCTCAGGTCGTTGCGAGTATCCACGCGCACGCGTGCAATGGCGCCGCACTTGCGCACCTTTACGTAGTAGATGATCGCATTTGAATCAGCGTCACTACCGCGGCTACCTGGTTTAGAGTCGCCGCCAAAGAGTCGTTTGAGAAATCCCATTGCTATAACCTCGTTTAGAAGCCCTTGACAGTGGTATAACCACCTAATGCCCACCGATAGGTTCTGCAGGACCTTCTTCGGCGCGCATCACAATCACCAGCGCAACCAGTAAGACGATGAGTGCGATCACAGCAGCCAGCAACACCGAGCCATACCACCCCAGGATGGATGCCAGTTGAGTGGTGCCGGGCACCCCGGTTGCATACAGCACATAGGCGATCCAACCCGCGCTCCAACTCAGCAGTATCAGACGCCAACGCATGGACAGACTCACGCGCCGGGTGCCGTTCAGTGTGAGGATCGCCACCAGCGCAATGACGACCAATGCCAGGGACGTAACCACAAAGCCAACGATATTGGACCGCACGATCTGAGCAGGCGGCTGGTTCGTGACTGCAGGCGTTGCCGCGCTCGTCGCCTCGGCAGTCGGCTTGTCAGTTGCGGTCGCTGTCGGCTCCGGTGTTCCCGTAGGCATCGCGGTGGGTTTGATCGTCTCAATGGAGGCCGCATTATCGCCGATATCCACACGGATCACGTAGGAAGTTTGCGCTGGCTCCGCAACCGCCCGAATCTCAAGCTTGCCTTTCCGCTCGATGACCACAGTCGTCTCTGCGATACCGTCACGCGTCGAGACCGCCGGTTGTTGCTGTTCCACTCGCTCTGCCGGGTAAGCTAACACGAGTTGAACGGGCGTGCCATCCGGTACGATGTGGCCATTCCGGTCGTACACCGGGCCTGCGCGCAATTTCAGCTTTTCACCTATTTTCAGTTCCAGCAGCCCTTCACTGACCTGCGTGGTCGTAATGAGATCGCCCGCGCTCAGTGGAATCACCTGGTTTGGGTCAGGGGCAGTCTGTTGCAAGAGAGAATAGTTCAACGCAGTAATTGAGACCGGCGAGGCGCCATTCGGTGGGATTTCGCCAAACAGCACGCGCACAGCCGCTTCCAGGAACGGCTGCGCATGGCTGTAAACCCCAAAGTAGGCCGTCAGCTTGCTGATCTCTGTTGTGTCCAGGTAGTAGGGCGCGCCAAACGCAAACACCACCACCCGCTTATCGCGCAATGCATCTGCTCGCTGCGCCAGGAAATCGCGAAAGATCTTGGCGGATTTGGCATCTGTACTCAGATCAAGCATGGCAATGACGATCAAATCCGCCTGGTCTATCGCCGTCTGAACCAGCGGAGGCGCCACCGTCGCCGTCGCCGTCACACCCGAGGTGGTCGCGGTGAGCGACGTGGCGGTTTCCGTCTCCGTCAGCGACCCGGTAGCGCTGGGGCCTGCCGCCACTCGTACTGTGTAATCGGCGAGATCGCTGAAAGTGAGCGACGAGACACGCAGCGGGTTCAGTTGACCCGTAGTCTTTGGACCGTACAGGTTAAGCGCAATCTCCTCCAGCGCCGTGCGTGAGATGAGCGGATACGAGGGACACTTCGCACACTCTTTGATCTGGCGGTCGTCGGTAATGAACACGATCGATTCGTCTTTACCTGGTGCGGCGGGCACAAGTGGAGTCAGCTCACGAACCCCCGGCGACAGCAACGTCACAGCATCCTTCGCGATGGCAGAAACGACGTCGGTATTCGGCACGATCTGCGCGGCAAGCGCCGGGTCAACGTTTACCGTCGCGCTCGTAAATGTGCCCTGGTACTGCTTCAGTTTCAATGCCAGGATGCGTCCCAGCGCCGCGTCCACACGCGCCGCAAATGTCTGGTCACTCACGTAGCGTTCGCGGAAAAACTGGATGGTGTCTTTGATGTTCGCCAGTTGCTCTGGCCAGGAATTGTTAAGGCCAAAATTGCCCAACACCAGCACGTCGTTGCCGGCCATGAATGCTTCGTGTGCCACACGCCGCGCGTTAAAGGTGTTATCCAACGGATCGTAGAAACGCCGCACCCCGCGCACACCCAGTGCGTCGCTAAA
Organism: Chloroflexota bacterium; assembly: GCA_023488685.1. Taxonomy (GTDB): domain Bacteria; phylum Chloroflexota; class Anaerolineae; order J036; family Brachytrichaceae; genus CAIXPS01. The sequence continues at coordinate 11,777 of JAMDDR010000084.1, read as the reverse complement.
AGTAACCCCGCCGGCCGCACGCCAGGGTGCAATTTCGGGCAACGACATTAGCGCCTGGTAGGCTTGTGGATCCAGGCTCACTGGGCGTGTGCTGGCGCGGATGTTGCCCTGGAAGCCGCGATAGCGGATGTGCGATACCAACAGCCCATCCGCCGTGCTGGAGACGGGGTTATTGTTGTCAAGCTGTGTCACGGCGAAGAATGGAGCCAGCTCGATCTGCTTGAGCTGTTCCAACGACTTTTGCACCGTGGGGATCTCGTCGTCGACACTGCGATCTGATGAACCCAGTCCGGGGAAACGGGTGGCGACGACGGCAACGCGGTTGTTACTGCCGGTGTGAACCCCGCTGATATAAGCCCCGCCAAACTTACCGACCCAGTACGGATCGCCGCCGAAGACCCGTGTGCCGGCATCGCCCGGCGTGGTCGGCTTCGGGGAGTCCGACACATCCAAGACGGGTCCCAACAAGACATTCACACCCATCAACGATAGCTCACGCCCAACCACCTGTCCAACAACATTCGCATTCTCTACTTGCCAGCTAGCGCCAATAGCAAGCTGGCTGGGGATGGGCGTAACGCCTTGCGTGACCTCAGTATAGGGTGCGCCATCCCCTTCCTGTGACATAGCGATGAAAAGCGGGATGAATCCCACCTCGGGTGGCAATGCCTTCGTCGATCCCTGGGTTGTAGGCGTCACCGTGGGCGCACTCGACGCAACAGTCTGCGTCATCAGTGCAAGTGACTGTAGCCGGCTCGTAAGTTCCGCGAGTTGCTGTGGACCTTCAGGCGAATTCGTGATATTTTGGTTGGCAGCGCGCAACAACACCCCGCCAACACGGTAGTTGACAATGAGGTCGGCAATATCGCTATTGGGTGCGGTGTCCTCGCCCGGAAAACTAACCAGGAAAAGTTGCCCGACTTTCTGGTTAACACTCATGCCTTTGATGAGCGCTGCAATGGTTTTGGCGTAGGTAGGCGGCGGCGTCGCCGTCTGCGCACGGGTGGACAGCGGCACGAGCGAAGACGCGCCAAGAGCAAGCACGACAGCCAGTACAAGCAACGTGTAATTGATGATCTTTGTGATCTTTGTTCGGCGACGCATCATGAACAGCTTCAAACCTCAACAAGCCACTGTTGAAGGTCACCTAACGGCCGGAGTTGTGCCCCCTCAATGTGGGCATAGGCATATTCCCATGGTTCTTGCACGTCGATCGACAACGGCGCTTGAGGGTCGGTCATCATCTGTGCCGCATCCGCGAGCATCAACGTTTCGACCGCATGCATAGCGCCATTTTAACAGGCGCTCAAACGAACATTGCCCGCCGTTTTATGGGCGAGCAACTGGCGAAAAGCATACTCCACACCGTTCGCGCATAGCCAGCCGCGAGGATGATTTTAGTAGGCCTTACCGAACAGCGCCCGTTCACGCACTGGTTTGCCAGTGATGATGCATTTCCACTCCCCTGCCGCCTGTTGCGTCGGGAAGTTGCGGTTGGTAGCCCTGGTCTCCTCCTTGATCTTGGCATCCACTTCAGGATCGTCCGCCACCGGAGCCAGGGCGAAGCCATCCTCCACCACTTCCTTTAACTCCTCGTAGGTATTGACTTCATGAATGTTGGCATCGCGAAAGGCAGTAGCCTGTTGCAGCAACGAGTTATGAACTTCAACCAGCAACACCTGGACGCGCTGCACCAGGCCGTCCTGGGGAACGAAGCTTTTACCTGCTTTCCCAGGAATATCACGGCGCGCCAATGCAGCCGCGCGATTTGCAACATCCTTGGGGCCGATCTCCACCCGCACCGGCACACCGCGCATCTCCCAATCGTTGAACTTAAACCCGGGCGTCTCCTCGCGATCATCCAGTTTGACACGTAAACCAGCCGCTTTTATCTCCTTATAGATACGCTCGGCCGTTTCGAACACACTGCTCTTCTCGGTATCGTTTTTATAGATGGGCACGATGACCACCTGGACAGGCGCAATCTTGGGTGGCAGACGCAGACCCTGATCATCGCCGTGGGTCATAATGACGGCGCCCAACATACGCCAACTCATCCCCCACGATGTCGTCCAACACAGTTTCTCCGTGTTATCGCGGTCCAGGTATTTGATCTCAAATGCTCGCGCGAAGTTCTGACCCAGGTCGTGACTGGTACCCGCCTGCAACGCCTTCTTATCACCCATCATCGCTTCGATGCTGAATGTGTTGTCGGCACCGGCGAAGCGCTCGCTGATGCTCTTACGACCCTGAATAACTGGGATGGCACATTCCTCGGAGGCGTGGTCCGCATACACGCCCAGCATCCGCAACACTTCTTCCATCGCTTCGTCGTGCGTGGCGTGAGCGGTGTGACCTTCCTGCCAGTAAAACTCCATCGTCCGCAAGAACGGCTTGGTGCGCTTCTCCCACCGCACCACACTGTTCCAGGTATTGATAAGCACCGGCAAATCACGATAGGACTTGACCCACTGCGCATACATTGATCCGATGATGGTTTCACTCGTCGGGCGCACTGCCAGCGGCTCCTCCAGTGTCTCGCCGCCTCCAATCGTGACGACTGCTAATTCAGGGCTGAATCCCTTTACATGCTGCGCCTCTTTCTGCAAGAAGCTCATGGGGATGAACAACGGGAAAGCGGCATTGCTGTGGCCGGTCTCCTTAAAACGCCGATCCAGGAAATCGCGCATGTTCTCGTAGAGAGACCAGCCGTACGGTTTGACCACGATGCACCCGCGCACCGGCGCGTAATCGGCCATGTCTGCTTCTCGGATGACGTCCAGATACCACTCGGAAAAGTCTTTTGAACGTGGGGTTATCTTTGCCATTTTGGATTTCTGTTTGTCGATTTGCGACTGGTGCGCATATTGCTGCCAGTAACGATCGCCCATTGGGCCAGACCCTTGCCGGCAACGCTTGCACGCAAGCGCGTGCAAGGATTATACGCACACGAACCGTGCGACACATGTCTGATGCCAGCCTGTGGCACAATGCATACATGGTCGACGTAAACTGGAATGCAATGGCAGATGAAACGGTGCGCGTGTTACAGGCATTGATTCGCCTCGATACCTCCAACCCACCCGGGAACGAAAGCATCGCGGCGGGGTACATCGCCAACATCCTGCACGAGAATGGCATCGAACCGACTGTCATCGAGACAGCACCGGGGCGCGGCAACGTGGTTGCACGGCTTAAGGGCAATGGCAACGCCGCGCCTCTGCTACTCTATTCCCACACCGACGTGGTACCGGTCGAACGTGAGCACTGGACAGTCGACCCCTTCGGCGGCATGTTGCACAACGGCTACGTATATGGCCGCGGCGCACTCGATATGAAGGGCATTGGCGCCATGCAATTAGTCGCGTTCCTGACGCTGGCCCGCCAGGTCAGCAAAGCAGGTCACACACCTTTGCAACGAGACATCATCCTGGCCGCAACCGCCGATGAGGAGACGGACACCGATCAGGGCATCGGCCCGTTGATTCAATGCCACCCCGATTTGCTGCGCGCCGAATATGGTCTGAGCGAGTTCGGGGGATTCTCGATGTACGCCTCCGGCAAATGCTTTTATCCCATCCAGGTGGCTGAAAAAGGGACAGCCTGGATGCGCATGCGCACATCCGGCCGCCCCGGCCATGCCAGTGTGCCGCATGACGATAACGCGGTGGTACACCTGGCACGGGCCGTGGACAAACTCTCGCGGGCACGCTTTCCAATGCACATGAGCGCAACCGCACGAGCATTTATCGCCGGACTGGCCGACGGTCTGGGTGGCCCACAGGGCGCCGGGTTGCGTGCGCTGCTTGCTTCACGCGACTCGAGTGGCTCGCCTCTTTTCGAACACATCGTGCGTGATCCCGGTCTGGCGGCCGAATTGCGCGCCATCACCCATAACACGGCGACACCGACCGGTTTGCGCGCCGGGGTGAAAACGAACGTCATCCCCTCATTCGCGGATGCCGTGCTGGACTGCCGTACACTGCCGGGCTTCAGCCCTGCCGAAATGATCGACGAGATCAAGCACACGCTCGGAAACGATGCCGGCAACGTCACCTTCGAGGTCGATAGCCTGTCCCCGGCGGTCGAATTTGGGACGAACACGCCGCTTTACCGTCTGCTATGCCAGACGTTAAAACGGCATGATCCGGCCGGTCTTCCGATCCCGTCAATGCTCACCGGCGCGACTGACGCAAAGCACGTGGCAAAACTCGGCACCATTTGTTACGGCTTCTCGCCGCTGAAGTTCCGGCCAGGCGAGCATTTCAGCGATCTGGTGCACGGGCATGACGAGCGCGTGTCAGTCGAGTCGCTGGCCTGGGGCGTGCAGGTCTTGTACGAAGTGGTACACGAGTTTTGCACGGGCAGATGAGTCCTAGAACTCATTGAAAACGCCGTGACCAGGCCGCAGGCTGTCATCGGCTTCGATAAAAGCGAGGTTGCCCGGGTCTGTCACCGGGCCATATTCTGGCCGGTGCGCGTCGGCAATCAAGCTGTGGTGTAACAGATAGACCAGCCAGCCGATGTTGCGTTTCTTCAGCTCACCCAGGGTGTAGGTGATGATGCTCACCCGTTTTGCATCGTCGAGCGCGCCCCAACACGTCTCAGTGGCGAGCAGCGGCTTGTTCAGTCTTGCTGCCACAGCCACGTAGTCATCCAACGACTTTTCGTAAACGCCCTTGTCATGCGCCGGACTGTCGGCGGTCCAGTAGGGGTGGATACTGAGAATATCGCTAATAGGCGCCACCTGTTCCATCCCCCGTCGCCCATGGCCGGGGTGGATACCGACTGTGACGGGCGCTGTGGCATTAAGCCGCTTGCAGGTCTTGTATAAGCCCTCCAACCAGCTCAACTCTGCGTCCACGATCTCCGGGATCTCCTCAGGCGGACACGAATATGAAAACGGTTCGTTGCACAGATCCCACGCAAACACGCGCGGGTCGGCGGCATGCCGGCCAACGATCATCTCCATGTAACGGTCGAACATGTGCTCTCGCTGCACCCAGCTTACGCGGGACAGGAAGTGATCGATATAGATGCCCCCATAGTCCAGTGCCCGATCATGCCAGCGGTTGAACAGAACCGGCATGACCACCAGATCGTAACTCTGTGCTGTTGCTAATGCCGTGTCAAAAGCCTGGGCAAACCGCTCCGGCTCGCGGTTGAATGCATCCCACGATAACCAGAGACGAATCGCATTCATTCCCGGGAAGTAGCGCTTGCCTGCGCCCAATTCGCGATCGACCACCGTCGCGTCAAACTGCCGCCATATTTCAAACCCATTGCTGCCGTAGCTTGGCTGGTAATTAAACCCTTTGATGGATGAATAGTCCATGTCTTGAACTCCGTTCGTGAGAATGGTTTAAACGCTGGTATTAGCACAACCCATCGATATGTCAAATGAGATCGCGAATGTCAGTCACAGGACCTGTTCTTCGAGACGACGATCACAGGTGTATCATCACGGAATCTATGGATGACATGCTGAAACCAGATGCCTGCGACCGCTGCGTGGAAATTTTTGCCATTGGCAATGAACTCCTGGTCGGCCAGGTGCAGGATACCAACACCCACTGGCTCATACGTTCGCTCACAGCCCTCGGTGCGCGCGTACGCCGTGCAGTGATACTACGCGACGAGTATGACGAGATTGCCGACGCACTGGCGAGCGCCCTGCAACGCAAGCCGCGCCTGATCCTCACGACGGGAGGTCTGGGACCTACAGATGACGACCTGACCCTGCGCGCCCTGGCACGTGCGCTCGATCTCTCCCTGGTCGAAGACGCGCAAGCATTGGCGATGGTGCGTACGCGTTACGAGTATCTCGCCAGCATCCGTCCCAACTTCAGTGCCGAATTGAACGAAGCGCGTCGAAAGATGGCCCTTCTGCCACAGGGTGCCACACCATTGGTCAACGCGAACGGTGCCGCCCCTGGTGTGGTGCTGGACGTAAATGGCACCACGATCGTGAGCATGCCAGGTGTGCCTTCGGAGATGAAGGATATCTTTACCAGTTCACTACAACCCATCCTCGAACGGACGATCGGCGCCGGCGGTTACGTCGAGCGCGCGCTGGTGCTGGATCGCGGCGACGAGTCGCGCATCGCCACGCTACTACAGAGCGTCCAGACGCAACACCCTACGGTGTATATCAAATCACGCGGCCAGATGCTGGAGGACGGCGTGCACTTGACCGTGGTTCTCTCAGCCGGTGGCAGTGACCTGGTTGCCATCCGCACCGATATCTATGCCACGGAAACCAAGCTGGTCGATGGATTGAACCAGCTTGGGTATTCGGTTAACCGGGTCATTGAAACCTGATCTGTCGGCATGATTTCGTTCCTCATGTCTTACCGGCCACTATAATCACGTATACACATTCAGCGAATGATTAATCTGTAAAGTTATATATTTGCTATGAAACTCCACGAGTACCAGTCCAAGCAACTGTTCGACAAGTATGGCGTGCCTGTTCCACAAGGCATTGTGGCGGAGACACCTGGGGCCGCTCGCGCGGCTGCAGAGCGAATTGGGTTGCCCGTTGTGATCAAGTCACAGGTGTTGGTTGGTGGACGCGGCAAAGCCGGCGGCGTGAAAGTCGCCAAGACACTGGACGAAGTCGAAGCCAGGGCGCGCGATATCTTGAGCCTGACCATTAAAGGATTGCCTGTGCGCAAGGTGCTCGTCGACCCCGCGGCCGATATCCGTAGCGAAATCTACCTGGGAATCGTCATCGATCGCACATCCCGGCGGGCGACATTGATGGCAAGCGCCGCTGGTGGGATGGATATCGAGGAGGTGGCGGCCAGGACGCCGGAGAAAATCGTGCGGGTGCCTATCGATCCCTTCGTCGGATTGCCCGACTACTCAGCACGCGACATTGCCGTACACATCGGGCTGCCGCGTGAACACTGGTCCGAGTTCATCCAGATCGCCAAAGGACTGGCGAATGCTTTCGTGGCGAATGATGCGTCCCTGGCCGAAATCAATCCGCTCGCAGTCGTGGGACAGGGTGACAACGCCCCCGCCCGTCTCATCGCGCTGGACGGCAAAATCGTCATTGACGACAACGCCATGTTCCGCCACCCTGAACTCACCGAGGCGCGTGACCCCGACGAGGACTCCGAAGCCGAGAAGAAGGCCCGTGCAGCCGGGTTGAACTTCATTTCGCTGGACGGCAACATTGGGTGCATGGTGAATGGAGCCGGGTTGGCGATGGCGACGATGGACATCATCCAGTACTACGGCGGCCAACCAGCCAATTTCCTGGACGTCGCCGGCGGGGCGAAGGCTGACAAGGTCGCCGCTGCCCTACGGATCATCCTGGATGACCCCAAGGTCAAGGTCGTGTTGTTCAATATCTTCGGGGGAATCACGCGCGGCGACGAGGTTGCCAGGGGGATTGTCGAGGCCCTGGACGAAGTGAAACCAAACGTGCCCATGGTGGCCCGCATTGTGGGCACCAACCAGGAAGAAGGTAACCGCATCCTCGCCAGTGCGAACATCGCCACGGCAAGCAGTTTCAGTGCGGCCGTACAGAAGGCCGTGGAGTTGGCAAAGCAGTGACACCGACCCGAACCGATATCCGTATTGCCATACCTTCCAAAGGCCGCATGCAAGGGCCGACATTGGAGTTTCTTTCTCACTGTGGGTTTGACATCAAACAGTCGGTCACACGCAGTTACGTCGGCAGTGTGAGTGCCTTGCCTGGCGTCACCGTCCTGTTTCAGCGTCCGCGGGATATCGCCGTCAGCGTGGCGAATGGTGGGGTTGACTTCGGCATCACCGGCTACGATGTGATCGCCGACACCGACACGGGTGCACAAACACACGTCCTGCACGATGCACTCGGCTTTGGCCGGTGCAAAGTCGTCGTCGCCGTCCCCGAACGTTGGGCTGATGTGCAAAGCATGGCCGACCTGGCCGCGCGAACACGCCAGTTGCCGGCGCCGTTGCGCGTGGTCACCAAGTATCACAAGCTAACAGCGGATTTCCTGTGCCGGCATGCCGTAACACCATTCGTGTTGATCGACGCTGAAGGCTCGCTGGAAGTCGTTCCGGAGATTGGCTACGCCGATATCATCGTGGACATTACCGAGACCGGTTCGACCCTGCAGCAGAATCGTCTGCGCGCGCTCAGCGATGGTGTGATGCTTCACACCGAGGCCAGCCTTGTCGCCAACCGGCAATCGCTAAAGCGACCCGAGGTGATGCAAATCGCTGTCACGCTGCTCGAATACTTCGAGGCACACCTGCGCGCCCAGGGTTATGTGATGGTATTTGCAAACATGCGCGGCGACTCGGCAGAAGCCGTGGCCCATGCCATGCGCACGCAGACGACGCTCGGCGGACTGCAAGGCCCCACCCTGTCGCCGGTGTATGTCAGCCATGGGCAGTTGCCCTGGTTCGCCGTTAACCTGATCGTGCGGCGCAGCGAACTGACCGATGCCATCCAGCAACTGCGTGGCATCGGCGGCAGTGGTGTGGTCGTCACACCAGTGACTTACATCTTCGAAGAACAGCCGGATCGAGTGCGGGCACTGAAGGAGCTGGTATCTCAGTAGAGGTTTCATCCATGAACGTTGAAGAGATGATCGCGCCACACTTACGCGACATGCAGCCATACACACCCATCGTCCCGTTTGACGTACTCACAAAACGGCTGGGGGTCACACGCGCTCAGATCGTCAAGCTCGACGCGAACGAGAACCCTTATGGGCCATCGCCGCGAGCCTTGCAGGCACTTGCCGGCGCCGATGTGTTGCACATTTACCCGGACCCTGACCAGACGACACTGCGAGAGGCCATCTCGGGGTTTATCGGTGTGCCGATAGAGCATATCCTGTGTGGCGCAGGCGTGGATGAGGTGATCGACCTGATCGGCCGGGCATTCATCCAGCCCGGCGACGCCGTCATCGATCTGCCGCCGACATTTGGCATGTACAAGTTTGAGGCCGATATCGTCAACGCAACGTACGTGACTGTACCGCGCCGCGCCGATTTCTCCGTCGATGTGGAAGCCATCAAACAGGTCGTTGCACATCAGCCGTCGGGCAGCAGACCCAAATTACTCTTTGTCGCAAATCCCAACAACCCAGACGGTTGCATGCTGGCCGACCGCGACTTGGACGAACTGCTCGACCTGCCTTTAGTCGTCGTCCTGGACGAGGCTTATATCGATTTCAGCGCCTATCCTAGCCGCGCCGGTTGGGTGCGCGAGCGTGGCAACCTCATCGTTCTGCGCACCTTTAGCAAGCTGGCCGGGCTGGCCGGCGTGCGCGTAGGATACGGGGTCTTCCCACAAAACGTCATCCAGCACCTGTGGAAAATCAAACAGCCTTACACACCCAACGTCGCGGGCAGCATTGCGGCCATCGCGGCATTAAGCGATCCCGAGTATCTGCAAGAGGTGGTGCGCCGCATCGTCTCCGAACGCGAGCGCATGGGTGAACTGCTGAGTGAGTTGGGCTGGTTACACGTGTACCCCAGCCAGGCCAATTTCCTGTTGTGCCGGGTGCGCGACCGCGACGCCAGGCAGTTGAAGCTTGGATTGGAGCAACACGGTATCCTGGTGCGTTACTTCGACAGAGATGGTCTGCGGGATTGCATCCGCATTAGCGTTGGGCGGCCCGAGGAAACGGACCGCCTGTTGGCAACCCTGCGCGAACTGGAGCCAGTAAAGGAGTGACGGGGTGAAAGGTAGATCGACAGAAATCCATCGGGTAACCAAAGAGACGGATGTGCGGGTGATGCTGGACCTGGACGGCACCGGCAGGGCTGAAATCGATACCGGTGTCGGCTTCTACGACCATATGCTGCACCACGTTGCGCACCATGGCCTGTTCGATCTGACCATCAAGGCAACCGGCGACCTGCATATAGACGAGCATCACACCGTCGAGGACGTCGCCATCGCGTTGGGACAGGCTTTGGACCGCGCACTCGGGGACCGGGCTGGCATCACACGCATGGCAGATGCGTTCGTGACGATGGATGAAACACTGGCACATGTGACCGTGGACTTGAGCGGGCGACCTTACTGCGTCTTTGACGCCGGGTTCGCACCGCTGAGAATTGGGGGCTTGAGCGCATCGCTCATCCCTCACATTTTCGAGTCATTGGCAACACATGCCCGTATGAACCTGCACGCGCGTGTGTTGTATGGCCGCGACGACCATCACAAAGCCGAGGCATTGTTCAAAGCACTCGGGCGATCGCTGGATGCCGCAACGTGTATCGACCCGCGCCGCGCGTGATGGTCAGATCGAAAAGGCGTGTTGTAATTGGAGATTAGAGATTGGAGATTGCAGCCGATATTTCAATCTCTAATCTCCAATCTCTCCTTTATCTTTAATATGATTGCAGTAATTGACCATGGGTCCGGGAACTTAAGAAACGTATGCAAAGCCTTGGAGCATGTCGGCGCCAAGCCAGTGTTGATCAGTGACGCCCACGAGCTGGCACGAGCAGACAAGATCGTGCTGCCGGGGGTGGGCGCATTCGCCGACTGCCTGCATGGGCTTCAATCACGCCATCTGGAAGAGCCACTGCGTGACATCGCGTCCAGCGGCAAGCCTCTATTGGGCATTTGTGTCGGCATGCAATTGCTATTCGACACCAGCCTGGAGATGGGAGAATGGCCTGGACTGGGCCTCATCAGCGGCCGCGTCGAGCGATTCAGCTTCGATACACAGGCGCCAGTCTCACATCTCAAAGTCCCTCACATTGGGTGGAACCAGGTTGAGCCGGCACAGGTGCACCCGCTGCTACAAGGTGTCCAGCCCGGCAGCTATGCGTATTTCGTCCATTCCTACTACCCTGTCGTCACCGATCCTGCTTATGTAGTCGCTACAACGCACTACGGCTACGACTTCGCATCCGTCGTCGCAAAGGACAACGTGTGGGGTATCCAATTCCATCCTGAGAAAAGCCAGGATGTTGGCTTACAAATGCTCAGGAATTTCGTGGAGGGGGCATCATGTTCATAGTCTACCCATCGATCGACTTGCGGAACGGGAACGTCGTGCGGCTAAGGCAGGGTGACCCATCGCAACAGACCGTTTATTCAGAAGACCCGGTCGCCATCGCCAGGCGCTGGCTGGGCGAAGGCGCAGAATGGCTGCACGTGATCAACCTGGACGGCGCATTTGACGACGCAACCGCAGCACGGGCGAATCGTCGCGCGCTGGCCGCTATTGCGGGCGCGGTCAAGATCAACATTCAATTCGGCGGCGGCCTGCGCAGCATGGACGACGTGAAGGCGGCGTTCGATGCCGGCGCCAATCGCATCGTGCTCGGCACGGCCGCAGCGGAAGACCCGCGCCTGGTTGCCGACGTCCTCGCCCGTTACGGCTCCGAACGTGTCGTGATCGGGCTGGATTCGCGCGACGGCATGATCGTCACGCGCGGCTGGAAGCAGGAAACGCCCATCAGCGCGGCGGAACTCGGCACACGAATGCGCGAAATGGGCGTCGTGCACGCCCTTTATACAGAAGTCGCCCACGACGGCATGATGACAGGACCTGCCGCCGAACTGACAGGCGCATTAGCCCAGTTGACCGGGCTGCGCGTCATCGCCTCAGGCGGCGTGCGCAACCTGGACGATGTCAAGGAAATTCTGTTGTATGCCCCGCGTGGGGTCGCCGGCGTCATCCTGGGCCGGTCGCTCTATGAAGGCACGTTATCACTTCGAGACGCCATCGAAGTGGCACAAGAACAGCAATGACGGAGAGTCGCGCATGGAGATGAGCATCTGGCACCAATCTCTACTCGCCAAT
>JAMDDR010000317.1 GCA_023488685.1 Chloroflexota bacterium | reverse complement strand
CGGCGCTGAGCATCACGGCGTCGGTGCCGTCGAGCACCGCATTTGCCACGTCACTCGCCTCTGCGCGCGTCGGCCACGGCGCATGGACCATGCTCTGCAGCATTTGCGTTGCGGTAATCACCGGCACTCCGGCACGCAGACAGCTCTGGATGATCTTCTTCTGATAAAAAGGCACTTCCTCTGCGGCTGCCTCGACGCCCAGGTCACCACGCGCGACCATGATGATATCCACCTCACGCAGGATATTCGCCAGGTCGCCGACCGCCTCGGGTTTCTCAATCTTGGCCACAATGAGCTGGTCGCCACCAAGCTCCGCCACCATCCGCCGCAGTTCCCGCACATCCTCAGCGCTGCGGACGAACGACAATGCCAGCGCATCCAACTTTTGCTCCACGGCGAACTTGAGGTCCGCGCGATCTTTCACCGTGATCGATGACACAACCAATCGCGCCCCAGGCACGGCGACACCCTTTCTGGATGTGAGTGCTCCGCCGGTCATGACACGGCACATCACCGCGCCGTTCTCAGGAGCATCCGTCACCCGCAGTTCCAACGCCCCATCGTCGATGAGGACGCGCTCGCCCGGCTGCAAAATCGCGATCAGGTCCTCGTGCGGGAGCGGGATGATGGTCAATTCAAAGGACCCGGAGAACGATTGCCGGGACGAAAACATGACCACCTGATCGCGCACCAGGTTGATCCCGCCGGCGGGCATTTCACCGATGCGGAATTTGGGGCCCTGCAGATCGCCCAACACGGCGACCAGCGCCTTTTCCTCGCGTGCCAGGCGGCGCACCATCTCAATCCGCCGGGCGTGTTCTTCCTGGGTGCCGTGTGAGAAGTTAATACGCGCCACATCCATGCCGGCGCGAATCATCTCACGCAGCACGGGTTCGGAATCTGTCGATGGTCCAAGCGTGCAGACTATTTTCGTGCGCATGATGATGGATGAGCTAAACGATATAGGAGATCCCAACCGCCCCAGGGCCGGCATGTGTTGCAACGACAGGCCCAGCCTCGATGATGAAGGGTTCCGTCAGCTTGATCTGCGTGCCGAGTGCCTTCATCAGCGCACCCGCGGTGGCGGGCGCCGCAGTATGCATGAACACCACTCGTGGGTCGTCGTGATCAGCCAGTTCCTGCGCGGCGATATCTTTCAGCCGGGTCACGGCTTTGGACATGGTACGCACCCGTTCCACCGGCTCCAGCCGGCCATCTTTAATGGTGATGATGGGCTTGAACTGCAACACGCTGCCCAGGAATGCCTGTGCGTTGCCAATGCGCCCCCCGCGACGCAGATTTTCGAGTGTATCGAGAGCGAAGACCAGGCGGGTGCGCGGGACAAGCGCATCGATGCGCGCTTTGATCTGCGCAGCGGTCGCGCCCTGCTGCGACATGCGCACGGCCTCAATGACCAGTAGCGCCAGCCCTGCATTGACGTTACGACTGTCGATGATCGTGATGTCCCCGCCGACGAGGTCGCGCGCCGCCTCGGCTGAAGCAAGCGTGCCGCTCAAATCACGCGAAATATGGATTGAGATGATCGGATCACCTTTAAAACGCTCATAGATTTGAACGAAGTCGCCGACGGAGGGTTGAGAGGTAGAGGGGAAATTAGAATTGTTCTTGAGCAAGGCATAGAATTGTTCGTTATTGATCGTCACGCCATCCTGGAATGTCCGATCGCCAAATAGCACATACAGTTTGGCAACGGCGGTGATGCCAAACTGACTGGCTTGCTCGCTTGATAAGTCGCAGGTCGAGTCAGTCACAATCCGTACCATGTCGTCCTCTCAGGTCCAAATATTGTAGCTTGTGTGTCTAACACCTTGCCACTGTGCGAGGATACGAGCGCCAGACGGCCGGTGTGTCAAAGTGGGCACATGGTTTATTATAGGTGGGAAGATACAGTTGCCAATGGAACCCGACTCCCTACCCCTCTCACCGTTGCGTCTGTCACCACGCATGAGCCTGGAACGATTTGCGCTTATCGTCATCCTGGTTAGCTTTATCGTCGCCGGCGTCATCTATAGCGTGAGTACGCCTTTCCTGGACGTATCCGACGAGGTACGCCATTACGCAATGATCGAACATCTGGCGCAGGGGAACGGGCTGCCCGTACAAAACCCCGCGCAGCACGGCTTTTACGAGCAGGAGGGCAGCCAGCCACCGCTGTACTACGCGCTGATGGCGCTGGTTGCCCTGCCATTCGACCGCAGCGATTTCATGGCCCTGGCACAATTTAACCCACATGCCAGGCTGGGGCGCGCCGACACAACTAGTAACTGGAACCAACTGATCCATACGGATGCGGAACACAATCCCTGGCATGGCACGGTTCTGGTCGTTCGGATCATTCGATTCCTGGGCATTCTGATGGGTGCGATGACCGTGCTGTGCACGTACCTGATCGCAAAAGAGCTTCTGGCAGGCAGAAGACGAGAGGCAGTTTCAGCCCCCTTTCGGCCATCATCTATTGTTCCTTTGCTGGCAGCGTCGTTCACCGCTTTTAGCCCGATGTTCGTATTCATCAGCGCATCGGTCAACAACGACAACCTGGCAGCCATGCTGGCGTCGTTGGCCCTGTTACTCGGCGTACGCATCGTATGCCGCGGCCTGACCTGGCGTCGCGCAATCATGCTCGGCGTGATCCTGGGATGTGCGGCCATATCCAAGGCGTCGGCGCTTGCTCTGGTCATCGTCATTCCACCTGCCGTCCTACTGGCTGAATGGCTACGCCAGTCTGAACGGCAAGCGAGCCTGGGCACTCGGCTCAAACACCTGCGCATCCCGGTCGCCATGCTCGCGCTATCGTTGGCGCTCATCTGCGGCATCGCCGGATGGTGGTATGTGCGAAACGCAAGCCTCTATCACGGTGATTTCACAGGTACCACGATGATGGCCACCATCGCCGGCGCGCGCGAGACACTGCCCAGCGTAGGGGAACTCATCAGTGAGTGGGACGGCTTCCGCAAAGCTTACTGGGGCTTGTTTGGCGCCGTCAACATCCCGATGGATCTTTGGATCTACAGTGCATTCGACGTGGTGTTGATCCTGGCAGGGATTGGATTATTGCTGTTGGTCAAAGACTTGATCAAGGCACTGCAGTCGCGAACGGTCCCTCCCACTCCTGAATGGGACCGACTGATTGCAGCGTTGATGTGCTTCGGCGTGTTTTCTGTAGCGTTCGCCGCGCTTATTCGATGGACGTCAATCACGTTAGCCAGTCAGGGCCGCCTGTTGTTCCCTGTGATCGCCATCATCTCAACATTCATCGCCTGGGGACTGGGACGATTGGCGATTTGGGATTTGGGATTTGGGATTTGGGACGCTGCGCGTGCGCCTGCGATCGGATTTGCGATCCAGTCCAAACTTGAGACCAGACGAATCCGTTCACATCCCCTGATTTTTGCGCCGTATGCGCTACCTGTTGCGCTGGCACTACTAACGCTCGCCAGCCCATTTCTGTATATCCGCCCTGCCTATGCCATACCGCCACAACTGCGGGACGGGCAAACATTCCCACTGGATATCCCCTGCAACGACTTGCGCGATCAAGGGCTGTTACCGTCCAACATGACCTGCACCGAGTTGCGCTTTGAGGATGCCATCCGTTGGATCGGCTACCGCGTGGAAACCGAACGGGTGCAACCCGGCCAGGAATTCGTCGTGACGCTGTACTGGCAAGGGTTGCGTCCCATGGACACCAACTACAGTGCAGGAATCCGGCTATATGGGCGCAGCGATACAGAGGTATTCCTGCTCGACAGCTATCCCGGCGGCGGCATGTGGCAAACGACGCGCTGGCTTCCCGGCACAATCATCGCCGACCGCTATCGGTTGCGCGTCGAGGACACGCTGACGACCACGCGCCTGCTCCCCAGCGCGTTGTGGCTGGATATAGGCTTCTGGAATTTCCAGACCAAACAGTTCCTACAGACCTTCGACGGCAGCGGCAACCCAACCGGGCGCCAACGCTATGAGGCTGGTGCGTTAGCGCTACCTGGCGACCCCACCAGCAGTTCTGATCATTCTCCGGCCCGACCCTACCTGAGCCAGGCCCAACCGGCGCAGGTTCGGATCGATCAGCAAAGCGGCCAGCTCACCATGACCATTGTGTGGGCTGTTACGGCTGATTTTAATGAAGACTACACGGTGTTCGTCCATTTATTCGACAGCGCGGGCGAAAAAGTGGCCCAGGCGGATGGACGCGCAGTCAACGACACGTTTTCAACACGCTGGTGGCGCAAAGGGGATCGTGTGGAAGATCCGCATACCTTCGATCTTCCTCCGGACCTGCCTGCAGGGAACTACACCATCAGGTATGGGCTTTATCGTCCCGGCGACGGCGCGCGCATGCCGGCCTTTGACGCGCAAGGACAGGCCATTCCTGATGCGACACTGACCGAACTCGTTACAATCAGATAAAACCATGCCCATAGAACGACTATACGGACGTCACGCTGTTTTGGAATGCCTGCGGGCTCGGCGCCGCCAAGTCCACAAGCTACTGGTGGCCGAAGGAGCACGACAATCCCCTACCCTGCGCGATATTGTGTCATTGGCCGAACAACAGCGCGTGCGAGTGGAAACAGTGCGGCGGCAAGTCCTCGACGCCATTTCCGACCATACCCACGGCGTGGCGCTTGAGGTGTCCGAATACACCTATGCGACATTGGACGATGTGATTGAGCGCGCCAACGCGCGCAGCGAGGCGCCTCTCGTCCTTATTCTTGACACACTACAGGATCCTCAAAACCTGGGCAATCTGATCCGTACGGCCGATGCCGTGGGCGTTCACGGCATTGTCATCGCAGAACGCCGCAGTGTCGCTGTAACACCGGCCGTCGCCAGCGCCTCATCGGGGGCAGTGGAACATCTGCTGGTCGCACGAGTGGTTAATCTGGCGCGCGCCGTCGAAACGTTGAAGCAGAACGACGTGTGGGTTGCCGCACTTCAGGACGACCCGCGCGCTCGTGATATCTATAGTACCGACCTGCGAGGCCCGCTGGCGCTTATCGTGGGAAACGAGGGTGAGGGCGTCGGCCGGTTGTTGCGCGAGAAAGCTGACTTCCTGCTGCGGCTGCCGATGCGTGGTCACGTCGAGTCGTTGAACGCCGCGGTTGCTGGTGCGATCGGGTTGTATGAAGTGTTGAGACAACGCAGCGGAGCAACGACGCAACCTATTTGACACGGGATGCGAGTGGGCGTATATTGCGCGCTTTCATCATATAAATGACCACTTCACTTACAAAACAAAAGGTCAGCCGGGTGCTGTTTGGCCGGCCGCTACAGACTCATGAAGCGCCGCACCAAACCATCAGCAAAAAAGTTGGGCTGGCCGTTTTTGCCTCGGATGCGCTCTCCTCGGTCGCCTACGCCACTCAAGAAATCCTTGTCGTGTTGATCGTGGCGGGCGCCGGCGCGCTGACGCTCTCCATCCCCATCGCTTTGGCGATCATGCTGTTGCTGGCGGTGTTGACGATCTCGTACCGCCAAACCATTTACGCCTACCCCAACGGGGGCGGTGCCTACATTGTCGCGCGCGATAACCTGGGTAAATTACCGGCACAGGTTGCGGCAGCAGCACTGCTTACGGACTACATCCTCACTGTGGCAGTGAGTATCTCCAGCGGCGTCGAGCAGGTAGCCTCAGCCATTCCCGCGTTGCTCCCGATCAAGGTTGAGCTGGCCGTGCTGATGGTTGCCCTCATGACAATCATCAACCTGCGCGGCGTGAAAGAATCCGGGCGCGTGTTTGCCGTCCCAACCTACTTCTTCGTCGGCATGATGATTCTCACCCTGGGCATTGGGTTTGGGCAAATGCTGACGGGCAACCTGAACCAGGTAACCGGCGCCCATCCAGTGCCGCATATTCCCGAGGAACTTGGACTCCTTCTCATCCTGCGTGCATTCAGCAGCGGCTGTACCGCGCTGACGGGTGTCGAAGCGATCTCCGATGGCATCCCAGCATTCAAAGAGCCCAGAAGTAGGAATGCGGCGACAACGCTCACCGTCATGAGCTGCATTCTCGCGGTTATGTTCATCGGCATCACTGTGCTGGCACACCAGACCGGCGTGATGCCATCCGAAACAGAGACGGTCATCTCTCAGTTGGGGCGCACGATCTTCGGCCGGGGGCCGGTCTATGGCATGGTCATCGTGGCGACGATGGTCATCCTCATCATGGCGGCCAACACCAGCTTCGCCGACTTCCCCAGATTGGGCAACTTCGCTGCCAGTGATGGTTTCCTACCGCGCCAGCTCACCTTCAGAAGCAGCCGCCTGGTGTTCATGTGGGGCATTGTGGTCCTGGCCGGCGCCGCCGTCGTCCTGATCGTGGTGTTCAACGCCAGCGTGTCGGCGCTGATACCGCTCTACGCGATTGGGGTGTTCCTGAGCTTTACTCTGTCACAGACTGGCATGGTGGTGCGCTGGCACCACATCTCCAAGTTGAAACCCGGGGAAGAGATGACAATCGAGCAAAGCGTGTTGCGCCATGACCCGCATTGGAGGGTGAAGCAACTCATCAACGCTTTTGGCGCAGTCGTATCGTTTGCCGTCATGCTGATGTTCGCCTACACCAAGTTCCCACATGGCGCGTGGGTCACCGTCATCATCATCCCAGTCATGGTGCTTATCTTTTCACGCATCCACCGCCACTATATGGGAGTCGCCAGCACGTTGAGCCTGAGCGGCCAGCCTTGCCTGCCACCCAAGATGCGTCCAATGCGCACAGTCGTGCTGGTGGACGATGTGCACCGCGGCACAATCCGGCTGGTCGAATTCGCCAAGTCGTTGGGGCATCCCTGGGTAGCCCTGCACGTGGACTATAACGACCGCAAAACCGAACTGGTGCAACACAAATGGAAGGAGCGCATTGGTGAAGGCGAGCTGCACATCGTCCAATCGCCTTACCGCCAACTGATTGAGCCGGTGCGCGATTTTGTGCTCAGCGAGCGAGATAAGACACCGAACGGGTTCGTCCATGTCATCATGGGCCAGTTGGTCATGGACAATCAAATCGAGCGCGGGCTTCACTCCAACAACGCGCTGGGGCTGATCGCCGAGTTGCAGCACTACGATCGTGTGGTGGTAACGGACGTGCCCTACCAGCTCCATCCACAGGAAAACGGCAACGGGCTACACGACCATGAGTACGAGATCGTGTACGGCGAGAAAACCATGCGCCCTGCCGCGCTACCCGGTCTCTCGACACAGCCTGTGCCGCCGCCCCCGCCACTGAGCGATATCGAATAATATCCATAGTATCCTTGGACGGCTATAATCGCTGTCTATGATCCGGGAACAACTTAAACGCCTCATCACGCAAGCCATCCTCGACGCACAATCCGTGGGCGACTTGCCAGCATTCGAATTGCCCGCCTTCACCCTGGACCACCCGCGCCAGGCTCAAATGGGCGACTACGCCGCCTCCGTGGCGATGCAGTTGGCGCGCGTGGCCAGAATGCCGCCGCCCCAGATTGCGCAGCGCATCGCCAAACACCTGGCATTGGGCAACCTGGCCACGTATGAACTGGCCAGCGCCTATATCAACCTCCGCCTGACGCCCGAATATTTGACCACACAGGTCGACGCGATTCTGAACGCGGGCGAAGGCTGGGGCAACATCACCATAGGTGCCGGGCAACGTGTACAGGTGGAGCATGGCAGCGCCAACCCGACCGGACCGCTCACTGTGGCTTCGGGTCGCAACGTCGTCATTGGCGACACACTGGCCAATGTGCTCACAGCAGCCGGCTACGCGGTGCACCGTGAGTGGTATGTCAACAATGCCGGCAATCAGATTCGCCATTTCGGCGCCAGCGTATACGCTCGTTATGCGCAGTGCCTGGGCGTTGACGAGCCGTTCCCGGAGGATGGCTACCGCGGCGAGTACATCACCGATATTGCAAAACGAATGATCGAGCGTGAGGGTGACCGATATCTGAAGTTGCCCAAGGACGAGGCACGCCGTGCGCTGGGCAAGCTCGGCATTGACGACGTCATGGAGAACGTGCGGACGTCGCTCGGGCGGGTCGGCATCTACTACGACAACTTCTTCTCAGAGAGAAGCCTGTACGAGAGCGGGCTATTCGAGCGCGTGCTTCCAATCCTGCGTGACAAGGGGTTGCTGCTTGAACATGACGGTGCGCTCTGGTTCAGCGAGGATGGCTCTCCAATCGCCGATACCGGAACGCCGATTGCCGACCTTGACCACGAAACCAAATCCAAAGTCGACAATCAAAAATCCAAAATCGTCCAGGCCGTGGTGATTCGCTCGCCAAAGGTGATCCCAGATCCAACCGAGCGCCCAACCTATTTAGCCAGCGATATCGCCTATGTATGGAACAAGCTGGTGGAACGCGGGTTTAACCGCGCCATTTACGTCTGGGGCGAAGATCACCAGGGCGACGTGCCACGCTTGATGGCCGTGACCAGGGCGCTCGGGCTGGATCCGGATCGCGTCGTGTTGATCATCTATCGTTTCATCACATTGATGCGCAACGGCCAGGAAGTGCGCATGGGCAAGCGAGCGGGCAATATCGTCACCCTGGACGACGTGGTGGATGAGGTCGGTGCGGACGCCACACGTTACGTGTTGCTGTCGCGCTCCATTGACACCAAGCTGGTGTTCGATCTTGACGATGTCAAGCGGCGTGCCGAAGACAACCCGGTCTTTTACCCGCAGTATGCGCATGCGCGCATCTGCTCCATCCTGCGCAAAGCGGCGGAGCAGGGTAGCCTATCTCCCGCTTCTCCCATCACCCCTGCCCCCCCGCTCCCCAGCTCCCATGCTTATGCTCACCCCAGCGAACTGGCGCTCATCCGTAAGTTGCTGGAGATCGAGGAGGTGGTGGAGCAAGTCGCGACACAACTGCAACCACACCACCTGACGACGTACGCCCAGAGCCTGGCGACGACGTTCAACGCCTTCTACCGCGACTGTCACGTGCTTGGCGAAGCCCCAGAAGTGACTGCCGCACGGCTGAAACTGGCGCGGGCGGCCAAGCTGACGCTGGCGCGCACGCTGGCACTAATGGGCATGAGCGCCCCGGAACGCATGTAAGTTACGAGTGCCGAGTGTTGAGTTCCGAGCACAAGATTCAGCATTGCTTACATGAGACTCGACACCCGGTACTCGGCACTCAGAACTCGGTACTATGAGACATGGGAATAAAACCTGACTGGTGGATTCGCCGTATGGCGCAGGAGCACAACATGATCGAGCCTTTTGTTGAAGGCTCGATACGCGCCGGCGTCGTGAGCTACGGCCTGTCGTCCTACGGCTACGACATTCGCGTCAGCGACCACTTCAAGATCTTCACCAACGTCAACTCAGCCATCGTCGATCCGAAAAATTTCGATCCCGCATCGTTCGTCGATTTCAACGGGGATTGTTGCATCATTCCGCCAAACTCGTTCGTGCTCAGCCGCACGGTGGAATACTTCCGCATCCCCCGCGATGTGCTGGTGATTTGTCTCGGAAAATCGACCTATGCACGTTGCTTTCGTGGCGACACACGGGTGGCGCTGATCGATGGCACTTCGGCCACTCTTGAAGATATGGCAAGACGCTCCCAGGAGGGTGAGGACTTCTGGGGGTATAGCATCGGGCCACATGGGCGCATCATCGCTACACTCCTGGAAGCGCCAAGATACATCGGCAGGGACAAGTTGATGGAGATTAGCTTGGATAATAGTGAATCCATCTTCTGCACCCCCGATCACTTCTTTATGACTCGAGACGGTCGCATGATGGCGGCCGAAGCACTCCGCACGGGTCAGTCGCTCATGCCTTTATATCGACAGATCGCACGTGGCTACGAGATGGTATATCAGCCAGTGGATGATGGTATGTACCCCACACACCGCCTGGCGGATGAGTGGAACGTGCGGCACGGCATATACCCTGACACCCCCAAGACACATCGGCATCATGTGGATCACAACCGGCTTAACAATCGGCCGTGGAACATCGTCCGAATGAACGCGACAGAGCACATCCGACACCACAATGCTGAATCCTATGGCGACGAATTCGATCCAGTAGAACATGGCGCGGCCATCCACGAGGCATTGGAGCGACGCAAACAGTCAGCCGAGTGGAGAGAGCATTTCAGCCAGGTTCAGCGTGAGCGTACCCTCAAATTCTGGTATGACGAGGACTATGCGACTGTCCGTGAGCTGCTGCTCGAGAACAGAAGGAACCCTAGCGAAGAGACGCGCCTGGCGCATCGTATCGCCATGCTCAGGCGCTACAGCGACCCAACCGAGCGAGAACGACAGTCACAACTCATGAAGGCAGCCTGGGCAGAGGATGAAGGCGGACGGCGACGGCGCCAGCAGGAGATAGCTCGAACCATCAACCTACGTGCAGAGATCACTGACGAAGTGGTGCGGCAAGCCTTAGATCAGACTGGATCAATCCGAGGCGCAGCACGCTTGCTAAACTGTGACCGCTCAGTGTTCCGCCGGTTTCCCCATGTTATCGAGGCTTTCAAAGGTCAACACTCACCGGTCAATCACAAAGTGACTGCAGTACAACCTGTGACAGGCGAACACGATGTCTACTGCCTGACAGTCCCAGAAGCTGGCAACTTTGCACTTGAATCAGGCGTGTTTGTCGCGAACTGCGGTTTAATTGTGAACGTGACCCCACTTGAGCCACAGTGGGAGGGCTACCTGACGCTGGAAATCAGCAACACCACGCCCCTGCCGGCCAAGGTGTACGCGAACGAGGGCATCTCGCAGTTGCTTTTCCTGGGATCTGACGGAGAGTGCGAACAGAGCTACAAGGACAAGAAAGGCAAGTATCAGGGACAGGTAGACATCACATTGCCGAAGATCGAGAAGTGAATCGCAGGCCGTGCAGTCTGAGTCAGGCTTCACAGCCGTTGGAGGTCCACACGATGATGCAACAGAGCAGCTCCGAATTCCTTCAACAAGCCTATGCCAATAACTGGCAGCAGTATCTGGGTTCTCTGAAGCCAACCACCCGGTCCGGTTGGGACATATGCGTGCTGACCGCGAGCGATGGGCGACAAGCGGCCATGTACGAGCGCCAACTGGAATGGCGACGCGAAGCCAGCCTGTTGCCGGCACACACCCAGTTCCGCGTGATCGCGGACCCAGGCGGACAGCGCATCGGTTCTGGCGCCGCCACACTGCGCGTGTTGAGCCTTCTTCACACTGGGTCGGATGCGCTGGTCGGCCAGCGCATCCTGATCATCCACTCCGGAGGGGACTCTCGCCGCCTACCCCAGTGCTCAGTGGTCGGCAAGCTGTTCGCGCGCCTGCCACGTGCCTTGCCTGATGAACGCGCCTCCACCATCTTCGACGAATTTCTGATCAGCCTGAGTGGATTGGCGCTGGAACTACCTCCAGGTGTGCTCGTCGCATCCGGCGACGTGCTGTTGGTGTTCGACCACCTGCAACTATCCCTGCGGCGTGGCGGGGTCATCGGCGTCGCCGCAGCCGCGCCAATCGAGATGGGCACCCATCACGGCGTCTACGTGCGAGGTGCGGGGCTCCACCGCGTGCGCGCCTATCTGCATAAGCCGCCGCTCGAACAACTGAATACCTGGGATGCCATCGCGCCGGACGGGACCGTCCAGATTGACACCGGCCTGGTATGGCTGGATGCGCCAGGCGCTCAACAATTCGCCGCGCTCACGCAGGCGCCGTCCATCGCCACTTTATGCCGGATAGGTGATACCAGCAGCCCCTCATCGGGATCAGCCCTCAACCTGTACGGCGATCTGCTGTTGCCCCTGGCGCAATCCACCACGTTCGAACGGTATCTCGCCGACACCAGCGACGGGCCAGCCACGCCCGAGGTACAGAAGGCCCGCAAACTGATCTGGCAGCAGGTGCGCGGGCTGCCTTTTACCGTGGAGCAACTCCAGCCGGCCATGTTCATCCATTTCGGCACCAGCCAGGAGTACTGGCACACGGTGGCCGCGGATCCATCGCTACGCGGCGTGTGCAGTTGGGCCACCACCGTCACCTCGTGGTTGGCAGAGCAGGCAGCCGGTGCACAAGAGCGCCTGGCGTTGATCAACGCAGCGGTTGAAGACACGCTGGTGGCCGGTGAACAGCCGGCCCTCATCATCGACAGCCAGATTGCCGGCCCATTGGCCTGGCAGGGCGGTGCGCTCATCGCCAACGTTCGCACGGCACAGCCACTTTCGCTGGAAGCGGACAGCGTCATACACCAGGTGCTCTACCCTGAGGAGAGGTTCGTCACACGCATCTACGGTTTGCGGGACGATCCGAAACGACCCTGGGATAGCCCCACGGGCACCTTCATGAATATTGCCTGGGCAGATTGGTTGAATCAAGCCACCTTGGACCCATCTGTCTTGTGGCCCGGCATCCCTTCGGCCGCACGGACATTGTGGAACGCCAGGCTATACCCCGTCTGCGCCAACCGGGATGAGAGTCTGCGCCTATCGTTGTTGCTGCAACAGCCCAACCGGCTACGCAACGAAGGACAGGCGTGGCTGGCCGCACCGCGTGTGTCGCTGCAAGAGAGCTTCGCGAATGCGAGCGGCGAACACGTGCTCGCCGACGTCAGCGCTGTGGAGGATCACGTCTCTGCCCGCCGCTTTTACCAGCAGGTCATGGCTGAAACGCCGGCAGCAGAAGCCCGCAATGTGCTGGGGCGTGTCAAAGCGGCGGTGGAACGACGTTGCGCATTGGTGCAAACGTGGCTGCCGCAGGCCGATCCCGTGTTGCGCTTGCGAGCCTTAAAGGCGCTGGCAGTCAGCACGGGCAACAGACGCTATGAAAGCCAGGCCTTCCAGACACTGGCGGACATGGTCGAGACAGCCGTTCGCCGTAGCACGCCCACGACCGTGGCGAGTCCGTGCGCCAGCCGCTCGCCGGAACACCTGGCTGTGCGTGTGGAGGCGGCAGCGCGTATAGATTTCGGCGGGGGCTGGACCGATACACCGCCCTACAGCATCGAACGGGGCGGCACCGTGCTCAACGCGGCGCTGCTATTGCGTGGCCCCCGTGCACCACAACCCTGTTATCCCATCGTCGTCGAAGCAGCGCTGATCGACGATCCGAAGATTGTGCTCGAAAGCCAGGATATCGAGGCGACGCTGGAACCACGCTGGGTGGACGAGTTGTTGTCTTACGCCAACCCAGCCGATCCCTTTGCACTGCACAAAGCCGCCCTGGTCATGCGCGGGATCGTACCGCCCGGTGAACGCCACAACCGCCCTGTCGCGGACCTGATGCGCTCACTCGGCTGCGGACTGCGTCTGAGCACCCAGACATCCATCCCGCGTGGCTCAGGTTTGGGCACCAGTTCCATTCTGGCAGGCGCCGTCCTGGAATGCCTGGGACAACTGCTGGGCAGCGTGCCTGCGCAGGCGCAGCTCTTTGACGAGGTACTGGCGCTCGAACAAATGATGACCACCGGTGGCGGCTGGCAGGACCAGGTCGGGGGTCTGGTGGGCGGAATCAAGCTGATTACGAC
This sequence comes from Chloroflexota bacterium, assembly GCA_023488685.1. Classification (GTDB taxonomy): domain Bacteria; phylum Chloroflexota; class Anaerolineae; order J036; family Brachytrichaceae; genus CAIXPS01. Next base: position 6,504 of record JAMDDR010000317.1, on the reverse strand, counting down.
TCCGCCCGGTTTGCCACAGGTCATTCACATGGAGCCCGTGCTGCTGCCGTCTGGCGTGCAGACGGAACTGGCAGCACGCCTGCTGGTGGTATACACCGGCCAACAACGTCTGGCCAAGAACCTGCTGCAGTCCATAGTGTCCAAGTGGATGGCGCGCGACCCGCGCGTGGCGCACCCCTTGCGCGAGATCGCGCGGCTGGCCGGTGACATGCGCGCAGCGCTTCACGCCGGAGACATCACCCGCTTCGGCGAATTGTTGGGTGAGCACTGGGGATATAACAAACAGATGGACCCTGGCTGCACGAACGCCTTCATCGATGGGCTGTTCGAGATGGCGCGCCCATACATCAACGGCGGAAAGCTGGCCGGCGCTGGCGGTGGCGGTTTCGCCATCATGATCGCGCGCGACGCGCAGGCCGCACAAGCCTGCACAGCCATGCTGACAACACGCTACCCGGGCACGCCGGTGGCGGTCTGGGAATGTGAAATACCGGGTGAAGGAATGGTGGTGCACAGCGCCCCTCTCCCGCCGGCCCTGTAGATCACCATGCGACAAACGTTCAAACGCTTTGCCAGGCTGACGGCTAGCTATAGCCCGGTGACTTTACTCGGTCCGATCATCACAATCCTGCTCACACCCCTCTATACCCGCGTGCTGGATCCAGCCGATTACGGGGTTGTCGATGTTGCTACCACCCTGTTTGCGGCCATCACCTCCTTCGTAGTGCTCGGCATGGAAGGGGCCATCAATGCTTTGTTTTTCGACGGAGATACCGCTCACCAAGCGAACCTGGTGACAACTGGCGTCATCTACATCGCCGTAAGTGGCGCGCTGATTGGATCAGTCGTTTCATTTTTCGCCACCCCCCTGGCGCAGTTCTTTCTAAAAGATCCTGCCTACAACACCATCATCTACCTGCTATCAGTCAACATGATCAGCAGTTCAATCTATGGCATTATCGCTGCAGCGTTGCGTCTGCGCATGGGGGTCAAACACGTCAACACACTGGGATTGACTTACCTGTTCGTGACCGTTGCCAGCAACGTGCTATTCATACTCATTCTGCACTTCAAGGCCATCGGTATCGTTGCCACGGTGACCGTCACAAACCTGGTTTCGTGTGGCATGGGTCTGTTCCTCGCCAGCAAGTCGCTCAAAGGGCATTTCTCAAGACCGCTCCTCAAATCACTCTTAAAGACAGGCGTTGGCCTGTTGCCCAGCGCCATCAGCACCTTCCTGCTGATGAGTGTCGACCGGCTGCTATTGACACAGTTTGTGTCACAGAATGATATCGGCCTCTACTCCATTGCCAACAAGTTGGGCACCATGATGTTCGTCCTCACTAATGCGGCGTGGAGCGCCTGGTGGCCAATCGCCCTTCAAATGGCGGACAGCCAGGATGCACCGCGCCAATATGCGCGTATGTTCGAGTACCTGTTATCGGGGTCGATGTTACTTGCCTTGACGATTGGGTTATTCGCCCCTGAAATCCTGGCGGTTTTCACACGCATCGCATACGTCCCGGCAGCACCCTACACGCAGGCATTGTTGATTTACTTCGGTCCGATCAGTTTAGCCGTCAGTTCGTTTCAGATCGGTTTGTACGTCCGCAAGCGGACCGATTGGGTCGGGATATTAGTCTCTGTCTGCGCCGCAATCAATATTGCCCTGAACCTGCTGCTGGATCCTGTCATCGGCGTATGGGGCGCCGTCTGGGCAACCGTGGGGGCGGGAGCAATCCTGGCGATCACAACCTACCTGGTAAGCCGCCGTGCCTATGCCGTGAACTACAATATGACGCGTATCTTGAGCCTGGTGGCGATTTACCTGTGTCTCGTCGGCGTGTTCCTCGCCATCCCAGTATTCAACAGCCTTCCTTACAAAGCTGCGGCCCTACTGCTATTCATGGCACTCCTGCTGTTTACGGGCGTCGTATCCACCAGTCAGTTGCAGATGGGGCTAGAATTCGTGCGACACCGTCTCTATCGTATGACGAAGGGCGGATCAGGTATCCAATAGAAACCAACCTTGTGATGCACACACTCAGCTATATTCGTCACAACTCGACTAAACCAACCACGGCCATAATCACTGACCAACTGGCACACAGGGAAGATAAAGGGACTTAGTATGTCTGGCTGGCAACTGTGCACACCGGTCGCATTCATCATCTTTAATCGCCCCGGCTCCACCGAGCAAGTCTTTGCAGAAATCGCCCGCGCAAAGCCACCCAAACTTCTCGTGGTTGCCGACGGGCCGCGTGAGAGTCATCCTCACGAAGCCGAAAAGTGTCTTGCTGCACGGGCCGTGATCGACCGGGTCGATTGGGATTGTGAAGTGTTGACCAACTTCGCGACTTCCAATATGGGCTGCAAGAATCGTGTTGCCAGCGGGCTGGATTGGGTGTTCCAGCAGGTCGACCAGGCCATCATTTTGGAGGACGACTGTCTGCCACACCCTACCTTCTTCCGTTTTTGTGCGGAGCTGCTCGAGAAGTATCATGACGACGAGCGCATCATGATGGTTGCAGGGAGCAACCTGCGACCAGGGCAAGAGCGCGCTGAGTATAGCTATCACTTCTCACGATACAGCCAGATCTGGGGGTGGGCAACCTGGCGTCGCTCGTGGCAAAACTATGATGTTGACATGAAATTATGGCCTGTGATCAGAGATGAGCATTGGCTTGAGGATATTCTGGAAGATCGACGTGCTGCACAGAAGTGGTCAAAGCCATTACAAACCTTTTATGACGGTCATGCTGAGACATGGGATACGCAGTGGATGTTTGCCTGCTGGATTCAGAGCGGCCTGACGGTCATCCCACGCGTCAATCTCGTCTCCAACATCGGTTTCGGCCCCGACGCAGTGCACACCAAAGACCCCACCAGCCGGCATGCAAACTTGCCAACCGAAGCGATGTCATTTCCGCTACGGCATCCGCCATTCATCGTCCGGGATATAAAGGTGGATCGGTTGACCGAAGAGAATCTCTTCGACCCTAAGCCCACGACAATATTGAAGCGCGCCATCGCCAAGATGGGTCGTCTCGCACGGTACCATCTGCACCAGAACCTGTGGTAATCAGCCGGATCTCATGACCATCTTATTCAACGACAACATGATTTCATCCACCGCGCAGCGTGGTGTTGCGCGCTTTTTTGATAGGGTGGTCGACGGGGCGATTGCATTATTGGGCGATGAGGCCATGATTTGTTCGCCCAAGCAACGGGATTACGGCCCTGCCAGACACATTCAAACCTTCCGGGTCAAAGGCAGTTGGCGCATTGGGCTTCAGGATAAGTTGGCAACAGCAGTGGCCTTTCTGACCCGACCCGCCGTCATCTACAACGTCTATTATGGCGACGTGCGCACAAGCGCGCCACAGGTATACACCGTCTATGACATGATGCACGAGATGTTCGCGCCGCCCAAACATCCGTTCATCGCACAAAAACGCCGCTGCCTGGAACGGGCGGCGGCGATGCTCGCCATCAGCGAGAATACGGCGCAGGATATGCACAGAATTTACCCCCATATCGACGTATCCAAGGTCGTTGTCACACCGCTCGGTGTGGATGATTTCTTTTTCGCCGGCCCGGATGAGCCGTCCACCCCAGCCGGGAAACCCTATTTCCTCTATGTGGGTCACCGCACACCCTATAAGAATTTCATGCGGTTGCTCACGGCATATGGGCAGTCGGGGCTATGCAAACAATTCGATTTGCATGTCATCTCCCCAAAAGCAAAAGGGTTCGAAGGATACACGCAGGAAGAGCTGGGGTGCATACGGCAGTATCGACTCAAGGACAGCGTACATCTGATGGTCTCAGTGCCAGACACCACATTGCGCGACGCCTATCGAGGCGCAGCGGCGTTCATTTACCCTTCCACCTATGAGGGTTTTGGCCTTCCCATCCTCGAAGCGATGGCGAGCGGCACACTCGTCGCCACGTCAAACATCTCGTCGATGCCCGAGATCGGCATCGACATTGCTTTTTACTTCGACCCACTCTCGACAGAGTCCATCGCCACCTGCCTTCAGCGCATCGCCGGCCTGGCCAGGGAAGAACGCACCCGCAGAATCACGGCGGGGCTGGCCCACGCGCGCACGTATACCTGGGAACGCTGCCAGCGCCAGACGATGGATGTGTTGCGTCGTCTGGCTCACTAAATTGCTGATGGGTGACGAAACATGATCTGGCAAAACCTGCGCAACCAACTCCGCGTGATCAAATACAGCTTCCACCGCCCCGTCATTACGCAACCGCAGGGCAAGCTGGCGCCCGGCAGCGCGCCGTATACCTTTGTCATGATGGTCGGGCCTACCTTCAACCAGACCATCCCCAACGCGGCAACCACCGCACGAATGGGTTGGTGCCGTGGCTTCGAGCAGTTGGGGATCCCCTATCTCTTCATCAGCGTTTTTGAACTGGCACAGCGTCTGCCGGAGCTTCCCAACCCAATCTGCTGGCTATCGGCGGCGGAATACACCTATCTGAATCGCCATAACCTGGCTGCGCTCAAGCGCTTTCGCCATCTCGTCTGGGTCCATCCCTGGTTCAAAGGCGAGCGTGCGTTCTATCGGCGCCATAACCTGATGGATCAGTCGTCGCACGACCGCCAAAATCGCAAAATCCTCTCGGGCGAACCAGCTCTGGTCTTCACCATCTCCCCGCAAGGGAGTTTTGAATATTACGGGAATTGGGCCAACAACGGGGCACACCTGGTCTCACTCCCGCTCGCGTGTGACACCGCGCTGTACCGGCCAGACACACCCGATTACCCCGAATTTGCTGGCGTGCAGATGGCATTCGTAGGTGGCTACTGGCCGTACAAGGCCAGGCAGTTCGACCGTTACCTCAAACCATACCAGGACAGGCTGACCGTGTTCGGCTATACGCCTTGGCCTTATGCCGGCTATGGCGGTCGCCTGCCCGATCACAAGGAGCCATCGCTCTACCGCCAGGCCAGGCTCTCCCCCACCATCAACGAGCCACAGATCGAGGTGATGGGGATTGACTTGAACGAGCGCGTCTTCAAGGTGCTTGGCAGCGGCGGCATGACCGTGACCGATGTCGCGCCCGGTTATCGAGAGTGGTTCAGCGCGGATGAGCTGCTCGTGCCTGGCAGTGAGGCTGAGTACCACGACATGGTGCGACAGGTGTTATCGGATGAGGGCATGAATAGCATCTACCGGCGGAAAGGCTACGCCGCCGTGATGGCACGCCACACATACGCACACCGGGCGCAAGTGGTGTTAGATTACCTGGGATTGCCGCACATCAAAGAGCTATGAGCAAACTGATTCGCGTGGCCAAGAATTGGATCGTACAAATCGCCAACCCGGCACAGTCGTTGCGCAGCATCCGCGGATACGCACGCTTCTTTGCCGATTGGCGTCGCTACACCCGCCTGCCTGACGCCGAGCGGATTCGCCTGCTCGACACCTATCCACAGGTACACGACCAGACCGGCACCAGTGATGTCGACGCCCATTACTTCTTCGTGAACGGCTGGGCGATGCGCCGCGTCGTTGCCACCGCCCCACGCTTCCACGTCGACGTTGCGTCCCAGACCATCTTTGCAAACCTGCTTGGTGCGGTGCTCCCGGTTGCCTTTGTCGACTACCGCCCCTTGCGAGTCGAGATGGCGGGTCTTCAATCCATTGGCGGCAATCTGCTTGCGCTGCCATTTCGTGACCAGTCGATCGCCTCGCTCTCCTGCCTGCACGTCATCGAACACGTTGGTCTCGGACGATATGGCGATCCTTTGGACCCCGCCGGCACGCTCAAAGCCATGGCCGAGTTAACGCGCGTGTTGGCGCCTGGCGCCAATCTGTTCCTGGCGACACCCGTGGGCAGCCCCCGATTATGCTTCAACGCGCATCGTCTGCATGCCCCCGAGGCCATCTGCGAGATGGCCCGCGGGTTGGAACTGGTCGAGTTCTCCGGCATTGACGACCAGGGACGCTACCTGGAGCGTATTGACATGAGCAGCTTGCAGGAGAGCGAGTATGCCTGCGGCCTCTACTGGTTCAGGAGACCTGTGTAAATCAGCGTCGAGACGGACAGCAAATCATGCGCATCTTCCAAGTCTTTGAGCAGGCTGCCAACAGCGCCGTAGCGACCAACCGCACCTGGTATCGCAATTTATACGAGCCATTGATCGATCTCGGTCACGACGTCGTCCTGTTCGACGCCGCAGATGGCCGCCGCGCCATGGCGCGCAACGACGCCACAGCCCGCGCCACATTCAGCCAGAAGCTACTGGATGCCTTCAACACGGCGCACGCACAAAAACCTTTTGACCTATTCTTTGCCTATTTGATGGATGGGATGGTGGATCCAGGCGCCATCGACGATATCCGCACGGCCGGCGTGCCCACCTGCAACTTCTCGTGCAACAACATCCACCAGTTTGACCTCGTCGACGAACTGTCGCCTCACTTCGACTACAACCTGCACGCGGAGCGCGACGCGCGCGAGAAGTTCCTGGCCATCGGC
>JAMDDR010000143.1 GCA_023488685.1 Chloroflexota bacterium | reverse complement strand
CCTGGGGCAGTGGGCATGGCGATGATGATCTGTGTCACGTTGAATTTGCGCACCATTTCGTGGATATCGCTCCGTGCGCCCAGCACGGGCACGCCATGAATGCGGGCATCGTGTTTGGCAAGGTCATCATCCAGGAAACCCACGGGGTCCAGGCCCAGATGCGGGTTGTTCTGGAGCTCGCGCACGATGAGCGCCCCCGCGTCTCCGGCGCCCATGACCAGCACGGACTGGGGCGGCCGGCCGTTGCCTTCCTCCCTGGCCCGGAATCCCGAGGTGGAGCGGGCCGCCAGTCGCATGGCGAACCGCGGCATGGCAGTGACTGTGAGCCCCAGAAAATAGAATATGATGGGGATTGAACGCGGGAAACTGCCGCCGCCGGGCAGCCACGGTGCGACCAGCAACGTGATCACACCGGCCACGAAGACAACCATCAGCAGGTCGCCCGCCAACAGCAGCATCTCCTCCACGGATGCGTAGCGCCAGTAACGCGAATATACACCCGTCGCTGAGAAGGCCACCAGCGTGGCAATCAGCACCAGAGCGGTGAAGAGGACAAGCCCGCCTCCGTAGCGCGCAAGGTCAAGCTCCTCCAGCCGCAGCAGGTAGGCCAGATACACTGCCAGCGGAAGAGTAGCCATATCCAGGAGCAGGAAGTAGCGATTGCGCAACGATCTCCTCAACGGCGACCAGAGCATGCCGCGACTATCATGCCCGCCTCACGGGCGAGTTTATCTGCCAGGGGTCGTCCGGCCTACGCCGGCGCGTGACCTACATTTTCCGCCAGACTGACTACTTGAATTCCCAGGCTGAATCCGGGCGTTATGCCAGATTCGCCGCGCAATAGAGGATCTTGAAATCGTGGGTCGGCCGTTCGCCGTCAATAGGCATCAGGGGGCAGTAGGCCGCCATGTCGTCGGTGACCTGGGCGGGCAAGGGGGAAAGCCCCCCGTAGAACAGGCGCTTGAAGCGCGCCCTGGCCTCCAGCGACCCAGGCATGAGGTGCGTGGACACCACCAGACGGCGCAACAGAGACACAAGCATGTCCGGCAGAGAATGCGCGTCGGGATTTCTGCGTCATCCGATATACGCATGCTCCCTTCCCCTGTGTAAGGATGTGACGGGGAGCTGACGTCAAACGACACCGCCATCGTTCCTGCTCAGTGGCACCTGCCCAAATGTGTCCGGTCACGGTAGGACGAGGAACTGGACTGGCCTCTGCCAGCAAGGCGCCTTACGTGCATTTCGTCTCAAGAGTGGTGCACTGCGGTAGGAAACGGATCATGCCTTGCAGCCTCTCCAATCCCACCACATTTGGATCGCCAGCAGTACTGCCAGCAGGCACCAGACCAGGCGCTCCCACGTTTCGCCAGTGCTAAGGCCCCAACCGATGCTGAAGAGAACGCCGGCGCCAGCAAGGAAGGCCCGGAGATTCCGAGGCGCATGAGACTCTAACCCAGTCGATTTCCGACTGGATGGCAACCAGTAGGCGAAGCTGGCTGCTGCAAGGCCGAGAGCTAGACCCAGAATCCACAGGGCGCTCACCGCAAGGCTCCATCCGTCTATCATACTACCATACTACTTCCTTTCGGTCAAGATCTGCGCCAGTCTCTTAGGATGGGGTATCCCAAGAACGCGCCTGAATTCACCCGCAGGAATAGGCTGGTTACCAGTCCAAGTGACATCCAGAACAGGATGCCCGGTTTCGCTCCGAGCGCAGTCGCGTCGGTTAGACCGAAGATCATGTGCGCAAGCAACCCGCTGCCCAAGCCGAGAGCCAGTGACCGCGGGAGCGCACCTTCGCCAATCAGCGACGAACCGCTTTGCACCGCCAGAGCTACCACGGTTCGCCGCCCTGCCACTAGCCACGTCTGCAGGATCATCGCAAACGTAACCATTTGCACGGAAAGAAATGCGACCAAGCCGGGGATCCCCAAATCGAGGGCGGCTTGCAGGTATTCATTGTGAGCATGACCGATGTCAGTACTTGGATCCGCGTTGAACAGTGGGTAGAGCACGTGCACGACTTTTCGAAAGGTGTTCATGCCCATCCCGGTAAACGGGAAGTCCTGAATGCCATAGATCGCGCGCGACCACAGTTCGAAGCGGCCTGGAAGTGAATTCAGAGCAAAGGCAGGGCTGTCAAGCACCTCGCCGTCGACGAGCCTCTCGCCTATTGCGCTCAAGCTGCCCTGCCACATCAGGACCACGATCAAGCCGATCAGCGGAACGAGGAGAAGCAGCCACCGCCATCGCCGCGAGGAACTCACCGAGATGGCTGCATACATGGACAGCAGGAAGCCGATGTAGGCGCTTCGAGACTCGGTCAGAACAAATGTGAACAGAACAAGGATAGCCGAGGAAAGCACGGCAACCACAAGCGTCGTTCGAACTCGCCGGCCGTACACCTCAAGCAAGTGCTGATGGTTGACCAGCACGAATCCAGAAAGGACGACCAGGACTGGTAGCACCCAGATCAGAGCGCCGGCGAGTTGATTGGGATTGAGTCCCTCTTCAATCCCTGGAATACCCTTGATGCGAAGAACGAGGTGTTCGGTGAAAGAATCCAGCGCGGAGATTTTGGCACCCCATGACGTGCCGATCAAACCGAAAACGGAAATGGACACGCCCACGCCGAGAAAGGCCAACAGCGAGAGCCACCACCCAAGGGTGGTCTGGCCTGCCCGCACGATTGCGAAGAAGACGGCGATGCCCAGGATCATCCCGGTGATCTTGGGCAAGCTGAACATGAGGTCGAACGTCGCCCATTCGCTGACCAGCAGCATCACGAACAGCAACAAGAGAGCCAGGTTCAGAGGCGTACGTGGAACTGGTTCGCGCTTCGCCAGGAGGCCGGCGATCCAAATCACTGGGAGGAGCAGGAACGCCGGCGAGTTGCGCGGGGACGGAAAGAGCAAGAAGGGTGCTGCCACAATCAGGAGCACCCAGTGCCAGCGATCGACCAAACTCGCTATGCGGGAAACCGCCGAAGAGAAGGGCTTCACGGGGACCCTCTTGACTTTGATTTCTGCCAAAGAGTTCTGCCTGACCAGCACGGCGAGAGCCAATCTGCCGCAAAGGCGGGCGAAGCAATCCATGTCACTAGATCGAGCGCAAGTAAATTCCGGCTCCGAATGGGCCACGAGAATCTCGCAAGTCCGTCCGCCCTGCTTGGACCAGTACTACTCTGAGAGTCATTCGAGAAAATCATTCCTTAGGCCGGCTGGCTGGTTGTTTATCCTGGTCGATGCAATCGCGCTGTCTCTCTATCCAAGTCACGCCAACCGCAAGGGCGGACAAACCGGCAACCACCACAAGTGATATGAGACTGCCGAAGGAATCATTCGCACTGAGATAGGCAATTCCCATCAACCCGGTGATCAACGCCAACCCCGTGTACAGAAGACTCACCGCGCCTTGAGAGTGCCCGGACCTGACAAGTCGCTGATACAGGTGAGAGCGATGCGGCTGGAACAGATTCTCGTGGTAAGCCGCCCGCCGGACCAGGGTAAGGGCTGAATCGAAAACAAAAGGTGCAACAAAAAGGACTGCGGAAACGGGCACGCGAGCATTCCCAGTCTCCGAGTATACCAAGATAGGCAAGACTGCGAATGCAAAACCCAACGTTGTGCTACCGACATCACCCATGAAGATGCGCGCGGGGGGAAGATTGTGCGGTAGAAACCCCAGACTTGCACCCACAAGTAGGGCGCTCAGGACACTCAGAGAGGGCAAGCCCAGTGTCCAACAGACCACAACCCAAGCGCCACCCCCAACGATCGCTTGCCCGGCAGCGATCCCATCAATGCCATCCATGAAATTGTACGCGTTCGTCAGTCCAACGATCCAGAAAAGGGCGATTGGAACACCCAGCCAACCCAAGTTCAATGCGCCAATGAAAGGAAGATATATGTTACCCACGTCTCCGCAAAGCACAACGAAAACGACCGCGACGAGCAAGTGAACAAGCAGACGCGTTCTTGCGGAGATAGAAAACCAATCGTCTACCACGCCTGTGCCCGCCACGACCAGGAGCCCCAGCAGAAAGCCAAACCAAATGCGCGGCTCCAGGTCTATCTCCCAGAACAAACCGAGAGCAACGCCAATAATGAGAATGGCCGCGATCACGATGCCACCGCCGCGCGGCGTCGGCACGGAATGCAAACTGCGCTCGTTGGGAATGTCGAGCCAGTCGCGCTGCAGCGCCCAACGTCGAATGAGCGCCACACCAGTGTAGCTCAGGACGAAAGCAACCAATCCCTGAAGCAAGAGGATGAACACGCTCATAGGGCGGGCCAAATTGCGATTCTCATAGACAGCAATCTCACAACTGCCCCGTGTCTCGCATTTCTCTCACAGCGTCTCGCCACCCTTCAATGAGATCGTAATTTGACACAAATCCCAAACGGGTTCGCATTTTAGTCCCACTGACCGCAACATCTTCAGCGTACTTGTCAATCGTTGCGCGGACGATTGGCGATTGGCGATGCGCCAGCCGCGCGGCGTCTTCAAGCACGCCGACGGCAAGACGAACGGGTGCCGCCGGGAAAGAAAAGCGTGGCAGCGTCCGGTCTAGAGCAACGCACATCGCCGCGATGATCTCGCTCAAGGTGTGAAACTTGCCATCAGTCACGTTGAAGACCTCACCCGCCGCTTTCGGATGAGCTGCCGCCAACACAATCGCTCGCGCCAAATCCTTGTCATAGATTAGCGTCCGGCGATTATGGCCATCGCCCACCGGAACAAACCTGCCGCGCGCAAGCGACCGAAGCAAGCGTTCATAGTTCCCTTTGAGGCGCGAGCCGTATACCGCTCCGAAGCGCAACACCGTCCCAAGGGGCTGACCATCCGCACGTCTGGCAGTCAGAACGATCTTTTCGGCGGCCAGCTTGGTCTGACCATAGAAGGTGTCCGGGCAAGCAACCGACTCCTCATCAAGCACTCGACCATTTGACGGGCCGTACACGGCGATTGTGCTGGCGAGCACCACTCGCTTGACACCCGTCCTAATGGCTGCCTCCACCACGGTGGTTGTACCGCCGACGTTGATCCGTTCGTATTTCTCGCGCAGCTCCGGCGGCGGATTGACCATATGCAAGAGCGCGGCGAGGTGAACGACCGCATCCACACCTTGCATTGCGCGCTGAACCGTTACGGCGTCGGTCACGTCACCAAAGCATACGTCCACCCCGCTGGGCCATGCATCTGTTGGGGGCGCATCAAGCGACAGAGTACGGATCGCATACCCGCCTGCCGCTAGGGCGTCCACAATACGCGGACCAACGGCCCCGGTCGCGCCCGTAACGAGAACTCGCCGAGAGTCAAGACCAGTCGCTGTGCCAATTGTCATTCTTTGCAACCACCGATCGAACCAACGTGTGGTAGAGACCTGAGATCGTCTGCCGCGAATAACATTCCATCACGCGCTGTCGTCCCGCCAAACCCATCGCCTGCAAACGCGCCGGGTGATTGAAGGCATCTACAATCGCTTCCGCAAGTCGCTCTGGAGAGCCGGCTTCTACCACAATGCCACACTGGGCATCCATAACCAGATTGGCGAGATCAGACTGCACGACTGTGCAAGCCAGCACCGGTCGAGCGGATGCCATAATGCGGTATACTTTGGAAGGAACGGCGAGATTAGCAATGCCCCGCGCCTGCGGAACAAGACACAAGTCGGACGCAGCGTGAATTTGCGGCATAAGTGAATAGGGCTGATACGGCAGAAACGTAAAGTTGTCCAGCTTCAAGTCCACCACACTTCGTCGAAGACTCTCTCGCAACATCCCATCGCCCATCAGCATGAAGTGAATATCTTGACGTCCGCGCAAGATGTTGGCGGCTTCGATGTACGTCGCCAAGTCCTGCGCGGGGCCGAGATTCCCGGCATAACTCACCATGAATTTGGCATTCACCGAATGACGGCGGCTAAAGTCATTGTCTTTCGTCAGCGGAACGCCGGCAGCGTCTACGAAGTTCGGAATCACCTGAACCTTGCGCGGCGATACGCCTTTCTCGTACAGCCGGCGAGCCATGTACGGGGCAATGACCGTTACCGCAACGGCCTGGTCATACACGAATTTCTCCAGCCAGAAAAGAAGCCGAATAAGCCATTGATTCCGAATGGCGCCCAGACTGATGGCAGAGTCCGGATAGATTTCCTGGACATTATAAATGTAGCGGCTCCGGCGAAGTAACTTGAGCAGCCAAGCGACCAGCCCTATCGTGATTGGCGGCGATGGCACAATCGTCAGATCGGTCCGCGGAACAACGGTCAGCCCCGCAAGCGTACTGAGGATATGGAAACTCAGCCAGGGCAACACCCGCGCGACGAGGCTTGCGCCTTTGCGCGGCATGATTACGTGATAGACAGGGATGCCTTGATAGTCACTCCGCTGTAGAATCGCGCCCCAACAGCTCCTGAGCGGTTGCCGGGCTTCGGCTTCCAAGTCGCGGTTGTAATGGGGCGATGTCGTCAAGACAACAACGTCGTGACCGCGCGATCGGAGGTCCACTGCAAGATCCCCCATAATCTGCGCGGTTGAAACACTGTCAGGTGGAAAGACCAGCGTCAGCATTAGAATACGCGACATTTGACTAAAGCGTCCGAATCATTTGGTCCAGATTCCCAGCCGCACCGCCGTCCGCTAGAATGCTGTGCGTCACGACACCCGTACAAACTACGCTGCTGCGGCCGGCGGTCACCCGTATTGGTCGTGGACTGTTCATGCGCTCACCTATACTCCAGACAGACTAATTGCTAGCTTGTTCTCACCAATATTGAGCACAGCGAAGAGTTCAAGACCCGCCCATGCCAAGTATGAATGGACAGGCCAGACACCGCCGCATCTCTTTGGTGATATGCCACGGCTTCTCAAGTGTGCGCTGATTCATCTCGGCTTGCGTGTCTAGCCAGATAGCGCGCCTCCCAGATTTTGGCGTCGACATAGAACCTATACCAGAAGCCTTGGAGGAAGTGAAAGATGAGACCTTCCACACCATCCAAGAAGCCAAGACGCAAGAAGTAACGATAGCAAAAATAGACAAACGCCCGCAGGAATAGAGGCGAGCGCGCCACAAAGAAAGGTCGTGGTGTCACCCTGTGTTAGAACTAAGTCGCGTTTATCTTGGGTGAGCACACGGTCCAACCCTTCCATCGCCCGGGCAGTCACTTGTGCCAGCGTTTGTCCCGGTGACATGATATTCAAATCATAATCCGGCGCAATGCCAAACAGCGCCAGCGGCTGATCAAGTATGGCGCGATGCTGCGCGGTAACACACACTCGAGACACAAACTTATCTGGTCTCCGTTCAAGTTCAAGCACGACCGGCGCGAGTTTTATGGCTTCGGGCCGTGTGCCGATGACGGTCAGCATTTTGGATTGGGGCATGATGCTTCACTCAATTTCCGATGCACCCGGTGAGTGTGGCTTGACCGGCTTGCCGGCAATGGCATAGAGAATAGTATGCAACAAGACTCGCCCAAACCAAGACTCGTACCCTAACCAGGTCAGAAAACGGCTATTGAAACCAGCCAACGCGATGTAGTTCCGCAAACTTCGCTCAAGACGAAAGGTATGCGTCCGCGCGCCGCTGGGCGACACGTTGTAGTGAATATCCTCAAGCCGAGAAGGCATATCGCCTAATTCCGCTGCTCGCCGCAGATGCCGCACACGTCGCCAAGAGAATCCCATGAGTTCAGACACATACCGGTCAAAGGCACCCGCGTCGGTAGCCGCAATGACTAGATCCATTCGTATCGGATCACCTTCCATCGGACCATTGTGATCCAGAAAATACGTGCCATCAGCAAGAACAGCCGGTTTCAATGCACGATTGATTGCCACAATTGCATCGTCAAAGAGATAGTGACGGCGCAAGCGCATAACGTCCGGCACGCAGCCCCACTGGTTCTTGTAGCTAAGCGTCAAACCCGTCATGCAGTGAATTTTGGGGACAGGCATTGTAATGAACACGTCAGTTTCGTGCAATAAACGAGTCGCCAATGGGAGATGATGCTCTTGTCGCCCAGAGCGAAAAGCGATCAGCTCACGTGCTTCATCGTTCAGGTTGACTATCTCGAGTCCGAACTCGTCCCGCAATTGGTAAAGCCCGTGCCCAGCAAACGCTTCGCTGGCTTGCCAAGCACCGTACCCACCATCGGTCTCGACGACCGCAATGTGTGGGGTGTACTCACGCAGAATCTTGACCGTCTCCCGAATCACGGGCGGAGACGTTGTGACGCCCGGCTTATGAAATGGATAGGTAAGATTCGGCTTGAGGGCTATACGTGTGGACGATTTGATCAAGTCCAGTAGGCCAGTCCCCGCCAATGCAGACCAGACCGACCGAGCCAAATCATGCCCGGCTTGAATGAGTGTAACGCGATGTTTCAACATGACCTTTCAAAAAGGAAACGTATCAATCTGAGTGTCTAAGCATTCGTTTTACGCGCATGAATGACGGAATTGAATAGATCGGCAAGGCGTTTGCCTACGACAGAAGATGAAAAGTGTTCACGGGCCAAGCGCATACCATTTTGGCCCATTTGATCAAGCATCGCGCCATCGGATAACATTTCCTGCATGACTTGGGTAATTGCCATGAGGTCTAACGGTGCAATCATACCAGCGTGGTATTCTTGGACTAGACTGGCAATCCCAACTTGGTCCGACAACAATACAGGTTTCCCCAACGACAGAGCTTCAGCTGGAGCCATCCCAAAATTCTCGGAATAGGAATTCAGCACAAACATATCAGCACCGGCAATTGCTTGCCAATAGGCATTGCCGGAGAGTGTTCCCACAAAAAGCACCCGATCTGCCAAACCAGAATCATGCACTTGGCGTTTCAAGACAGCAGATGACTTGTCTTCCGATGGTCCTACGATAACCAATCGCGCCTGGGGAAATTGGTTAGCCACCGCGGCAAATGCTGCAAGTGTCAAGTGCAACCCCTTGTTCTCGACCAGTCTTCCCGCAAATAGCAAGACCTGCGCATCTTCCAAATGGTATTGTGTTCGAAACATTCGACGGGCTTGAACCAGTTCAGTATCTACTCGGCGAACAATGTTGGAGATGACATAGGATTTGCCCGGCAGACCGAGTTGTTTGAAATGGTTTTGTTCCATTTCACTTGAACAAAGGAGTGCACTCGCATGGGAGAGTCTCCTTCCTTCAACTAGCTGCATGAATAGTTGCTTGCGCCGACGGTGACGACCATATGCCCAAGCCATCAACCCGCCGTGTAGTGAAAGAACATACGGCACCTGTTTGCTTTCGGCGATGAGGCTCGCAACCAGGCTAGGAAATGTCCACAAACCTACGGCATGCAAACAATCAAAAGACTGAATCTTCTTACGGCAGGCTTCGAATAGTTGCGGGGAAACAAAACGGTTGCCGGACCAAACGAATCTGGGGAAATATGTAACAACATACCCATCACGCTCAATGGGTTTGCCCAAGGGAACGGACAGGTTGCCGTTTACGTCTGCATTAGTTGTAAGAACCTCGACCTGATGTCCCTGAGCTTGGAGGGCCTGCGCCCATGCGGCAGGCGAGATTGCCATCCCGCCCATTGCCCAAGCGGGTTCAAGGAATGGGGCGACGAAAAGCACTCGCACGGATTCTCTACCCTATAACGCTACCGGAATATCGTTCTGTGCAAGATTCAACGAGACTCTCGCCTCTTGCCGCGCGATAGACTGAGCTTTGTGTTTCTGCGCCTGGTACGCAGCCGCTAAACCGCTTCCCACAAAGACAGGCCAAATCGAAGAAAGAGGTGACGCCTCCAAACAATAGATGGCAGCCGCAACCAGAAAGGCAGTTCCTGCAATTGACCAAGCAACATTTGGTTTACTGTGCTCGGCAAGATACCTGAACGATCTAAAAGAGGAGAGCAAGAAGATCGCCCAGAGAACCCAACCTATCAGTCCGGTATTTGACAATTCCAAGAGCGCCCCGATTGTCGGCGGGCTGTTGATCCCCGCCCCCAACTGCACCAGCCAATCGTACGAGACACTCTGAGGCATATAGAGAGTCGCTGGCAAGGTCACCAGACCGGGTCCCGTCCCGATGATGGCATGCAAGGGATTGTCAACTAGGAAAAGCAAAGCACTTCCATTGAAGACACCCATTCGAAAGGCAACGTTGTCTATCAGCCCGCCGGATTCCACGCCGATGGCACCCGTCACCAGACGGAGAACGACGTCATCCGCATAGGATTGCAGCTGGGGCGCATTTAGGGCGACTAGGCCAGGCAACGCGACTAGACCCAAGAGTGCGACAATCGAAAAGAAGGGGCGTGCCTGCCGACTAGACCAAAACAGTACGCATGCCCCCGCTGTCAGCACAAGCAGAGCCGACGTAGAACCGGCAAACATGAGCGCGGCGGCATGGAAGATCAAGACTATCACCCATTTCCTCGAGCGTTGGTAGGAGAACATCAAGATGGAAAACAGGAATCCGTGCGCTGCGATTAAACCCAAGCCGCGCGGTTCATAGTTAAAGCCCCGCATCCGATACTCGAGACTGAGCGACCTTAGTCCGGTGATCATGCCGTAAAGGTCAAACCGGGTCAGCCACTCGACAACACCTGCCAATGCCGCAGCGGTCGTCCCCACCAGGACATATCTGATAATCAAATCGGGACGCATAAGGCGCACAATCTGCTGTGCGACGAACAAGGCAATACTCAGATCGGCAGCAGTACGCACCAGATAGATAACCGTTCGACCTGAGGCAATCTGATTGAAACCCCTTTGAAATTCTCCTGTTGGCCAGGGAAGCAAGAAACCGAAAACGAAACCCAGGAACACCAAGTAAGCAAATTGGACCACCAGGGCGCTGCCTGCTCGGGTGCGCAGCGTATGACGTAACACACTCATAGCATTGGGAATGAGCAGCAACCCCGCCACGCGGGCGGCTGGAAGATTCACGAATAGAGCGGTATCAAGAATGTTCACTGCCACTACAAAACAGATCCATGCCAAAAGCCATCGATTACGCCGAGTTACTGTCAGGAAGAAGGGTACTGCAACCTCAATGAACAGGATCACAATTTGCTGGGGACCATTCATATACGATCTCTATTCTCCAGTCAGCCAATCAGGCAGAACAGTCAAGAATACATTGTCCAGACAAATCGGGTTATCCAGACTGCCGCCCTCAAGAAACAACGATACTTTCGAGTCTGTCGTCGCTTTGGCAATCCCATATCCTGTTCGCCAACCACTGACGCGCGAAGGGTGCATTAGTGCAAATTGGCTGACGAGCACTACGGAATCGTCTTTTGGGGAAAGCGCAATCAAATAGGGAAGCATATCTCCGGTGACGCTATGGTAGTCGGCGCCGAAGAATAGGTTGGAACCGGCTGTGACGCTCTTGAAAGGAAAGCTCAAACGAGTCTTCCCAGTGACGCAAGCCACCTGTCCTCTGCTTTCGCCCCAGTCTTGGAGGTAGATGTTTCGCCACGAATCTGGCCCGCCCCCCCACATCACAGGTGGTAGGACACCCGGAACATGGCCATCCAGTGCTGGACGCTCAAACCCGGAATTCTCGATCAGGTTCTTCACAGTTCCTCTGGCGATAATGCGGTCTCCCTGCTCCAAGATTGCCCAATCGCTAGCCATGGACCGCCCTTGCCATCTGTTCTGGCGGTCCACGGGTATACGGAGCAACAGCGCAATTCGGAGCAGATTATCTAGGGAAAAATCCAAATTGCCTGACACGATGACCACTGATTCAAGGTCAACCGTTGGAGCAAGCGACACAGGAGATGGCAAACGTTCATTGTGCCATTCCGCACCAGCCCGATCAGCCAGTTCTCTTGTCCTGCCTTCTGGATTCGACGAAAGAGCCAATGCCAGAATCTTGTCGGCAGCACCCAGCATTCTCAGTTGGCGAACTGACAGGGTTGATTCGTCATTTGCCTTGGCGGATTGAATTTGCCACAGAATGGCAAGCGTGTCCTCCTCGGTCATCCCACGCCACATAAACGCGCGCGACAACTGAAGAAAGAGAACATTAGCTCGGAACGCATTGCCAAACGGAGCGATCATTGCCAAGGACAAACAGACTAGTACGAAACAGATTACTCGTTGAGACACTCTAGACTCGTCCTCTCGCAAGCGATTGCCATAAACCTTTTTATGCCACGCCAAGCGGGTAATGGTAACAAGAGCATTCCCAAGGCACTAGGCCACTTGATGCGCAATGGAGACATGATAGCACAATAAAGAACCTCTTTTCGTGCTTGCCATACTTGGCCTGCTTCATAGTATTGACACGCCACTTTGAAGTGCACGTTTGCCTGCAAATCCTTCCAATGACGCTCAACAGCACTCTTGAGACACGGATCTTGTAACAACGATGAGTAAATGGAAAGATAGAGTGTTCTCAAGTATTCCGGCGTATGCCTGCGGCTGACACTCCCCTTGGTGACTGTATACCGGACCAAAACATCGGGACTCACGATCAGGTCATATCTGGCAGACAGGCGTAACCACAATTCCCAGTCTTCGGCAGGAGCAAACTCAGTCCGAAAAAGAGGGTCTAGATTCTCCAAACAATCGCGCCGAACGACCACAGAACTTGTCACAATATAGTTGGTGTACAAGAGTGTTTCCAGGACATTTCCTCGGAGATTCGTTGTTCCCATCTGCACAGTCGTGCCCGATTCAGTTACGTAACGCGCCGCTGCGCTCACCAACCTGACATGCGGGTACCGTTCAAACAACTGCAATTGACGATGAAGTTTATGATGATACCATTCATCATCGGCATCGAGGAACGCAATGTACTGCCCGTGAGCCTCGCGTATCCCTCGATTCCGTGCCGCACCCGCGCCTTGGTTCGCCTGCCACAACAAAGATACTCGTTCTCCATAGCTAGCCAGAACGGCAAGCGTCTCATCCGTCGAACCATCATCAACCACGATCACTTCGACAGGCAACCCCTGTCCAAGTATACTGTCTACGGCGCGCCGAATTGTCTTGGCACAGTTAAACGCCGGAATCACCACACTGACGAGCAACTCTTGCCCCCCACCCGAGTTGAATCAGGACAAATGCCCTGTACTGAAGATTGTCAGCGCTTCGCTCATTACAAGCCCAGCGACTCAAACAGCGTGCGAAAACGCGCGTGGTAGGTATGTTCAGCCAGGGCGCGCTTTCTACCAGCCTGCCGGACCTGTTCCGCTTGCTCCGGATGCGCCAGACAGTAGCGCACTTTTTCCAGCAATTCGTGCTGGTTGCGATAGACGAGCACCTCTTTGTCTGGCTCAAACATCTCGGCCAACTCGTCGGTGTAGCCGGTGCAATACAATGCGCCGCTCATCGGCGCTTCGAACTCACGCAAATGCAGATGTTGCGTCACAGGCCGGCTTGGCTCGTGGCGGTCGTATACCTCTAGAAATCCCAGGCTAACGTGGCTGCGACTATAGAGAGCGATCAACTCCTCATCGGAAACCGGTGGATGCACGTTTTCGGGAAACGACACAGCCAGGCTTCTGCGAAAGTCATGGTCAGCAAGTTGGGCCGAAGCAGCGTATTGAGCCTGGGCCGAACGCGCTGTGGCTGTCAGCAGCAGGTACTTGATGCGTTTGGCGACAGATCGCCATGCGGAAGTTGTTGCCCACAGCCAGCCCGGGCCGAAGGCGTGAACATCTACGCCGTTCTGCAACAGGTGCGCGACGTACCTGGCTCGCAGCGCGTAGTTGGCCCCCACAAACGAGGCCTCAATCGTACGCGGCACATCGAATGGCTTGAAATACTTTGGATTGGATGCCATAGGCCACCACAGCGGGTTGGCGCCTATCGTCAGGAATTTCGCTCGGGCATCCTTTTCCGAGTGCAAATTGTAATCAAAGTGCGGAGAGACATTCTGCACAAGATAAAACTGATGTGCATTGTTGCATGAGAAATTGCAGGTAGGCACCCCCAATCTGCGAATCTCGTCAATGGCATCCACCTCGATCATGCCATCGGTGAGATAACTGAAAAAGAGGTCGTAGCTGTGGTGATCATGTTCCTGGCGAAAGGCATCAAGAAGCTTCTGGCTGAACTGGGCGCGCAGACCGGCATCCTTCCGTTGGCAGGCTAAATCACCCTCTTCCGTTGAGAAGAGAGTGACCTCATGGCCTAGCTCACCTAACGGTTCGTGCAGGTTTCTATACCAAGTCAGACTGCCTGGAACGCCCGGGTTGGTGGCGTTGTGAATTGCTTGAAAGATCCGCATTCAGGGTATCATCCGCTGGTCTATCAGTCGATTGAACCTGGTCTGGCGCCTTGCGCAGCCAGAACATCCCACAGGCATAGCGACTGCCGACGAAGGCATCCAAGCTCACCCGCTCCACGTAGCGGCCGTCGTCGTGTACGCCGGAGATCTCCAGCAGTTCCAGCCCCGCTAAGTATTCCGCGATCATCTCCGGCGCGTGGATACGGTGGGCGTTGAAGCAGACTCGTGGCCTGCCCACAGGCAGGGCGAAGTAGAGATTCCCGCCCGGCGCCAGCACTCGCTGCAACTCGGCGCAGGCTTGACGCGTGCCGTGGGGATTGAGTGGGTCTCCATAGCGCCCCAGGCCGATGTGTTCGGCCACGTGGAGGCAGGAAAGCGAGTCAACCGACCCATCGGCAAAGGGTAGTTTTAGAATGTCGCCGCTGCGGCTGGTCAATCCCGCCATGCGCGGTTCCAGAGGCCGGTAGTCCACGAAGATGACGGGCAGCACGGCGCTGAGCAGGTTGACGAACATGGTCTGCGAGCCGATGTCCACGTGGTGTGCCGGCAGTTGGGCCACAATGCGGCGCATGGCCCAGCCGTTAGCATAGAAGTAATGGGCATCAATCCCGGTGGTGCCGGTGCGGTCGTGCAGTTGAGGGTAAGCATCAGTCGGATGCAGCGGCTCGGCACCGGCTAGCCGGGTATAGCGTTGGTAGTCACCAGCGTAGCGAGGATAGGCCGACAGCCCCCGAACCGCCCGCAGAGGATCGAATACAGGTAGAAACAACTGATAGAGCCAGATTGCTGCTCGTTTCACGGGCGATAATCCACACCAACGGCTCGAATGGCATGACTTGGCAGACCCTCTAATGGGTTCTGCAAACCGATGTCTGAATTGAACCATGTCTTTGGGAACAAAGCTCCGCGCTACCCACCCAGTCATTCAGGAACGGTGGATCATAATGGGCTCTCGGCGTGCGCTTGTGCAGTTGCAGCTGGGTCAGAGACGGGTGACCCGATTCGGCTTCTGGCAGAGTCGCGTCAGCGTCACTCTCAACCAGGTATCACGCGAAGCCACAAAGCGATCACGGAATTCGAATCAAAGCTACGGATGCAGTCATCCGTCAATGAAACAGAGAACCGGTTCTCGTGCCGTGTCTCAAGTCCTACGGCTGCCGAAGACGGAGGGACCCTCTCCGAGTTTGAGAGCTACCCCGTTGGGAGCGCCAAGCCCTTGCGTCGGGCTACCACCATGCACACAATCCAAACAAGATAGGCCCCCGAGAAGACAATGCCCGCCCCTATGACTCCTGGCAAGCCCAACCAGGCGGCGCCAATCACATTCGCTGCCGCACCCAATATGGCCGTGACGACTTTGGGGGCAAGCAGACTTCGTGACTCAGTAGCGCTAAGCAAATACAGAGACGCGAGCTGTCCAGCTGCGAACAATCCGCCGGAGAATACGATACCTGGCAGCAGCCAGGAAACGAATTGGTACTCCGGCGCAACCAGCCACTGAAACACAACTCCATGCAAGACCGCAGCCATCGCCGCCCCCAAGAACGCCAAGCCCACCGATGCCAACGTCAGCAGCCAATTTGCACGGTACACCCATTTCATCCGCCCAACGTCGGACGCATCACCAGCACGCTGAAAGAAAACCGGTGCCACCAACTGCGCCATTAAGCCGGCAACAATAGTAACCGGATAATAGCCCAACTGGTACAAGACGGCATACAGGCCCACCTCCCGCGTGGAAGTGAACACCTGTAAGGCCCAGCGATCGGACGCCATTTGCGCCCAGGTGAACAAACCCCAAGTTGCCAACGGCCAGGCATATGATCGCATGCTTTTCAACGACTGTCGCGATTGAGCCAACGTGCTGGGTGTCTCTGAAGCAGTCAGAGAGAAAATGCGGCGACGGAAGAACCAGAACTGTGAGGCAAATACCAACGCCGAAGCCAATGCGTACCCAACCATAGCAACATGGCTGAATGCGCCAACCATACCGACTAGTCCTACGGCGATGATGAACCGCAGCCACCCAGCCAGCCCAGCGTGCCAAGCGACAGTTGTCCGCTGACACGCGGCATTTTGCATCCCATCTAAAGTCGAGCTATATCCAGAAAACAGCGCGAAGATAATCGTCGCGACGGCGAGCCCAAGCCATTGGCCATTGCCAGTCAGACCCAATCCCACACTGAACAGTGCGGCAAACCCTAGCAGAACAGAAGTTGCTTGGGCGAGAAGCCGTTGAACTCCCTGAACGTAGGCTCGAACTTGGGCAGCCTCCTGTGCCGGAGCAAACATACGGAGAGAGGCACCCCCAATAGGCCCCAGCAGAATCTGCTGGACTAGAGTCGCCCCAGTCATGCCCAACGCCAACTCACCATAAGCCGTGGCTGATAGAGCGTGGGTGAGCACACGCACCCCAAACAGTCCACCAATCGCAGCTGTTGCCTGACCTAACACTACCCAGAGGAATTCCCGTCCCAGTCGTTTCCAGCGCGTGGCTGCCAGTGTCTCTTGTCGAAGGATTTTGGCCGTCAAGGTAGGCATCCTGGTTGTCAATCCGTCTGGACTTTCGGTGTGCATTCAGCGGGTCCCCGCTCATCGCGTCAGCGCCGTACCTGCCAAACCTTCGATGATCAAGTGGATCACGCGCCTCGGCGGGGGATCACCACATATAACGATCCCACGAGATTCGAGGGAAGCACAAATGATCCAGTAGAACGTAACATCGGGTCGCTGACGCGGACCGCAAAGTGTTCAGTTGCGAAGACAGCCTGGCGACATGCTATAGGCGCGCCGCTAGCAGCGGCACAGGTGTTCGCATGCCACCATGACCACACAACGGAAAGGCGTTGATTCCCGATCGACTGCTTCGGCAGAAAGCAACGCCACACCGTCACCGCAAATTCGCCACCAAGGAGTGAAAGCCGCCCTTCTTCCTTCAAATCGGTGCCGCGCGGCCCCGCGCAGACACTCGGTGGCAAGCCTGTTGTCGCGCATAGCGACTTCAAACCTCTCGTCCCCAAGACGGCCGCAAGCTTGCGTGCTTGGAGAGATTAGGCACCCGATCCGCGCCGCGCGAAGAGGCCGAACTCTGGCTCAAGCAGATCGCCTTCCGCCAAGGCGGCAAACAGTTGTCTGGCAAACCGCCGAGATTGAGGTCCCTGCCCGCACGCGCACAGAAGCTTCTCAAGCAGGCAGTGCTGGTAGCCGCATCCCCATCGTTGACAAATCGCTGCAGCTAATGTGCTCCAGTGAACCGTGCGGCCCCCGCAACAACACACGTCGTCGTGTCATGGCGCCAACAATACCTGCGCCGTAAGATTCAGCTTGAGTTGCGCTGTTGGACATACCACTCAATCGTCCTCCACAACCCTTCCTCAAACGTCGTCTTGGCTTCAAAGCCAAAGCGTTCCTTCGCGCAACTGGTATCCAATTTGCGGCGCGGCTGACCATTCGGCTTGGTTGGGTCAAATAGGATCTTGCCAGTGAAGCTTGTCAGGCGCGCAATCATTTGCACCAAAGCTCTAATGCTAATCTCAAAGGCGCTGCCTAGGTTCACCGGCGCACTCTCGTTGTATTGGTCCGCCGCCAAAAGGATGCCCTCGGCGGCATCTTCCACGAAGAGAAACTCGCGCGTCGGCGTGCCATCGCCCCACACGACGATGTGGTCTTCGCCCGTTTCTTTCGCCTCCACGCACTTTTTGATCAGCGCGGGGATCACGTGGCTACTGGCCGGATCAAAATTGTCGCCGGGGCCGTACAGGTTCACAGGCATCAGGAAGATACTGTCGAACCCGTACTGCTGCCGGTAGGCCTGGCTCTGTACCAGCAGCATCTTCTTCGCCAAACCGTAGGGCGCATTCGTTTCTTCGGGATAGCCGTCCCATAGGTTCTCCTCGCGGAATGGCACCGGCGTGAACTTTGGGTAGCAGCAGATTGTCCCCAGGGCCACGAACTTCTCCACCCCGGCCCGCCAGGATTCGTGCAGCAGCGGCGCGCCCATCATCAAGTTATCGTAGAAGAATTCAGCCGGGTGTTCCAGGTTCGCCCCAATCCCACCCACACGAGCCGCCAAGTGGATCACCATCTGGGGCTGGCCATCGTTGAGCGACCGGCGAATGTCCTCTAATCGCCTCAGGTCATAGCGGTCCATGTCGGCGATAAAGACGTCTGCGCCACGCTCGCGCAATTTGCGCACCAGATGGCTGCCCAGGAAGCCATTCCCGCCTGTGACCATGACGCGTCTTCCGCTCCAGAAGGGACGACCACCGGGCCAATCCTTGCTCAAGACGTGAGCCGAGTTTTCAACGCCGTCTTGGAGCATCGCCATATGTCAGCTCCTCTCAGAAACAGTGGGACGTGGCTAACGGCACTGCGCCGCCAAAGAGCTTGATAATGGGTCTCTCTGTCCTTGTCCTTCAAATCCATCACCAAGTTTTCAACACCAGCCAAGCGTTGCTAGCACTCGGTTTGCGGTTTGATGTCTACGGCGCTCAGGTTGATGTGTCCCTCGCGATGACGACTCGCAATCAGATGGACCCCCCAGAGCCACCTGCAGCGCAGACGACGGCCGTGTCATCAGTACTAATTCCGGGCCATGTCCCGATACTCGTGCGGAAGCGGTCGCGTTTCCACGCATTACTCCAGGTTAGCGCCAAAATCCCAGAACGCTGGCATGAAACCGAGAGACAACTTTGCCCCAACTTGGCCATCTGGCAGAAGGATATGGCCGTTCTTTTCCATCTCCGCGGCGGTGAGCCGCAGCGCCGTACCGCAGCGAGGGCAGGTCAGAGTCAGGACAATTCCGCTGCGCTGCGTGACCGGAAGAACAGCCCCACACGGACAGTGGAAGGCATGCAGCACAGCCGGGTCGCCATAGGCCATTCCATGGGCTGGCAGGTCGCCATACAGGTGGGCCCGTTGACGGACAAAAGAGAACTCCCCGAGGCAGACGCCCCCCTCAAGCACGCTGCCTTTGCCGATCAGGGCGCGTTCACCGATCCGGGTTACGACCGGTTCGGCGGCCCCAGGGACACTACTGAAACCGATCGAGGTCTCCCGCCCGATCCACACATCCGCCGCGATGTTTGCTGGGCCGCAGATGTCCACGTCATCATCAATGTGGACGTTCGGGCCAATGTTGACCTCCCCAGAGATGTGCACATTCCGCCCCACAAAGACGCTGATGCCCAGGCTGACCTGGCCGCCGATGGATGAACAGCTGCAGACGCGCGCACCGGGTTCGATCCTGGCTTCGGGCGCCACTTCGGCGTCGGGCGCGATGGAGGGATAGGTTGCGAACGGATGGGTCATTTCATGCTCCTGGCCAGAAGATTTCGCCACGCAACCATTATAGCACAAGTGTTCTGGGACTGCAAGGGGTCTACCAGTTGCTTACATTATACACCATTTACCATCTCTTGAACAGTCACACTCAACGCCACGTACATTCTCAGGATCAAACGAGAGTATCAACGTCATCGTCGCCTTGGCTGGAAGGTAGGAAACCAGATCCCTGACCAAAGATCGCGCCCCCAACGGTCTGCGCCGTATTGCTCGCACTCTCCACGCGCGGCCTGGGAGACGAACGCCATCAGCGCCCGCGCGCAAGGTGAACCGCAACCGGATCCTGGGCCCACCAGGCCCCCGCTCGCGCCCTAGCTCAGGTCCAGGGTGCACAGGTAGCCGCGGAACTCCTGGCCCAGGTCGGGGCGTCGCAGGGCATGCTCCACAGGGCGGACCGCCAATGCCTTGTCGAACGCCTTCGGAGGCGCCGCCCGCAGGTACGCGACAGCAACTGTGTCACTT
>JAMDDR010000240.1 GCA_023488685.1 Chloroflexota bacterium | reverse complement strand
ACGGCCAGCCGGTATTGGTGGCGGAGGACAATGGCGAACGCATGACGACGACACAAGGCGTGGAGCCGGACGTGGTGCAACGCGCGATGAGAGCTTACCTGGGCCGGCCTGGTGCGCCACGCCGTTTGACGATCACGCACTGGAATGGTAAGCCCGTGCTGGGGAGTGCGGCACAGGCGTGGTTGCAGCCGCTCGGTTTCAGCCGCGCGCCATCCGGCTTGGAGCGTTGGGAGGATTGAGCAATCACCCAAGGGAGACATGATGAACCTGAATGACTGGCGGCGAGTGTTGGTGTTTGGGGCGCACGTGGACGACGAGATCATCGGACCAGGCGGCACGATCTCGCGGCTGAGCGCGATGGGCGCTGAGGTGTTCGTCGTGACGTTTACGGGCGGCACCAAAGACACGGGCTACTCTCGCGCGGACTTGAAAGACAAGATCGCCGAGATGCGCCGTGCCGAGGCGGGCGCGGCGGATGCCATCCTGGGCATCAAGGAGCGCATCTTCCTGGGCAGGCCGAGCCAGGGTGTGGTCAACGATACGGCCACTTACCAGGAGTGTGTGCGCCTGATCCGGCAGATCAAGCCGGACGTGATCTTCTCGCACTGGTACGAGGACAAGCACCGCGACCACCGCGCCGTTGCCGAGATCACCGACGAAGCGCGCTGGAAAGCCTGGGATCACGTGCTGGCCGACCTGGGCGCGCCGTACTACACGCCGGAGTTCTACTTCTACGAGATCCTGGAATTATTCCCGCATCCGACCATCCTCGTGGATATCAGCGCGACGATCAACACCAAGATAGAGGCGATGGAGGCCATGACGTCACAACTGGATGTGCTGCCGCGTGTGGCTCAATACATACGCGGGGTGGGGCAAACGCGTGGTTTCCAGCGCGGGAGCGAATATGCCGAGGCGTTCCTGCGCAGTAATTTGCTGGCGACGCCGTTATAAACAGACAGACCTGTCAGGTGTCTACGGAGAATTCAAGCGTGTGAACCAGGTCAAGTTAACGATCACGAAGTCAGCCTGCCGGGCCGGAATTCATCGGCCAGGACAGGCATTTATCGTGGGGGACATTTGTCCACCGATCTGCCACGAGCTGTGGCAATGCATCTATCCGTCCGTTTATGCACTTCTGAATGGTGCGAGCCTGGAAGTCGGAGAGGGCAGAGCGTCTTGCTTTGAAGTGCGCTGCCCGGACCAGGGGCGTGTGCTGATCCGGGGAGAGGTCATTGGCTGTGAGGATCAGGTCAAGGGCACATCAGGCCAGGATGGCCCCAGTTTCAAGTAGCCGCTGTTGCACATCGGCCGGGTTGACGTTGCGAATGGCGCAGCAGCACTCGACCGCGCGGGCAGCCGTGACGCCGGCTGCCTCGCCGATCGCCAGCACCGCCGGCGACACGCGAAACGAACTCATCGCCTCAGGCGTGGCTGAGATGCTGCGCCCGGCGACGATCAGGTTGTCCGGACCGCTGCGTGGCACCAGGCAGCGCCATGGGATATCGTAATGTGCACCGTGCGGCAGATGCTTCATGAGCGTCGTGTCCTTGCCGGGTTCGTGGATGTCGATGGGGTAGCAGCACTGCGCGATGCAGTCCTCAAACTGGCGGCACGATAGGACGTCCTCGGCCGTGAGGGTATACAGCCCTGTGATCTGGCGCGTTTCGCGGACACCAATCTGGCGCGCCAGTTGCACCAGTTCAACATGTTGCAAGCCGGGGATGTACTTGCGGAAGAAGCGAATGCCCTCTTCGACCTGCCGCCGGCCTTCTGCCTCCGCACTTAAGAGTTGTGCGGGATCGGTGGGATCCGCGATGGTGACGCGCCCGAAGTTCACTGTGGCGTAGTTGGGTTGCCCAGGGACGCTGACGATGGCGGAAATATGATCGCGCGGGATGCTTAACTCGCCCTTCTGGCGCGCCTCCTTCACCCACTGATCGACGACCGGGTGCCAGCCAGAGAAGTAGAAGAAGGTCTCACCCGTCACTTCGTCGTATCGCACGGCTTCGGGCAAGCCGGCTCTGGCAGCGGCCAGGTCGATTGGGCCAATCATGTAACAAAATGTCAGTGGCATGACGGCGTGGGTGTCCGGGTTGCCAAATGTCGATGGGACGCCTGCGTGGTGGGCGATCAGCGCATCACCCGTAGCATCCACGACAGTCGTGGTCGTGAGATGCTGCCCATCCTCCAGCCTGACACTGGCACGCTGCTCATTTACAAACTCCACTGCCGTGATTTTGGTGTTAACACGCAGTGTCACACCTGCGGCGTGGCAGAGCGTGGCCACTTCCTCGGCGAAGACATCCGGATTGTAAGGTTCAAGAATTGGGTTGGTTGTCGGCAGCGGCTTTAGTGAGTAGATGGCCTTGCGCTCGATGAGCCGGTGGCGTAGTTCGCCGAACACACCGCCAATAATGAAGCGCTCGCCATCCCAGTGAGCCGGGCAGAAGTTGTTCACGAGCGCGGCGGTGCCCATGCCGCCGAGCACCGGGTAGCGCTCGATCAGCGCGGCCCGTTTGCCTGTGCGTGCTGCGGCGACGGCGGCCCCGATGCCGGCGGGCCCGCCGCCGCCGACGACGACGTCAAAAACGTTGGATGCTTGGCTCATGACTGTGGAGTTTAGCTCAGCGTTTGGTTGGGGCCAGGCCTGGCACGGAGGTCAGAAGCAGCAGGGGATAAACAATATGGTATCCCCTGCTCTTGCTGTGTCTGGAGCGGTTTGTTGATTTGCAAGCCGCACTAATCCGGGGCGGTCTCCAGCAACTTCGTCAGGTTTGCCTGTAGCTTGTTATAGGTCGCTTCACTGATTTCGCCGTTGGCGAGGCGAATATCGAGGTTGGCGAGCGCCTGGCGAATCTGCGCCTTGGTTTGCGCGCCGCCGGCTGCTGGTGTTGATGGCTGCTGCTGTGACGCAGGCTGGTTCATCCCGGCGCCCATGGTTTGACCCAGGATCTGGCCCAGGCCGATACCGGCGCCCAGACCGACACCTGTACCAGCGGCTCCGCCAGATGTATTCTGAGCTGCCTCGCGCATGGCTTGCCCGGCCTGATACTGCATGTAGTTGACACCGAGCGCGCCCATGGCACTGCGCTGGCTGATCGCCTTTGCAGTTTCTTCGCTGGGTTGCACCTGGATCACGTACACTTTCTTCAACTGGATGCCGATGGCGTCGAAATCGTCGGCCGCCTTGGCCTGAATGGCCGGGCCCAGATCGGCCTGTAACGCCGCCAGGTCGAGCAGAGACTTGGTGCGCATGACGTTGCCAAATACACCGGCAATCTCGCTCAGCATGATGCCGCGCAGATAGTCGTTGATCTGGCTGGTGCCGTACAACCCCTGCACGCCGACTACCTGGTTGACGAACCGCAGCGGGTCGCTGATGGCCATTGAGTAGGTGCCAAAAGCGCGCAATTGCACCATGCCAAGAACGCTGTCGGGCACGGTGATCTCGCCCGGCGTGCCCCACTTCATGTCGATGAAGTCCTTGGTCGTGACAAAGTAGACCTCGGCGGGAAAGGGGGTCCGGTTGTTGGTGGCGAGGCCGATCAGGCTCGACAGCAACGGCAGGTTCGCCGTATTGAGCGTGTGGCGCCCCTCCTTGAACGTATCCAATGCTTTCCCGTCGCGGTAGAACACCGCTACCTGCGCGCCGCGCACGATGACCTGCGCGCCCAGCCGGATATCGCCCGCACCTGCCTCGGGCACGCGCTTCACAATGTCATTTGGTCCCTGGTCGGGCCATTCGATTACATCGATAATCCGTGCCATGGTTCCCTCCTTATAGCCCCGTGATTACACTACTGCGCTTATTGAACAACGTTACCACATCCTGCACTGACGCCCTGGCCGCGTTGATCGCCGGCTTGACGTCCGCGTTTGCCTGGACCGCCTGATCCAGGCTGTCGAACGCGCCACTCACCTTGGAAATCTCGGCGACCAGTTGTTGGTCAAACGCTTCCAGGCGATCAAGGTCGTCTTCCTTCACCCGCACGGCATCAAAGAAGCCGGCGTAGCCCTGGGGGGCATTGCGGATGCGATCGACCAATGTCTGCAACGCCGTCTTTACGGCACCCATTTCATCCATCAGGTCGATGGCGCCGTTATCGATGAGTGTGGATTGCATCGGTGTGAGCCGGTTCAGTTGTTCGCTGAAATCACGGGGCTATAAGGAGGGAA
>JAMDDR010000424.1 GCA_023488685.1 Chloroflexota bacterium | reverse complement strand
CAGCTTGTCCACGATCCAGAGAGGCGTGTTCACGGCATAGGTGCGGTGCGTGCTGCGCTCGTCGCCGCTGCCATCCAACCCGTATTCGTAAACGGCGGTGGGCAGGCCGTTGGTCGTGTTGCCATACTCGTACCCCACCTGAATATAGGGCGATGTGCCGATGTCACCGCTGATGAAATCTGTTACGGTCGTTGGTGCGATGAACCAGGCGTCTTGTGGAAGGGAAAACGCGGTTCCCTCTCTAAGTGCATAGTTGATCGTCTGTGCGCTCAGGGCGATGCCAGCACCATCCAAATGCCGCGTCTCATATTCATAGCCAAGCTTCTTCCTGTCGGCGTACATGTGGTGAGATGTTTTGGCTAGTGCGCTCCCCCCCGGCGGGGCAGTCGTCTGGACCACGTATTCGTGACCAACCAGCGCACCTTGTTGAGGATTGCTATCGCCGTTCTGCCATATCGCATCATGGCCCAGGTAACATGAGGTGGACGTGTAATTGAAACACGGGGATGAGTACTCGTAAGTATCCTCTGTTGTGCCACCGGCCCCGTCTGTGGTGGTGCGCTTTCCTACACGGTAGTATATTTTGTCCCCGCCGTCTGCCCAGCCGTAAGTGTATTCGACGCGTCCTCCATAACCATTATTGATGGCAGTCAACAAATGGTCTGTGGTTCTGGTGTATTCGAATGTAGTCGCCGGCAGATGATCCAAACTGGAACCGTTCCATGCCTTTTCTTGAATGCTGCCAATGCAAGCATATTCACCTGGGTCCTGGAAGTCGTTGCAATATCCTATTTCATACTCTTTGAGTAATGTGGAGCTGGCATACGCTCTAATTCTGTCCAAGCGCCATACCATGTACGAGCCGTACCAGTAGCCAAAGGTAACTGTGTAATGGCTCGAACCGCCAAGCCCCTGGCTATTTCCATAGTTGATCGACCAAATCTGTGGCTGACGTTCATGCACTTCCCCGTAAGCAGGGCAGTCTTGTCCCTCATGCTTCCCGTTAGCGGAGGTAGTATCAATACTGTAAGTCTGAGTATAGACATATTGGGCCGTCCATTGGTTCAAGGTGGGATTGTCACGTAGAGGGGAGTAAACACGACTCAGATACCAAGCCTGGTATTCCAGCTTGCGGCCATCCAGAGCAAGTGCCGGGTCGAGGAATGAGGCGTAATAGACCGTGCTCGCTTGATCCAAGCCAAACACATACCGGGTTCCATTTGCAGTCCAAACTTGCCAATAACCAGGATTGAAGTAGTACCACTCACTACGGGTGCAAGTGTCGGCGCCATCCCCATTTCCCTGCACTGCGTCGTACCACATTGTGTAAGGAATGTTACAGTCGGGATGCGTGCTTCCGGTCTCGCAACGTACCACACGTATTGGCGCATAGGGCTCGGTGACATATTCGTCGTCACTCCCCGAGATGTTGCGGAGATAATAGGCGGCTCCATCAAGATTAAGCTTGTAGGCATCCGGCTCCGAATCCACCATGATCCGGTATTTGGCTTCGCTCCCATCGTCTTCCCTGCGCACTCTGATCGCGCGACTGATGTGCGGTACATCCAGGCTCCATCCATAGGTAAGTCCATGCTGATCCTCAGCCGAGGCTTCTGTGGCGGCGCTTGAATATGACAAGTTTAGGTGCGGCTGCGTGCCATCCGCCAGCGCGGGAACCTGGATGGGCATGGCATATGTGGCCGCGCCGCGGAAAAGGTTAATCTCTCCAAGGTTGGAGGTAAACTCCCATGGTTGGGGCGCCCCCACTTCTGCTGCAGTGCTCAGCTCCAGGGTGGAGAAGTGGCTGAGTGGCGCAATAAGGCGCCAGGTGTACGGGTCAAACGTAGCCGCTAACTCCTCCCTCACATAGGTCAGTGGCTTGCGCTCCGCGGCTACGTCAGGCTCAGACAACTCAGCTTTGTCCGTCTCCACTGGCCGCAGGTAGTGGAGCACTGGACGCCTGCCACTTGCCCACATCTCAGCCGTCAGAAAACCACTTAAGTCCACGGTCAGCGTGACAGGCGCATCGAAAGAAGGCATGTGTGGCAGCACGGTGATGAACAGACTTTCGGGT
The DNA here is from genome assembly GCA_023488685.1 of Chloroflexota bacterium. Taxonomy (GTDB): domain Bacteria; phylum Chloroflexota; class Anaerolineae; order J036; family Brachytrichaceae; genus CAIXPS01. Next base: position 2,147 of record JAMDDR010000424.1, on the reverse strand, counting down.
GTCGTAACGCTTTCCCTATCGAGTGTTACAGCATCCAGCCGGTAGGATTCCGTGATGCTGACCACCATATCCGAACGCAACGCCCCAGGGGTAAACGCCACCTCGGCGTGCCTGCTTCCGCGCACACGCCCACCATGACGCGCATTTACGAGCGCGGGGGCGACGGGCGTATCCGCCTGGGGGATAGGGTCGGACTTCCCTGGCCCTTCCGGCGCGTGCAACATCAGTGGTTGGGTGGGCGTGGAAACGGTTGATGAGGCCGGTATAGCTGAGGCAGGTCGTGCGGTGTTGGTAAACACCATCTGCAACGACAGGCCGATCACGATGGCGGTGCGAACCGTGCGAACGATGAGCGAGCGATGTGTCTTCACAGATACCCCTATGGAGTGATTGCAACGTCGGGTCAGCGCAGGGCCATAGCAGCATGGCACAATGCGTGTTGCGACCCATACATTTGTCAACGGACAGGCGCGAGCCTATGCGCTATACGGCACACATCGGTCAAAGATTGCAACAACACGCACGGAGTCAACACAAGAGAGGCCGGAACACCAACCCAGTAACTTCAGTCGTTTGAAGGAGCGATCACACAAGGTGATGCGCTACTTCAACAAACATCATACCGGGCGGTCGCAAAAACACAAGAGCACACAGCGACTATTGACGCACCACTGTACGGCTAGTGTATGAGCGCCGGCACGAATGCCGTGGGTGCTTTTGTAGATGCCGTGCGAAAAGCACGAAGAATCGCCTCCTGTCTGGCATCAGTAGCCGGACAGTGTATAAAGAATCACCCGCTTTTTGACTACTCCGACAACAACTGCCGCAGGGTGGAGCTGTCGATCGTGCGCATGCGCCGCACGTTCGACGTGTTGCGCGCCTGCGACTTCTCGGAGTGACTGCTGAATCCTGTTGAAGTCGGCCAAAAGGCTTAACCGGCGCTCTGTCCAATGACGCATGAAAGTGCTCGGGCCGGCTGGCATACTCAATGCCATTCAAGTAGACGAACGAAATCACACAAGGAGGGGCCATGTTTTACCTGCAAGCATACGATATCGCGAAGGCGGAACACGCCGCGCGGCTCGCGCAACTCAGCCGCCGGCCAGCGCCGGATAGCATGCGCGTCATGGCGCCCAGCATTGTCCAGCGCATCCTGGCACTGTTACGCAAGCTGCTGCCGGCACAACCGCGCCGTGGCACTCGCCGCATCGCCGGCGCCCTGGCCAGGTAAGTCCGCTCCGGGTCCGTAAGCGGACCTCCGCCAAAAGTCTGAACGGATGTTCTATCCATTGGCGCATGCGCGCCGTGGCGCCATCCTGCACAATCACGCGATTCAAAACATAGACGAACCAGGCGCACCCTGGCATAGGGTCGCATCAGCACAGGGGAAGAGGCAATGCTATATCAAACGAATCAGATCGCACAGGCCGAGTTCAAGGCCTTTGAGGCAAAGTTCAATAACCGGCGCACACCCGAGGGTGTGACAGTCATCGTGCCGAACATCTTTGACCGCGCGCTGGCGGCACTCCGCAACGCGCTGACCGGGCGCAAGACAGCGGTGGAGCAGCCACGCCAGGATGAGAAGTACAACCCGCGCGGGTTGCCGGCGAAGTAGACCGGCGTCGCAAGCGCTTCGTCTGCGGGGCGAGTTCGTGTTGATCGGACTCGCCCCGCTTTCGTTCCAGGCGCGTGAACGACCTTGGAACCACCAAGGCCACCAAGAGCACCAAGAAGACAACTTTAGCATTCTTGGTGCTCTTGGTGGCCTTGGCTGAAAGTCCTCTTCAGAGGGCTGAAAGTCCTCTTCAGAGGGTGGTTGGTCTAATGCCACTGGCCGAGGAAGCCATCGGCGGCACGCCGGAAATCAGCGGCGCGGCTCCACATGAGCGGGTGGCTGCCTTCGCTGGTGAAGAACACCTGGCTGCCCTTGACTTGCATCGCCATCGCGCACATTTGCTGGCCGGCGTTTTGCAGCAGCTCGTCGCGCAGGCTGCCGGTGAACAAAACCGGGCAACCGATCTCGGCCAGCCGGCCGTTGAACCAGTCGCCGCCAGCGCGTGCAAAACGCCGTAACAGGTCGCAGTCGGCATCCACCACCTGCGCCCAATCGTCGCCGTGGCCATATCGCCAGAAGCCGGTCTGTCCTT